>DROW01000058.1 GCA_011388675.1 Chloroflexota bacterium | reverse complement strand
TCGCCGATGACCTGCGCGCTCAAGCGGGGCATCTGCGTCCTCTGCTACGGGCGCGACCTGGGGCGTGGGCGGATGGTTCACATTGGCACGGCGGTCGGCCTGATCGCCGCCCAGTCCATCGGCGAGCCGGGCACGCAGTTGACCCTGCGGACCTTCCACACCGGCGGTGTGGCGGCCGACCGGGGCGACATCACCCACGGTCTCCCCCGCGTCGAGGAGTTGTTCGAGGCGCGCAAGAAGCCCAAGGGCGAGGCCGAGATCGCCGACATCGACGGCGTGGTCCACATTATCCGCACCGACGGCCAGCGCCGGGTCCGCATCGTCAAGAGCGAGGTGCTGGTGGACGAGTACGAGATCCCCGGTAACTGGGGCATCAAGGTCAAAGACGGGGACGAGGTGGAGGCAGGCGACCTGATCGCCAAGCGCGGCGACAAGGAGATCCTCTGCCGACACAGCGGGCGGGTCCGCCGGGATGGCCGCAAGGTCGAGGTCGTCTACGAACGCAAGGAGGTCCGCGAGTACGAGGTGCCTTCCGCCGTTCGCCTCCTCGTCGAGGAAGGCCAGCAGATCAAGGCGGGCACCCAGTTGTTCGAGGGCAACAAGAACCCCCATCGCATCCTGGAGGTCCTGGGCCGCGAGGCCACCCAGATGTACATCCTCTCCGAGATCCAGAAGGTCTACCGCTCCCAGGGCGTGAACATCAACGACAAGCACTTCGAGGTCATCATCCGCAGGATGCTGGGGAAGATGGAGATCGTCGACCCCGGGGACTCCGATCTGCTGCCCGGCGATCTGGTGGACCGGCTGGAGTTGCAGGAGATCAACCGCAAGATCATCGAGGAGGGTGGACGGCCGCCCAAGGCGCGGGCCGTCCTCCTGGGGATCACCAAGGCGGCTCTCAGCACCGACAGTTTCCTCTCCGCCGCTTCCTTCCAGCACACCATCCGGGTGCTGGCCGAGGCGGCCATCGAGGGGAAGGAAGACCGACTGTATGGCCTGAAGGAGAACGTGATCATCGGCAAGATGATCCCGGCGGGAACCGGCTATCGAGGGGACATCGATTCCTATGAAGGGGTGAAGATCGAACGACGCGCGCCGATGAAGAAGCCTGCGCCAGCGATCTCCTCTCCTTTGTTGGGGGTGCCACCCGCCAAGACCACGGAAACTCCGGAGAAGCCGCCCCTGACCGAATAAAGCGGGGAAGCGAGGTGGGTAGAGGGGCGTGGAGGGGCTGTTCCCTCCGCGCCCCTCCTGTGTTTGACAAACCACCGCCCCCGTGTTACCATACCCGCTCGGTTATCCCATCCGGGAGCGAGTCCCCAATGCGTACCGTCGAGTGGCACGATGGGAAGGTCCGCCTGATCGACCAGCGTCTGCTCCCCGCCGAATTTCGCGTCGTGGAACTGATGGACGTGGAGGCCGTCGCCCGCGCGATCCGGGAGATGGTCGTGCGGGGCGCGCCGGCCATCGGGGCGGCAGCGGGGTTTGGGATGGCGCTGGCCGCCCGCGAGAGCCCGGCCCACAGCCGGGACGGGCTGCTCCGCGACCTGGAGGACGCGGCGGCGATCCTTCGAGCCGCCCGGCCTACCGCCGTCAACCTGGCGTGGGCGGTGGAGCGGGTGCTGCGGCGTGTCGTCGAGGAACAAGACCCGCGTCGGATGCGGGAGGTCGCCCTGGAAGAAGCGCAGGCCATCGCCGACGAGGACGTGGCGACCAACCGAAGGCTGGGGGAGATCGGCGCGGCCGTCGTCCCCGACGGAGCCACGATCCTCCACCACTGCAACACCGGCGCGCTGGCGACGGTGGACTACGGGACCGCCCTGGGGGTCATCCGGGCGGCCCACGAGCAGGGGAAACGCATCCACGTCCTGGTGGACGAGACCCGTCCCCGCCTCCAGGGGGCCCGCCTCACCGCCTGGGAACTTCAGCAGTTGGGCATCCCCTTCACCCTCATCGTCGACAACGCGGCCGGCCACTTTATGCATACCGGGCAGGTCGACCTGGTGCTCGTGGGGGCAGATCGGATCGCGGCCAACGGGGACGTGGCGAACAAGATCGGGACGTACAAACTGGCGGTCGTGGCGAAGGAGAACGGAATCCCGTTCTACGTCTGCGCTCCAACGTCCACGGTGGACCTCAGCCTGCGTGCGGGGACAGAGATCCCCATTGAGGAACGGCCCCCGGAGGAGGTTACTGCGTTGACTCTGATGGGCCGGCCAGCCGTCCCGGAAGGGGTCGCCGTGGCCAATCCCGCCTTCGACGTCACGCCGCACCGGTACGTCACGGGGATCATCACGGAGCGGGGCATTGCCTATCCCCCTTTCCACCTGACGCTGCCTCCCCTGGTGAAAGGAGGGACGAGGTGATCAGCACGGGGCTCAACCGATTGGCGATCCTGGACCTTACCTTTTCCATTGGTCTTGTGGTGATGGCTGTCGTCGCGTACCGGGAGCGCCGACATCCGCTTTCCATCTCCCTGGGGTATCTTTATCTCTACGCTGTTGCCCTCTTCTGCGTGCTGGCCTTGCTCCTCAACATCGGAGGCGTGATCTGGACCGGCACCTCTCTCGCGCTACGTGCGTTCGCCGAGGAGGAAATACCGGAGACGGAAGGGACACAGGCCCTCCTCGTCTCCCTGCCCGTGGTGGGGCACCGGACCCCCATACAGCGGGAGATCGGCTCTCTTACCCGGTCTGAGATCCTCGAGCGGCTGGCGAGAGGGATAGCGGCGGCCGCGGGAATGGCGGGGCTGTGGTTGCTCCACCTGACGTGGGAAAAGCGAATGGTCCGGCGGGTTGGGGGTTCTCCCATCGCCTGGGGGTATCGATATGCCCTTGTGCTTGCCGGGCTCCTTCTGTTTCTCTCCTATGCTCAGGATCTCGTGTTCACTGCGGCCGAGGCGATTCAGGGTTCGATCGATTGGACGGACGAGTTGACCGTCCGCTTCTGGGCGCGCGATCTGATCACCTACGCTCTGGACGGAGGCATCATGCTGGTGGTGTGGTTGCTCCCGTGGCGGAAGGTCTGGCGCACGCTGACGGGGGTGACCGTGGGGGAAGAAGCAGCGCCGGAGGCGGAGACGGCGTCTACGGAACGAAATAGGGAGAGTGCTCAATGAGCGCGAAAGACAAGGGTGCAGAGAGAACTCCGGTTATCGGCATCCGACGGGAAGACAAATCGGTGTGGGAACGACGGGTGCCGCTGGTTCCGGAGGACGTGCGGGATCTGATCGCCGAACACGGCATCCAGGTGATCGTGCAGCCCTCCGACATCCGCGTCTTCCGGGAGGAGGAGTACGCGGCCGTGGGGGCGAAGGTTCAGGAGGACCTCTCCCCGTGCGATGTGATCTTCGCTGTCAAAGAGGTCCCGCCCGACCGGTTGCTCCCGGGCAAGACCTACGTCTACTTCGCCCACGTCATCAAGGGACAGCCCTACAACATGCCGATGCTGAAGCGGTTGCTGGACCTGGGCTGCGTGCTGATCGATTACGAGAAGATCACCGATGAGAAGGGCCGTCGCCTCATCTTCTTTGGGCGGCACGCCGGGTGGGCCGGGATGGTGGACACCCTTTGGGCGTTGGGGAAGCGCCTGGAGTGGGAGGGAGCCCCTACCCCGTTCGCGTCGATCCGGCAGGCCCATACTTATCCCGACCTGGAAGCCGTTCGGCGGGCGGTGCGGGAGGCCGGCGAGCGGATTCGCCGGGAAGGGCTACCCTCCGACTTGGCTCCGCTGGTGGTCGGCTTCGCCGGCTATGGCAACGTCTCGCGGGGGGCGCAGGAGATCTTTG
>DROW01000057.1 GCA_011388675.1 Chloroflexota bacterium | reverse complement strand
TGGGGGATGCGAAGGCCGATTGGGAGATCATCTGCGAACTGGCGAAGCGGATGGGGGCTTCCGGCTTCGACTTTGCCTCGCCCAGGGAGGTGATGGACGAGATCGCCTCCGTCGCCCCCATTTACAGCGGCGTCTCTTACGACCGGCTGGACCGGATGGACGGGGAGCACACCGCATCCCTCCAGTGGCCGGTCCCCACGCCCGACCATCCCGGCACGCCTTACCTGCACAAGGGGAAGTTCAGCCGGGGGCTGGGCCGCTTCCACGCCATCCACTTCCAGGAGGCGGCGGAGACGCCGGACGAGGAGTACCCCTTCATCCTCACCACCGGCCGGATTATGTTCCACTGGCACACCGGCTCGATGACCCGTCGGACGGAGAAACTGGACCAGGAGGTGCCGCGGCCCTACGTGGAGATGCACCCGGACGACGCCGCCCGCATCGGGCTGGACGGCGGTCGGCGGGTGCGGGTTACCAGCCGGCGGGGCCAGATCGAACTGGATGTGCGCGTTACTTCCCACATCAAGCCTGGCGTCGTCTTCATCCCCTTCCACTTCGCCGAGGCGGCGGCCAACGCCCTCACCCACGCCGCCCTCGACCCCATCGCCAAGATCCCCGAGTACAAGGTCTGCGCGGTGCGCGTCGAGCCGATACGGTAGGGAGGGGAAATGGACATCCGTAAGATCTACGAGTACGCTCTGCAGCGGGAGCGAGAGGGGAAGCGGTTTTTTGAGGAAAACGCCGAGCGGGTGAGCCACGCCGCCGCGAGCGCGTTCCGTCGTCTGGCCGAGGAGGAGCAGCAGCACATCGAGTTCATCCAGGGGTTGCTGGACGCGCTGGAGGCGGGGGAGTCGCCTGCGGGGGCGGCACCGCCGGAGTTGAAGGGTGAGGGATTCTTCGCCCAGCGCGCCGCCTCCGAGATGCTCGATCAGACGATGCTGGAGGCGATGGTGCCCGACCTGCCGGTGCTGCGTATGGCCTACCTCATCGAGCGCGACTTCGCCGAGTTCTACGAGATGGCGGCCAGCAAGGCGGAAGGGGAGGCCAAGCAGGCGCTGCAGATGCTCGCCGAGTGGGAGCGCGGGCACGAAGCGCTGTTCAAGCGCCTCCACGACGAGGCGTTCGAGGCCTACGCCCAGATGCCGTGGGGAGGGTAGCAGGTCCGAGGACGGGAGTGGCTCAATTGCGGCAAGAGAAGCGTCGAGAGGGGGGCGGGAACCTCGCGAAGCCTTTGCCTTCCGTGGCTTTCGGGTGATGAGCAAAGCCGGTCCGTTGTCGGTGACCGGGGTGATCCTGGCTGGTGGGGCCAGCCGTCGGATCGGCCGAGATAAAGCGCTCCTGGAGTTGGGCGGGCGGCCCCTCATCGCCATCGTGGCCGAACGGCTGGCTTCGGTCTGCCGGGAAGTGATCGTTGCTTCGGGATCGGCTCCTCGCTACACTGACCTAGGGCTTCCAGTGGTCACCGACCGCTTCCCCGGCGTCGGTGTGCTGGCCGGGATCCACGCTGGCCTCTCCGTCGCCTCCCACGAGGTCGCGGTGGTCGTGGCGTGCGATATGCCGTTCCTCAACCCCCGCCTGCTGCGGGCCTTCGTCGGGTGGGCCGAAGGGTTCGACGTAGCGATCCTCAGGCGGGGCGGGAACGTCGAGCCGTTGCACGCCGCCTATCGCCGTACCTGCCTCCCGGCGATAGAGGCCGCCATCCGTGCCGGGCGGCGGCGGGTCATCTCCTTCTTCGAGCAGGTCCGGGTGCGCTACGTATCTCCGGAGGAGGTGCGGCGGCTCGATCCTGATCTGCGCTCTTTCTACAACGTGAACACATTGGAAGAGTGGCTTCGGGTGCAGGCGGGGTGGGCCGCCAAGCGGCCGGGACGGTAGGCGGTCCATCGGAGATCGCCAGCGACAGCGATTGCGGTCTGCCACATACGCTGGAGGACGCGAAGTAGGAAAAGGCCGAAGGCCCGAGGCTGCGGACGAGGGTGGAACGTCAACCTTAAGAAAAAATGGCGACGGAGGGATTCGAACCCCCAACCAAGGGCTTATGAGTCCCCTGCTCTACCATTGAGCTACGTCGCCACAAAAAGAGGAAAAGTTGCGGGGGGCGGATTCGAACCGCCGACCTTCAGGTTATGAGCCTGACGAGCTACCACTGCTCTACCCCGCGGCGATATATATACCACATGGTGGGGAAGTTGTCAAGATCGCGTACGCCGCCGCCTCACTTCCCCTCATCTTCGCCGCAATCTCCGTCCAGCGCGCCGACCGGGCCTGTAAAACGGCCCGCAATACCTCGGCCATCCCCTTGACCACCGCCGGCTCGTCGAACAGCAACTTGGCAATTCGGTAAAATGGGATATGCTTCATCTCAACCTCCTGGTTGGGATGAGTGGGTTTTCGAT
>DROW01000056.1 GCA_011388675.1 Chloroflexota bacterium | reverse complement strand
TACCGGGTCACCGTCCCCGCCGGCCTCGCCGACACCACCGGCGGCGTCCTGAAGGAGGACTTCACCTGGTCCTTCACGGTGCAGTCCCCCTATGTCCTCTGGACCGATCCCTCCGACGGCGCGGGGCAGGTGGGCCTCACCCGGCCCATCACGGTCACCTTCAGCCAGCCGATGGACCCCGCTTCCGCCGAGGCTGCCTTCTCCCTCCAGACCGACACGGGGGAGCCCGTGGAGGGGACGTTCGCTTGGGATGAGGAGCACACCACGATGACCTTTACCCCGGCCGTCCCCCTCCGCCTGGAAACCCTCTATGTCGCCCGCGTGGACACCAGTGCCCGCTCCGCCGTCGGCGATGCCCCGCTGGAGAAGGAGTACAGTTGGGTCTTCTCCACCGTCCCGCCCCCCCGCATCCTGCGCACCGATCCCGCCGACGGCGAGGACACCGCCGATCCCGACACCTCCTTCGAGATCTACTTCTCCGCCCCGATGGACCTCGCCACGCTGATGCCGAACATCACCATCATCCCCGAACCGACCGATGTCTATACTTACTGGAACAGCCACGACAACCGGTTCGTCGTCTCCTGGGACACCCAGCCCTCCACCGCCTACGAGGTCCATCTGGGCGCTGGGATGGCCGACCCCTACGGCAACACCGTCGGCGAGAGCCGGGTGGTCCGGTTCGCCACCCGAGCCCTGGACCCGATGGCCTACCTGGAGGTGCCGGGGCAGGTGGGGACGTACAACGGCTACACCTCCACCCAGGTTCTCGTTCATTACCGAAACGTCAGCCGGATCGACCTGGCGCTCTACCGGCTGGATTGGGAGGATTTCCTCCGCCTGGTGGGGCCGGACCGATGGGACGAATGGGAGACGTTCGATCCGGACAAGAGCGCGGATCTGATCCGCGCCTGGAGCCTGCCGGTCGAGGCTCCCCTCAACGAGAGCCGCTACCGGCAGGTGTACCTGGCCGAAGACGGCGGGCCGCTCCCGCCTGGTCTCTACTTCCTGGAGGTCTCCGCCCCCGAGGTGCGGGAGCAGGCGTGGTGGCAACCCTCCCGCCACGTCCTCGTCGTCTCCCGCCTCCACCTGACCCTGAAACTGGCCCAGCGGGGGGCGCTGGTCTGGGCCACCGACTTGCTCACGGGTGAGCCGGTGGAGGGGCTGGACGTCGCCCTCCTGTCCCCGGGATCGGCCCGCACCGAGGTGCTGGCGCGGGGGACCACCGACGGCGACGGGGTCTTCCGGACCGAGTTGGAGCCGCTGGAGGATATGTGGGCACCCTACGTGGCCCTGACCGGCGCGGAGGGCGTGCCTTCCGCCGACTTCGGCGTCGCCGTGAACGACTGGTACGAGGGGATCGGTCCGTGGGACTTCGGGTTCCCCTCCAATTTCGACCCGCGGCCCTATCGGATCTACCTCTACACCGACCGGCCGATCTACCGGCCCGGTCAGCCGGTCTACTTCCGCGGCGTCGTCCGCGCCGAGGACGACGTCCACTACACCCTCCCGGCGGGGCTGGAGACCGTGCCGGTGACCGTCTACGACGACGAGGGCCAACCGATCTACAGCGACACCCTCCCCCTCTCCGAATTCGGCACCTTCAACGGGCAGTTCACCCTGGGCGAAGAGGCGGGCCTGGGGTACTACTACATCGAGGCCCAGGTGGGCGACCAGACCGACGGCGTGGGCTTCCAGGTGGCCGAGTACCGCCGCCCCGAGTTCGAGGTGCAGGTGACCCCCGACCGGGATGAGGTCGTCGACGGCGAGAGGGTCAACGTGGCCGTCCAGGCCACCTACTTCTTCGGCGGCCCCGTCGCCGATGCGGAGGTCCATTGGACCCTCTACGCCCAGGATTACCCCTTCCGGCCGGACGTCCCCGGCTGGTGGGATTGGACCGACACCAGCGGGTGGGATGGATGGTGGGGGCCGGAGGGGCCCCGCTGGAGCCGGGTGATCGCCGACGGCACGGGCACCACCGACAGCGAGGGCCGGTTCGTCTTCTCCATCCCCACCGACATCGCCGAGGAGCCCTTCAGCCAGCAGTTCACCATCGAGGCCACCGTCACCGACGTCAACGACCAGATGGTCGCCAACCGGGCCACCGTCGTGGTCCATAAGGGCCGCTTCTACATCGGCCTGCGTCCCCGGCGGTACGTGGGCCGGGCCGGCGAGCCGCGGACGGTGGAGGTGCGGACCGTGGACTGGGAGGGCGATCCGGTGGCGAGCGTCCCGCTCACCGTCACCTTCAGCCGTCGGGAATGGCTCAACGTGCAGGAGGAGGACGAGTACGGCAATCTGTATTGGACCTGGGTCCCGTCGGACACGGTGGTGGCGACCCGGACGGTGACCACCGACGGCCGGGGGGAGGCGGAGGTCTCCTTCGTGCCGGAGTCGGGCGGCACCTACATCGCCAGGGCGGTAGGCGTCGACGAGGAGGGCCATCGGATCACCTCCGCCACCTGGCTCTGGGTGACCTCCCGGGAGTACGTCAGTTGGCGGCGGGAGAACAACGACCGCATCCAGTTAATCGCCGACCGCCGCTCCTACCGACCCGGCGACGTCGCCCAGATCCTCATCCCCTCCCCCTTCCAGGGCGAGGTCACCGCGCTGGTCACCGTGGAGCGGGGGCGGATCCTTGAACACTGGGTCCAGACCCTCCACGGCAACGCCGAGACGATCGAGTTGCCCATCACGGCCGACTTCGCTCCCAACGTCTACGTCTCCGTGGTGCTGGTCAAGGGGGTGGACGAGACCAACCCGGTGCCCGCCTATCGGGTGGGGTACGTCTCCTTCGAGGTCTCCCCGGAGAAGCAGGAACTGACCGTCGAGGTGATCCCCGACCGGGACATCGCGGCGGGGGAGCACTACGGCCCCCGCGAGCGGGTCAACCTGGAGATCCGCGTCACCGACGCCGAGGGGAATCCGGTGGAGGCCGAGGTCGGGGTCGGCGTGGTCGACAAGTCGGTCCTCTCCCTGACCGACCCCAACGCCCCTTCCATCCTGGAAGCCTTCTACGGCGAGCGTGGCCTGGGGGTCCGCACCGCCGACAGCCTCTCGGTCTCCGTGGACCGCATCACGGTCCAGGTGGCGCGAGGCGCTAAGGGAGGTGGAGGCGGCGGCGGCGCGGAGATGGCGATGGGGGCGGAGTTCATCCGCCAGGAGTTCCCGGACACTGCCTTCTGGGACCCCACCGTCCGCACCGACGAGGAGGGGAGGGCGACCGTCTCCTTCCGCCTGCCGGACCAGTTGACCACCTGGCACGTGGACCTGCGGGCAGTGACGGCGGAGGCGCGGGTGGGGCAGGCGGAGATCGACCTGCTCTCGACGAAGGACCTGCTGGTCCGGCCGGTGACGCCCCGCTTCTTCGTCGCTGGCGACCGGGCCGACCTGGCCGCCGTGGTCCACAACAACACCGACCAGCCGCTGGACGTGGAGGTCTGGCTGGAGGCGGAGGGGGTGACCCTGCTGGGCGAGGCCCGCCACACCGTCACCCTGGAGCCGGGGGGTAAGGCACGGGTGGAGTGGCCGGTCGAGGTGGCAGGGGATGTGTCGTCCGTGGACCTGACCTTCCGCGCGCAGGGCGGCGGCCTTTCCGACGCGGTGAAGCCGCCCACGGGCCTCCCGCCCGACCAGCGGTTGCCGGTGTACCGGTACACCACCCCGGAGACGGTGGGGACCGCGGGCGTGCTGGACGAGCCGGGCAGCGTCCTGGAGGCGGTGGCCCTGCCGCGCACCGTGGACGTGACCCAGGGGGAGTTGACCGTCCGGATCGAGCCGTCGCTGGCGGCGGGGATGGTCGGTGGGCTGGACTACCTGGAGCATTACCCCTACGAATGCACCGAGCAGACGGTCTCCCGCTTCCTGCCCAACGTGCTGACCTATCGGGCGCTGGCCCGATTGGGGATCGAGGACCCGGAGTTGGAGGCTCATCTACGGGAGCAGGTGGGGGTCGCGCTGCAGCGGCTCTACGCCCGCCAGCACTACGACGGCGGATGGGGCTGGTGGGTCAACGACGAATCCTCGCCGCTCGTCACCGCCTACGTCGTCTTCGGGCTGGTCAAGGCCCAGGAGGCGGGGTTCGCGGTGGATGAGGAAGTCGTGGCGCGGGGGGTGGACTACCTGCAGGAGCACCTGGAGCCGGCCTCCCGGTTGGAGACGACAGAGGAGGCGAACCGACAGGCGTTCATCCTCTACGTGCTGAGCGAGGCGGATGCAGCGAAGGAGAGCGACCTGGCCGGTCTCTACGAGGTGCGGGGACGGCTCGGTCACTACGGGCGGGCCTTCCTGGCGATGGCGCTGGGCCGGATCGACGAGGAGGACCCGCGCATCCGCACCCTGCTCTCCGACCTGGCCTCCGCCGCCATCGTCAGCGCGACCGGGGCCCGCTGGCAGGAGCAGGAGCCGGAGCGGTGGAACTGGAACACCGACACCCGGACCACAGCGATCGTGCTGGATGCGCTGGCCCGGCTGGACCCGGGCAACCGGCTGGCCCCGCTGGCCGTCCGCTGGCTGATGCACGCCCGCACCGCCGACCACTGGGAGACCACCCAGGAGACCGCCTGGGCGTTGATCGCGCTCACCGACTGGATGGTCGCCACCGGCGAGTTGGAGGCCGACTACTCGTGGGGGGTCCGCCTGAATGGGGAGGACCTGGGCTCCGGCGAGGTCACCCCGGCGACGCTGCGGGAGGTGCAGACCTTCCGCGTAGCGGTGGCCGATCTGCTGCGGGACGAGGTCAACCGGCTGCAGATCGCCCGCGGCAAGGGGCCGGGCAACCTGTACTACACCGCCCACCTGCGGGCCTACCTGCCGGTGGAGGAGGTGCACGCCCTGAACCGGGGGATCATCGTCGGGCGGACCTACGAGAGAGTGGACTGCGAGGAGGACTGCCCGCCCATCGACGAGGCGCGGGTGGGCGACTTCATCCGGGTCCGGCTGACCCTCATCGCGCCGCACGACCTGCACTACGTTGTGGTGGAGGACCCCTTCCCGGCGGGGACGGAGCCGGTGGACACCAGCCTGCGCACCAGCCCGACGGTGGAGGAGGGAGAGCCTGAACCCCGACCGCTCGACCTGGTGGGAGCAGGGGGACGATGGGGAATGATGGGGCCGTGGGGCTGGTGGTGGTTCACCGACGTGGATATGCGGGACGAGAAGGTGGTCCTCTTCGCCACCTCCCTCCCGGCGGGGACCTACGAGTACACTTATCTGCTCTACGTAGGCCTGCCGGGGGAGTACCGGGTGCTGCCGACCACGGCCTACGAGATGTACTTCCCGGAGGTGATGGGCCGGTCGGACGGGGGAGTATTCGTCATCCAGCCCTGACGTTTCACCGCAGAGACGCAGAGGACGCGGAGAAATCTTTTCTAACTCTGCGTCCTCTGCGTCTCTGCGGTAAAGATCACGGCATCCGACCCGCTTCCAGTTGCTCCAGCAGTTCCCGGTAAGCGTCGGCGTTGGGGGGATTGAGGCGGAGGATCACCTTGATCGTGTTGATGGCCTCTTTGATGCGTCCTGCTTGCAGTTGGAGGTCCCCCAGCCGATCCAGCGTCTCCAGCGCCTCCTCAACGTTGCCCGCGTCCAAGTAGGCCTGTGCCAGCCGAGCGAGGAGGGGCATATCGTCGGGATGCTCGTCCACGAGGACCCGAAGGGTGGGAATGACCTTCGCGGTCTGGCGGGATTCTCGATAGGCGCGGAGGAGGTCGTCCAGTTCCCTCAACGCCTCCGCCTGCCTTCCGAACCGGTAGTAGAGGTCGATCAGGGTCATCCGGGCTTTCTCGTCCTCGGGGTCCAGGTCGCGGATCTGCTCGTAGACCTCGATGGCCCGTTTCCAGTCCACCCGCTGCATATCGAGATCACCGATGCGGTGGAGGATACGCACAGCCCACTCCTGCCCGACGTTCCGCTCAAGGGCAAGTTGGAGGGCCTCGCGGTATTTCTCCCGGGCCCAATCCCATTGGGCCATCTGATAATAAGTATCCCCCAGGACCAGGTATTGCTCCAGGGCCTTTTCGATGTCCCCCTGGTCGATCAAGAGGTCGATCAATCGGGAACGGACCCCCACATCCATCGGTGCCAGTTGGAGGATCCGCTCGTACATCGCGGCTGCTTGAGTGATGTTCCCCCGCACCTGGTACACATCGGCGATGGTCTGGAACTTGGCCAGCGCCTCCTCGGTCTCCCCCCTCTGGAGGAGGATCTCCCCGATCTGACGGTGGATGAGCAGGCTGGTCGGGACGACGGTGAGGGTGAGGAACAATTCATCCAGGGCAGCGTCCCACATCCCCTGCTCCGCGAAGTCCTGGGCCGCCGCCAGGGAGCGCAGGACCCGATCCGGGTGGGGGAAGAGGAGGAGGTCCACCAGACTCAGGACCGGTCCGTCCCTGGCCACGCCGTCGAGCCGCTTTCTGGCTTCGAGGGCCTTTTTCTCCCATTCTTTGTCGTTCAGGAAATCGATGAGGGTATTGATAAACTCCGCTACCTGTTCTTCTTCCTTCTTGGCGGCGAGCGAGCGGGCCAGGCCGTCGTAGAGCCGGGAGAGTTCCTCCGCGCGGTCCGGCTCCACCGTTCCCAGGTCGACGGTCTTGAGGACCTCAAGGAAGTGGGCCAGCGCGTCGTCGATCCGGCCCAGGGCACGGTAACACTCGCCCAGGGCGAAGAGGCTGCCGAGGCGGTATCGGGGGGCCTGCAGGGCCTGCTCGAACTGCTTGATCGCATCTTCGAAGCGGAGTTGCTGCTGGTAGAGGAGCCCCAGGTTGAAGTTGGCAGCGGGCTGGATGACGCCGCCGTGGAGGAGGACCTCCTCGTAGCACGAGATCGCCTCGTCCAGATCTCCTCGGGTTTGTGCATCCAGCGCTCTGGCGATGAGGGTGTTGACCTGGGCCTTGGAGAGGGGGCGGTGGACGAGGGTGCTGGTCTGCGGGGGCCTTTCGTCGAAGACCATCTCTGCCAGGTCGGCGAGGGCCTGTCGGCGGGCGATCTCGGCCGGGTTCCCTCGTTCCTCCTCCTGCTGTTGTTCCTCTTCCTCCAGCAGATCCAGGGGGCCCGTGCCCGGAACCCGCTCGGGGGTCTCTTCCTCGCCGTATCGAAGCCGATCCATCATTGCCAGCACTTCAGGGTGATGCGGGTCGAGGCGGAGGGCGTACTGGCACAGTTCCAGGGCCTGGTCGACTTTCCCCTGGGCCTGGTAGATCTCTGCCAGGGCCAGGTACTCGCGGATAGCGCTGGTCTTTTTGCCTTGGTTGAGGTAGGCCCGAAGCAGGTTGACGTGGGCGGGAACGCAGGAGGGGTCTACTCGCACGGCGTCCTCCCACCGTTCCATCGCCAGGGAGAGGGCCTGCCGGTGAGTATACTGCTCCGCGGCCTGGAGGTAGGCCCGAGCGGCCTCCGCGGGCCGTCCCATTTCCTCGAGTATCTGCCCTATGCGCTCCGGCAGCGTGGGGTTCTCCGTGTCGATTTCGGCAGCCCGCCGGTAGACTTCCAGCGCCTCTTCCGGTTGCCCGTTTTCAGACAGGGCCAGCCCCAGCCCGATCAGGGCGGCCAGGTCGTCCGGGAACTCTGCCAGGGCCCGTTGGTAGGCGGCGATCGCCTCTTCCCAACGGTGCTCCCAGGCGTAGTTGGCCCCCTCGTTCAACGCCTCTTCGTATACTTTTCGATCCCCGGCCACGACAACCTCGACATCGGTGAGTGAAAGGACTTGCCGTCGGCTCTCGCCTCGGAGGCACAGAGGGAGGGCTCGACCGCTACGCGAGCAGCCTCACTAGGATCGCCTTCTGGGCGTGCATCCGGTTCTCCGCCTGGTCCCAGAGCACCGAATGGGGCCCGTCGGCCACCTCATCGGTGATCTCCTGGCCCCGGTGGGCCGGGAGGCAGTGCATCACGATCACGTCAGGGCGGGCCTTGGCGACCAGGTCGGCGTTTACTTGGTAGGGGGCGAAGACCCTGGCCCGCTCCTCTGCCTCGTCCTCCTGCCCCATCGAGGCCCAGACGTCGGTGTAGATGACGTCGGCGTCGGCGGCAGCCTCGGCGGGGTCGTGGGTCGCCATCAATCGGCTGCCGCTCTCCGCGGCGAAC
The DNA here is from genome assembly GCA_011388675.1 of Chloroflexota bacterium. Taxonomy (GTDB): domain Bacteria; phylum Chloroflexota; class Anaerolineae; order B4-G1; family DUEL01; genus DUEL01. Next base: position 1,751 of record DROW01000056.1, on the reverse strand, counting down.
TGCTCGCCCAGCGACCAGACCTCTGGGGGGAGTTCGTAGCCCGGTGGAGTGGCGATGGCGTAATCCATCCCCACCTTGGTCGCGCCGAAGAGGAGCGAAGTGGCGACGTTGTTGCCGTCGCCGATGAAGGCCAATTTGCGTCCCTTTAAGTCCTTTCCCTTTTTTTCGACGATGGTCAGCAGGTCGGCTAACCCCTGGCAGGGATGGTTGTAGTCGGAGAGGCCGTTGATCACCGGCACGCGGGAGTACTCGGCCAGGGTGACCACGTCCGAGTGGGCGAAGACGCGGGCCATAATGACGTCCACGTAGCGGGAGAGGACGCGGGCTACGTCGGGCACGCTTTCCCGCTTGCCCAGTTGGACCTCAAAGGGAGAGAGGTAGAGGGCGTGGCCGCCCAAGTGTTGCATCGCCATCTCGAAGGAGACACGGGTGCGAAGGGAGGGCTTTTGGAAGAGCATTCCGAGGGCTTTCCCAGCGAGCAGGGGTTTGTTGCCGCCCCGTTTCCATTCTTCTTTGAGGCGGATCGCTTCTTCCAGTAGGTCCCAGATCTCCGCAGGCTGCAGGTCGGACAGGCTGAGAAAGTGCTTCATCGGATTCCTCCTGGAGAACATCGTCTTGCCGAAGTCAGTATACCACAATGGGGGCGGGGAGGCAACGGACGCCGGGGCTTGGGGTGTGTTTCAGAACGGTGACAGAGTACGGGCACGTGGGCCGCGCCGAACTGGGGGGCGGGCAGCCCCCGAACGCGGTACTGGTACGACGGGGAGGTGCGCACGCCGGGGGAGCCGGTGGCGGGGCTGACGATGCACACCTTCACCGGCCAACCGCTGGACCCCGACGCGGGGTTGATGTATTATCAGGCTAGGTGGTACGACCCCCGGCTGGGGCGGTTCGTCCAGGCCGATACGGTGGTGCCGAGGGCGGGAGAGCCGCAGGCGCTGAACCGGTATGCGTATGCACTTAATAGCCCCTTGAAACACATCGATTCCAATGGCCATTGTAGTTTCAACATCTTAACCGGCGAGTTGAACTGTCCAGGTCCGACCACCCTCACCGTGGATGTCAGCGTGTCGGGAGCGCCGACGAGCCTTCAACCACTGCCCCCTGCACCGATTTTGACAACTGACCACACCGAGGAAGACGCAGGTGTGCTACTGGTATATGAGGTGCCGGGCCACCTGCAACGGCAACAGAAACAAAGGAGTGTTCAGTGACCAAGTGGTGGAGGGGTATGCCAAGTGGGCAATCCAGGGCAGAGGAGGACCTGTGGTACCGGTACTGGGCGGTGAGGGCCGGTTTCTCTGGTTCAACCACACCTCTGCACGGGGGGAGAGTTGGATCAACATCGGGGAGGTGGTGTTGGTTTACCCCGATGAAGAGCAAGCAAGGGAGGGATGGGCGAAACAAAGGGAGAAGTACTTTCCTTCCGAGGCGTGGGAGGAGATACCGGAATTGGTCTTCCCCTACCGGGCCGATGAGATGGAGGTGCGGCGTTTGGAAGGGTATGTGAATGGGTTTCATCACCATGCCTGTGGAGCGGTGGGGCGGTATGGGCGGGTGGTGATCGTGGTGCTGGGGAACGTGTTCGACGACCGATGGTTGACGATGGAGGAATTTCGGGAGGTGCTGGAAGCGGCGGATCGGCGTGCGGCGGAGGCGGTAGCGGCGGTGCAGCGGTGAAGTGAGGGGGAACAGTTCTGCGGAGCGCTAGTCAGCCTCGGGGGGAGCGGCGGTGCACCGGACGGGCGATT
>DROW01000055.1 GCA_011388675.1 Chloroflexota bacterium | reverse complement strand
GGTGATTGGGGGACTGGGGGACTGGGTGACTGGGTGACTGGGGGACTGGGGGACTGGGTGACTGGGTGACTGGGGGACTGGGGGATTGGGGGACTGGGGTCACTAGGACGAGGCCGGTGAAGGGAAGGAGGAAGATGGCGGGGGTTTTGACCAGCGCGGCGATCCCACCGAGCGCGCCGGAGATGAGCAGCCAGCGGCGACGGCGCTCACGGCGGTAGAGGAGCAGGGCCAGCGCCGAGAGAAGCATCAGCGTCGCCATCCAGGCGTCCAGGTGGAGGACCTTCGACTGGGTCAGGTAGTAGGGGCTGAGGGCGAGGAGGAACCCGGCGACGGTCGCAGTGGCCGGATCGAATAGCCGTCGCAGCATCCACCAGGCCCCCAGGATGCCCAAACTGATCAGCAGCGCCAGGGGGGCGATCCCGGCGCTGATCTCAGCCAACGGGACTGGTCCGAAGAAATGGATCGGCTCGAAGTCGGGTGGGACGGTGTAGGCGGCCGGGGAGATGCCGGACAGCGCCCAGTACACTTTCAGGCCGATCCCCACGGGCCACATCAGCCCCACGCCAGGGTGTTCTGAGTAGATCGTGTTGGCCCAGTCCGCCGCCAGCACCGCGTCGATGAAGTGGGCGGAGCGCAGATACCAGACCAGCGGGCGGGAGACAGGGCGCAGAAGCCGGGGAAGAAAGGCCGTGAGGAAAAGGAGCGCAGGTATAACACGGCGAGCCAGATCGCTTCTTCGGTTCATCGGGGGAATTGTAACGCAAGAGGCCGTTCCGGGCAAGGTTGCGGCACGTCCAGTCTTGCCCGGAACAGAACGCCCGGCGGCCGAGGCCGAGCCGCATCGGGCCCAAGCCACCGGCCGCCGGGCAGAGGGACCGCAAAGCGCTAGTAGGATCGGAAGACGGCGGGGAGGTAAACCCTCTTGACCTCCATCACCAGCGCGAAGTCGCCGAAGGCGCTCGTCGTGGCGATCAGTTGGTCGTTGTCGAGGTCGAGCGTGCCGGAGACGGGTTCCCAGGCGCTCGCATCGGGGTTCCACCGGTACAGCCACAGCCGGTGCTCGAAGGGGAAGAGGCCGAGGACGTCGGTTAGGTATGCGTAATCGTAGGCCACGGTGATCGTGTACGTGCCGCTGATCTCGTCGACCGGCTGTCCCGTGCTCAGCGTCCGGGCGCTGAGGTTGAAGCCGTAATACGTGAAGTCGTCGGGCAGCCCTGGGAAGGGCACGGTCAGCCAGGGCGTGTGGGTGATGACGAGGCCGTTGCTGATGACGCTCCCGCCGACGGTGGAGGTGTACACGGCCACCTGGCAGGTACCGTCGACCGAGACCAGGGTCCCGCCGGTGTTGGTGATCGTCTGCGTGATCGCGGGCGGGATGATGTCCACAGCCAGGGTGGCGATGTCGGTCAGGCCGTCCGCATCCTCCACCTGAAGCGTGGGCCAGTACCGCCCCAGGTGGGAGTACGTGTGGGTCAGCACCTCGGTCACGCTGACCGCGCTGGTATCCCACGATCCATCCCCCTCCCAATCCCAAGTTGCCGTCAACTGCGGCTTCGGGGTTTCTACATCGCTGCTGCCGGAGGCATCGAAGGCGACTTCGGCCCAGGTGGTGGGGGTGAGCACGAACGTCGCTGTGGGCGGATAACCGGCGATGATGTCCCGCGTCGCCTCGCCGGTCAATCCGTCGGTGTCGAGCACCACCAGGCGGACCGTGTGCCAGCCGCCGGTGGAGAAACTATGGGTGGCCGTCTTGGTGGTCGTCCACGAGGTGTCGCAGGCACCGTTGTTATCCCAGTCCCAGCAGACCCGGAGGGAAGAGGGATAGTCCTCCGCATCGGTGGTGTTGGATGCGTCGAAGGTGTACACCGTGCCAGGAGGCTGCGGGATCGTCGGATCTGGCGACACGGTGAAGGTGACGTTGGGCGCGCTGGTGATGCCGGTGCGGGAGGCCTGCGAGGTACGCCAGGGTCGATACCTCACCCCGTTGGTCACCCACGAGCCACTGCCGCCGTTGCTATCCGATCCACACTTGTCGCTGGCCGCCGAGCCGTCGTGCGGGCCGCTGGCGTCTCCCCACCAGTTGTTCCGGGCATCGACGCACACGCTGGCTGGAACGTCGTTCTCGACGCCGTATTCGCCGCCCACCGTCAGAATATTGGAATCGCTGATCGTGAGGCTGGCCGTCGCCGAACGCAGCCAGACCGTTCGCCCCTGCCCCTGGGCCCGTTTGTCCAGCGTGCTGCCGGTGACCTCCACGTGGGCACTTTCCGCCACGACGAGGTCCACCTTCTCGTTGTTCTCCAACAGCGTCCCGGCGATCGTGAGGTCAACGCTCCCCTCGGCGACGATCCCGAACTGATCGCCGTCGACGATCTCACACCAGTTGAGCACGTGAGTTCCTGTCCCCTGATAGTGGATAGAGGCGTTTTCGTCACTCGAATCCGCCCCGGCGCCGCGGACCTCCACGTACCGCAGGTAGGAGGTGGAGTTCCCGTGGAACCAGATCTTCTTCCATCGCTTGCTGTATCGGTCGAACACGATGTGTTGTGAGGGGGTACCCTTGGCGATCAAGGCCCCTCCGTCCCACACGTGGATGTAGAGTTTCTGATCGATCAGCACCTGCACCCCTGGCTCGATCGTCAGGGTGGCCCCCCGGATGTTGAGGTCGCTCACGATGTGGTAGGGGCTGCCGGAGAGGGTCCACGTCGTATCGGTCGTGATGTCGGAATCGACGATGGTCCCTGCCGGTGCCACCGGTTGTTCGAGGGAGAGGGCTTGACCGCTCGTCCCCAGCAGGGTGAGGAAAACAGAGAGGATCAACAACCAGGCGATCGACCTTCTGATGACGAAAGACACCATCGCATTCCCTCCGCAAGTTGAAGTTAAGTACGGTATTGTACTCAACCTCGTGGAAGACGCAAACTTCCCGATCCAAGAAGGGTGTCCGAAGCGGGAGGCAAGAGAAGTGCCGGTCACCTTCCGGGGGGGCGTGATGTATTTCGAAAACCCGTGGGCTCCTGGGGTTGACAGAGAGGAAGAGCGGGATATAATTGATAACTGAAAATCAGTTTCAGTTGGGGGCGGAAAGTGGCGAAGCGTCTGCCGGAGGGATGGCTACGTCGGATCCAACTGGCCGGGTATCGGTTGACCCGCCCGCGGCAGGCGGTTCTGGGCGTGCTGGCGGAGAGCGAGGTCGCGCTTACCGTGGCGGAGGTGCATCGCCGCGCCCGTGCCCGCTATCCGCGCCTGGGGTTGGTCACCGTCTACCGCACGCTCGACCTGCTGGTCAGCCTGGGGCTGGTCCACCGCCTGCCGGCCGAGACGGGCGGGCAACTCTACATCCGCACCGACCTCCAGCCCCCCAGCCATCATCTGATCTGTCGGGTGTGTCACCGCGTCGTGGAGATCCCCTGCACCGGCCTGGAGGAGATGACCCACGAGATCGAGCAGGTAACCGGCTTCGCCGTTCAGGGGCATTGGCTGGAACTGTTCGGCCTCTGTCCGACCTGCCGGGAGGAGAGGGAGAAGTGAGAAAAGAGAGGGGAACGGTGCACGGCATTTCATTTCCAGGACGGGGAGCGTGGAGGGGGGGCTTCGTCGGGCTTGTCGTGCTCTCCCTTCTCGTCGCGTGCGCACCGTCGGCGACGTCGACGGTGGAAGCGACCCTCACCCCGGTTCCCCTGGCGGCGGGAGAGCGGCTGCGCGTCGTGGCGACGACCACGATCGTCGGCGATGTGGTTGCCAGGGTGGGGGGGGAAGCGATTCAACTGACCGTGCTCCTGCAACCCGGCGAGGATCCCCATTCCTACCACCCCCGTCCGTCCGACCTGACCGCCCTTGCCGAGGCCCACGTCCTTTTCGTCAACGGGCTGGGATTGGAGGCTTTCTTGGATGAGACGTTGCGCAACGTGGGGGGAGATCGGCCCGTCGTCTCCGTCTCCGAGGGGATCACCCCTCGCCGCCATCCTCGCAACCCCGACCAGCCCGATCCCCACGTCTGGTTCGATGTGCGGAACGTGATCGTCTGGGTCGACAACATCGAAACCGCCCTCTCGGCGTTGGACCCCGCCCACGCGGATCTCTACGCTGCGAACGCGGCTGCCTACCGGGAGGCACTGGAAGCGCTGGATGCGTGGATCGCCGAGCAGGTAGCGACGGTGCCGGAGGAGAATCGGAAACTGGTTACCAATCATCCCGCCTTCGGCTACTTTGCCGATCGGTACGGCTTCGAACAGATCGGGACGGTCTATCCGGTGAGCCCCTCGGCGGAGCCTTCGGCCCAGGACATCGCTCGATTGGAGGAGGCGATCCGCCAGTACGGGGTGCCTGCCATCTTCACCGAGAACACCGTCAACCCGGCGCTGGCCGAGCAGATCGCCGAGGACACCGGCGTTGCCCTGGTCCCGCTCTACACCGGGTCGCTGGGAGGGCCGGGGAGCGGGGTGGAGAGTTACGTGGATCTGATGCGCTACGACGTGACGGCGATCGTCGAGGCGCTGCGAGGAGGCGGGACCGGAGGGGGGCAAGGGGAATGAGCGGGGCAGGATGTGAGGTGTTGCGGGTCGAACGGGTTACTGTCGGGTACGACGGGCGGCCCGTGCTGGAGGGCGTGACGTTTTCCGTCTTCGGTGGAGAGCAGGTCGCCATCGTAGGGCCGAACGGCGCGGGGAAGTCCACGCTGTTCAAAGCGATTGCCGGGCTCCTGCCCCTTCAGGCCGGGCGGATCGAGGTCTTCGGCTGCGAGCCTCACCGAGGGCCGGTGGAGGTCAGTTACGTCACCCAGCGGAGCGAAGTGGATCTTTCCTTCCCGGTTACCGTCGCCGATGTGGTGATGATGGGCCGCGTCGGGCGGATGGGGTGGCTGCGGTGGCCCTCGCGGGAGGATCGGGAGGCTGTGCGGAGGGCGCTGGCTCAGGTTGGAATGGAGGATCTGGCCGACCGGCAGATCGGCGAGTTGTCGGGTGGGCAGCAGCAGCGGGTCTTCATCGCCCGCGCGCTGGCCCAGCAGGCCGATTTGCTGCTGATGGACGAGCCCTTCGCCGGGGTGGACGCCGCCAGCGAGCAGGCCATCCTCGAACTGCTGGATCGGTTGAGGGGGGAGGGGTTGACCATTCTGCTTTCCACGCACGACTTGAACCTGGCCGCCGATCGGTTCGACCGCATCCTCCTCCTCAACCGTCGGCTGATCGCCCAGGGGCCGCCCAGTGAGGTCTTCTGTCCGGATCTCCTTCGGCGGGCTTACGGCGGTCAACTGGCGATCTGGGAGCACGAGCGAGGGCTGGTGATGCTGGGGGACGGACACTGCTCGATGGGGGAGGGGGGATGATGGGCTGGTTGCTGGAACCGTTGACGTACCCCTTTATGGTTCGCGGGCTGATTGCCTCGCTGCTGGTCGGCACGGTGTGCGCGGTGTTGGGCACCTACGTGGTGTTGAAAGGGATGGCCTTCTTCGGCGATGCCCTGGCCCACGCCATTCTCCCCGGCGTGGCGGTGGCCTATCTGGCCGGGTGGCCCCTCTTCGCCGGGGCGCTGGTCACCGGCATCGGCGTCGCCGTGGGCATCGGTTACCTCACACGGCGGGGCAGGATCAAGGAGGACACCGCCATTGGCATCCTCTTCTCCGGGGCTTTCGCCCTGGGGATCGCTCTTCTCAGCACCGTGGAGGCGTACACGGTCGACCTGACCCATTTCCTCTTCGGCAACGTCCTGGGCGTCTCTCCGGCCGATCTGTGGACGACGGGGGCCCTTGGGGGGATCGTCCTCCTGCTGGTGGCGGCCCTCTACAAGGAGTTCCTGGTGATGGCCTTCGACCCGGTGTTGGCCCAGGTGCTTCGCCTGCCGACGACGTTTCTCCACTATCTGCTCCTGGTGATGCTGGCCGCCACGGTGGTGGTCGCCTTGCAGACGGTGGGGGTGGCCCTGACGGTGGCGATGCTGGTCACGCCCGCCGCCACGGCCTATCTGCTCACCCGTCGCCTTCTGCCGATGATGGCTCTGGCCGCTTTCCTGGGCAGTTTCTCCGCCGTGGCGGGTCTTTCCCTGTCGTTCTCCCTCAACGTCGCCTCTGGCCCCGCCGTGGTCCTGATCTGCACCGCCCTTTTCCTCCTGGCCCTTTTCTTCTCTCCTCGCCGGGGGGTGGTGTGGGGATGGCTGAGGCGAGCGGAGGGGTGAGATGCCGATCTACGAGTACTACTGTTCACGGTGCGATGTCCGCTTCGACCATCTGGCACGGCGGTTCGACGAGCCGCCGCCGCCCTGTCCGGTGTGTGGGTCGCGCGAGGTGGAAAAGATGGTCTCGGTAGCCCATCGTGGGCGCTCGGAGGCGGAACGGCGGGCCGACTACGATGCCCGTGCCCGGGAGATCGATCCGAACGACCCGCAGGCGATGGCCCGCTTCCTCCAGAAGGCCGGAAGCCTGGCCGACGAGGCCGCCCCGGTGGAGCCGGAGGCTTTCCGGGAGATCGTCGCCCGTCGGGCGGAAGGGGCGAAGGACGAGGACCTGCAGGATGTGGTGGACGCCATTCCCTTCCCTCGCCAGACCTTCGCGCCGGAGCACGAGGGGCCCCACGCGCCCCTGCTTCCCCTGCACGACCACGACCACGACCACGAGCACGAGCACGGTGGCGGAGAAGGTGCAGCCGGGAAGCGGAGCCCGAGGAGGGCGAGGCACCTCGGGTGGGGGTGATTGGGTGACCGGGCGACTGGGTGATTGGGTGACTGGGTGATTGGAGGGGGTATGTGGTTGGTGAGCGCGTGTCTGCTGGGGATGCCGACGGCGTATGACGGGGAGGGCCGTCCGGTGGAGCGGCTGATCGAACGGGCGGCGCGGGGAGAGGTGGTGCCGATCTGCCCCGAGATGGCCGGAGGGCTGCCCGTGCCCCGCCCCCCGGCGGAGATCGTCGGTGGGAGCGGCGAAGATGTGCTGGAGGGACGGGCGCGGGTGGTCACCGTCGACGGCCAAGACGTGACGGAGGCCTACCTCCGCGGAGCCGAGGCGGCCCTCGCGACGGCCCGGCGATTGGGGATCCGAAAGGCGATCCTGAAAGCCCACAGCCCCTCCTGCGGTTGCCGCTTCATCTACGACGGCACTCACTCCGGCCGTCTGATCCCCGGCCAGGGCGTCACCGCCGCCCTGTTGCGCCGGGAGGGCATCGAGGTCGTATCGGAAGAAAACCCTTAACCTGCATCACGCATCACGCATCACGCATCACGTATCACGCATCACGCATCACGCATCACGTATCACGCATCACGATCACACACCAATGCACATCCTGCTGATCGAACCCTACTGCGGCGGAAGCCATCGGGCCTGGGCGGAGGGGTACGCCCGGCACAGCCGCCATCGGGTGGACCTGCTGACCCTGCCTGCGCGCTTCTGGAAGTGGCGGATGCAGGGCGGGGCCGCCACACTGGCGGAGGAGGTCCTGCGGATGGGCATCCGTCCCGACCTCCTGCTGGTCACAGATATGCTGAACCTCCCCGCCTTCCTGGGGCTCACCCGCCACCTCCTGGCGGACGTGCCG
>DROW01000054.1 GCA_011388675.1 Chloroflexota bacterium | reverse complement strand
GGTGGAGGCCCCCACGTCGGCCGCTACCCAACCGCCGACCTCCAGCCCGAACCGGTCCAGCGCGGCATCCAGTTTCTCGCCGCCCCGGCTGACGAAGCGGGGCCTGGCGGTCACCTGGATGGGGGCCTCGGCCCCCACTCGGTGGCCCGGCTTGTCGATCACCTGCCCGGCCACCCGCACCTCCCCGGCCATAATCAGCCGCTGGGCCTGCGTCCGGCTCTCCGCCAGCCCCCGCTCCACCAGCAGCCGATCTAGCCGCTCCTTCTTCCTCTTCTTCATCCCCCTCAAGGATACTCAAGGAAGGGATTTCGGTCAACTCCGGTACCGGTGCGGCCCTCTTGAGGGATCCTCTCGCTGGCGGATTTGCCCGGTTGATGGTATCCTAGTTCGGCACTTCCGAACCAGGAGGAGGTGAGATGCCAGAACGGTTCGTCGGCAAGTCGGTTCCGCGCGTGGATGCCCGGGCCAAAGTCACGGGGGAGGCCCTCTTCCCTGGCGACTTTTCTATGCCGGGGATGCTCCACGCCAAGATCCTCTTTGCGGGCCGTCCTCACGCCCGCGTCCTCCGCATCGACACGGCCGAGGCGGAGGCGGTCCCTGGCGTGGTGGCCGTCCTCACCGCCAAGGATGTCCCGGTCAACGAGTACGGCCTTCAGATCCCGGATCAGCCCGTCCTCTGTGGCCCCGGCTCCTCCAAACCAGGGGCCGACGTGGTCCGCTTCGTGGGGGATCAGGTCGCCGTGGTCGTCGCCGAGACGGAGGAAGCCGCCGCCCGCGCGCGCGACCTCATCCGGGTGGAGTACGAAGATCTGCCGGTGATCACCGACCCCTTCGAGGCCCTCAAGCCGGACGCCCCCCAGATCCACGAGTTTCGTCAGCCCAGCGACATCCACCCCGAGATCCGCACCGAGGGCAACCTCATCTGCCACCACCAGATCCGCAAGGGGGACGTCGACGCGGCCTGGTCCCAGTGCGACGTCATCGTCGAGGGCCGGTACCACACCCCGCCCCAGGAGCACGCCTACCTCCAGCCGGAGGCCGGCCTGGCCTACATCGACGAGGAGGGCCGGGTGACGGTGGTGGTCGGTGGGCAGTGGACCTGGGAGGATCAGCACCAGATCGCCCACGCCCTCGACCTACCGCCGGAGAAAATCCGGGTGGTCTATCCCGCCATCGGCGGGGCGTTCGGCGGCCGGGAGGACATGTCGGTCCAGATCGTCCTCGCCCTGGCGGCGTGGAAACTCCGTCGGCCGGTGAAGATCGTCTGGAGCCGCGAGGAGTCGATCATCGGCCACTGCAAGCGCCACCCGATGTGGTTCCACTGCAAGTGGGGTGCCACGCGGGATGGGAGATTGGTCGCCGCGGAGGTGCGGGTGGTGGCCGACGGCGGGGCCTACTGCTACACCACCAACAAGGTCCTGGGCAACGTCACCGTCACCTGCACCGGTCCCTACGAGATCCCCAACGTGAAGGTGGACGTGGACGGGGTCTACACCAACAACCCGCCTAGCGGGGCCTTCCGGGGTTTCGGCGCGCCCCAGGCCATCTTCGCCGCCGAGATGCAGATGAACAAACTGGCCGAGGCGCTGGGGATGGACCCGGTGGAACTGCGGATGAAGAACCTCCTGCGGGAGGGGAGCCTCACCGCGATGGGCACCCCGATCCCCGGCGGGGTGGGGCTGGTGGAGGTCACCGAGAAGTGCGCTCTTGCGGCCGGATGGAAGAAGACTGAGCAGGGGTGGCAGAGGCCCGGGATACAGGGAGCAGGGAGCGGGGAGCAAGGAGGAGGGAGCAAGGAGCAAGGAGCAGGGAGCAAGGAGCAAGGAGCAGGGAGCAGGGAGCAGGGAGCAGGGAGCAAGGAGCAGGGAGCAGGGAGCAAGGAGCAGGGAGCAAGAGGGATTGGCTTC
>DROW01000053.1 GCA_011388675.1 Chloroflexota bacterium | reverse complement strand
GGAGGCCAGGTAGATCACCTGCGGGTTGAACGGATCAAAGACCACGTCAAAGACGACCGGCGCGGTCATCTGGGCCAGGTCGGGGTTCACCGCACCGGCGCTCAAGGCCACCCTGTCCACCGCGTCCACGTGCTGCCAGGTCAGGCCCTCGTCCTGACTAAGGTAGAGGCCCTTCGCCGTTCCGACGTAGACGGCGTGCGGATTCTCGGGATGCACGGTGATCTCAAGGATAGAGACATCTGCGAACGGCACGTCCAGTCGCTCCCAGGTTCGTCCCCCGTCCCGCGAGCGGAACAGCCCCGGCCTCGGCTCGAAGCAAGCCCGGTAAGCGTTATCCCCTCGGGCCGTAGCGCAGTTCCCCTCGGCGTAGGCAAGGTAGATGGTCGGGGGTTCGGAGGGGACCACGGCCATCGAGACGGCAAACGGCCGGCCCTCCGTGTCGGTCACCTGCACGCTCTCCCAGGTCGCGCCGCCGTCGGCGCTCAGATGAGCCGTGCCGTAAGTGTCCCCGGTGACAATGTGCAACCCAGAGCCATCGGGAGGTTCCCAGGCGACGTAGGCGCGGGCCAGAAAACCCAACCCGGCCCAGGTCTCGCCCCCATCATCACTGCGGAAGTTGCTGGCAAATACCCTCCAGCCGGGCCCTGGGAGGACCAGCAGCGATTCGACCCGCGCTCCGGTGTACCCCCGGCTGGCGTCCACCCAGGTCTCGCCGCCGTCCGTGCTCATCATATTGCCCCCGCCGTAGGCGTTCTGGAAGATGCGGTACGGATCGCGAGGGTCCACCTGGAGGTCAATGGGCAGGCCGCCCCCCCGGTCGGGTGTGCCCATATAGAACCGCTGCCAGGTGCTGCCAGCGTCGTCGCTGCGGTAGATGGTGTTCTCGGCTGCCGCGTACCAGACATTTGTATCGGCGACGGAGATCTCGACGGCGTCCATCCCCGCCCCTTGGAAATCGGCGTCCAAGACCTTCTGCCAGGTATCGCCGCCGTCGTGGGTCACATAGACCCCCTCGCCCCCCGGATCGGCAGGGTAGGTGACCGCGGCGACGAGTGTATCGGGGTCCTCCGGGTGCATGAACAGGCTGGGGACGTAGAGCCCTCCCAGGCCGTTGTCGAAGCCGAGCACTTCCCAGGTCTGCCCGCCGTCCGTGCTGCGCAGGATCCCCACCCCGCCCCACACCCCGTTAGGGATGTCCGAATTGACCGCGTCTCGGTCAAAGAGACCGGTGGAGACGTAGAGGTGGTTCGAGTCGCGGGGATCCACCCAGATGTAGCGGGCCAGGTTCTCCCCCTCCCAGATGCGGGTCCAATGGAGACCACCGTCGGTCGATTTGTAGACCTCGCCCCGCACCAACTCCATACGGTGCGTGACCCCGGTGCCCACCTCGACCCCTGCGTAGACCACGTTGGGATCGTTGGGGTCCACGGTGATGCCGCGCACGCTGCGGGGGTGGTCGTCGAAGATCAGGCCGTTGTCCCGCTGCTCCCAGGTCAGGCCGCCGTCGGCACTGCGATAGATGTGGCCGGTCAGTTGCAGGCCGCCCCAGATCGTGTTGTAGTCGTGCGGGTCGATGGTGACGCAAAAGGCGGTCGTACCGGCGCCGGGGGAGGTCTCGATGCCCTCGTTGATCGGGAACCAGGACTGGCCACCGTCGGTGCTCTTGAAGAACCCGGCAAACGCGTCGGTGACGTACATAATGTCTGGGTTGTCGGGCTGCATCCGAATGTCGTAGCCCAGGCCGCCGGGCGGGCCACCCAGGCGCACCCAGGAGTCGGCCTGGTAGGCCGGGATGCCGCCGACCGCGGGGGCGGTCTCGGGCGTGGGCGTGGTGGCTTCAGACGGCGTTGCCTCGGGGCTGGCCTCGCCGCCGACGGGGGTCAGGATCAGGTCATCGAACTCGCCGACCACCTCGCCCATCACGTTCACCGAGACACCACCCGCTGGTAGCGGGTCGGGGTCGCTGGCCGATAGAACGGGTTGCGTGTCGAGGGTAACCCGATGCTCATCGCCGTCCACTGTCACCGCTACCTGGAGCCACTCCCCCGACGGTGGGAGATCGATAGGTGCAGCAGCGAGGTCCGTGCTCGCGCCACCCGCCCGGCGCTGCAGGATCAGCCCATCGCGGTTCAGCACCAGCGCGTACTCGCCAGCGTCACTGGTCCGATAAGTGAGCGCCAGCGCGCCCTCCCCCTCGGCCAGCCACCGCATTCGGACCTGCAAGGTGAAGTCGTTCCACTCGCCGGGATGGAAGGCGAACCCTTCCGACTCAACACGCAGCGCGCCGTCCACCACAGCCACGCCGGGCGAGTGCTCCCATCCGGGAAGGGCCGGATCGTCAAAGGTCTCGGCAATGCCCGACGTTTGTGCCCCTGCACTACGTGCCAGCAGAAGGGCCAGCAATACGACCACTGCATAGACCAGAGAATTCTTCTTTAGGTGAGCCATAGTTCGTCATCCTCCCTGCGTTAACGTCAGAGGCGGGGGAGCCCATCCCCGGAGATGCAGTCAGTGCGGAGAATGAGTTCCCCCTCGGTCGGGGACAACCACCTACTTACCGGATCGGACAGGCTTGGGGACAAGCGGGGACGGACCCCAGAGTTCGGATGTAAAGCACCATTGCCTCTCACCTCCTTTCCTTGAACTCTCACCGCGACAGGGGAGGATCGGGCGAGGGCCAGGCCTCCCCCTCACCCTGTTGCCTGATCTCGATCCTTCCCCTCCGCCAGGCGTACCCACCGGCGGACGAAGTCCAGCAGGCCGGCCTCGTCGGCGAAGGCGGCCTGCTGGCCCGACTGGACGTGCCGAACCCGTCCACGCCAGCAGACCTGCCCGGCCCTGACCTCGCGCCAGAGGCGGACGACGAAGGTGTTCAGCGGAGCAGGTGACTCTTCAGGGGGTACCAAGAGAACTCGCTTTCCCTTTCCTCTCCGAAAGGCACCCTCAGGATACCAGAGGGGTGTCAAAAAAGTGTCACAGTGGGAGCGATCTATGCCAGCCTCTTCGCCAGCCACTTGGCTAGAGCGACGATGGTCAGGATTGGGGGAGCGCCGGGTGATTTCACCGCAGAGACGCGGAGAGCGCAGAGTCCCCTCTTTCTAGGAATCCTCTGCGTCCTCTGCGCCTCTGCAGGGAGCAGAGGGAGAGGAGCGCTCCCCCCGGAATGAAGCGCCCCATAAGATGTCGACGGTGTGAACTCCATCGTGGGGACGGCGATCTGGAGCGTCTGGTCGCCTCGCTCCACGGTGTAGACCAGGGGGGTGCCGACGCCCGCCTCCTGCACCACCCGGCGCATCTCCCGCCAGTGCTGCCCGTTCACCGCCACGATGCGGTCCCAGGGGCACAGGCCGGCCTGGAGGCCGGTGAAGTCCTGCGGCGTGAAGCCGCTGACGATCCGGTCTGGGATGTAGAAGAATCCGGGGAAGGGATGACCGATCTGGCCGACGACGGAGGCCAGGGAGGCTGCCTAGATCAGGACGGCGACCAGAATCACTCCCGTCACAACCCAGCGGGGATGAGCGACGGTGAAGTCGGAGATGGCGGATGCAACGCCCGAGAACACCCCCTTCTTCATCGGCTAAACTCCTTCTCCGCCGGGGCCCACCTGGATCGATCGTTCTGACCTCCGTCCCCTGGGCGTGCGGACCCGGCGACGGTGGTGGGTCAGCAGGCGGCGGGCCTCTGCCGCTTCGGGGTCGGCTTCCGCGGCCTCGAAGGCCTCCAGGGCGGCCTGGAGCAGCCGACGGGCGCGCGCTTCATCGTGGGAAAGCAGTGCCCGCCCCCAGACCAGCCGAGTGCGGGCGGCCTGTACAGCCTGTCCCAACTCCTGGAAGCCGCGGAGGCTGGCGTCGAAAAGATGCCCTGCTGTCTGCAGGTCGCCCCGGCGGGCCGCCAGCCGCCCCTCCAGTCGGTCGGCGAGGGCCTGGAGGTAGGGGGATTTCCTCTTCTCGAGCCCCCTCCGTACCCGCGTGAGCCGCTGGCGGGCGGTCTCCTCTTCCCCCCGGTCCAGGGCGATGGCGGCGAGTTTCATCTCCAGATCGGCCACGAAGCGCGGGTAATAGCGCCGGGCGATCCCGAGCGCCCTCTCCAGCAGCGCGCGGGCCTCGTTCAGGTCTCCCTGGCGCGCGGCCAACCGCCCCCGGGTGCGGAGCAGGACGAGGTCCTGGTGGTGGGCCGGTCGGCGGCTTCCCGTCTCCTCCGCCTGCTGGATAAAGCGAAGGCCCTTCTCCCACTCCCCTCGCAGTATGGCGATCTCTGCCAGAAGGTGGAGAGCCCAGCATCGTCGCCAGGGGACGTTCGCTTCTACACTCAGCCGCAGGCTCGTCCGTCCCTCCACCTCCGCCTCGGCCGTTCGCCCCAGGGCGATCAGAATGTTCCCGAGCACGCTGTGGGCGCTGGCAGCGAGGTCCATCCAGCCCAGGCCCTCAACCCGGCGCACCGCCTCCTGCTCGTGGGCCGCCGCTTCAGCCATCGGCCCACCGGCCCGCATCAGGAGCGAGCCCAGCCGGTGGTGGGCATAGGCCACACCGCTTTCGTCGCCCAGGCGTTGGCTCCGTTCCAGTTGCCGCTCCGCCCACAAGCGGGCGTGAGCGAAGTCCCCCTCGTGCTCATAGAAGCGGGCCAGCATCCCGTAACCGTACGACACGAGCCGTTCCAGGCCGTCCACCCCCTCGACAGCCTTCAGCCCCCGATGCACTATGAACCGCGCTTCCTCGAAGTCGGCGTGCCGGTAGGCCAGTGCGTAGCAGGTCTCGGCGATCCCTCTCCGGTCGTCGAGCGCCTCCCAGATCGCCAGCGCCCGCTCCAGCCATTCCCACCGCATCCCCTTCCCGCCGACCGTATCCCAGTGGGCGATGGCCAGGCCGGAGAGGGCCCGGGCGGCCAGTCTATCGGCCCGTTGGGGGCCGACCAGCGACGTCGCCCGGCGAAAGTAGTCCAGCGCCTCCCGGTGTGCGAACTTCTCCCAGGCCTGTTCCCCTGCTCTCACCAGCCAGAGGAGAGCCTTCTCGTCCTCCCCGGCGCGCTCGAAGTGATGGGCCAACTCCCCGACCATCTCCGGATGGTCGGCGTACAATCGCTCCATCGTCTCGCCCACCTGTCGGTGGAGCCGCTGGCGACGACGGGGGTGCAGGTTCCGATAGATCACCTCCCGCACCAGATGATGGTCGAAGACGTAATCCCGGTCGGCGGGGTCGCTCCCCTCGCGGACGAGGTGGCGGCGGAGGAGTTCGTCGAGAGCCTCCAGCGTTGCCTCTTCCCCCCGTCCCCATGCCTGCTCCAGCACATCCAGATCGAACGCGCGGCCGGCGACGGCGGCGACCTCGGCCGCTCGGCGAGCCGCAGGGGGCAGCCGGTCCAGCCGGTCCTGCACCACCTGACACACCGATGTCGGGATCGGGAGGTCCTCCGAGGAGGCCGTCTCAACCCATCTCCCATCGATCAGCCGCATCCGTCCCGTCTCGAAGAGAGCGCGCAGGGTCTCCAGGGCGAAGAAAGGGTTCCCTTCCGTCTGCCGGTACACCCGCTCCACGAGGGCCTCATTGGCTCCTGTCATCCAGGTCGCCAGGGCTTCGCGGGAGAGGCGGGGCAGTTCCAGCCGGGAGGCCAGATTCTCCCGTCCCAGTTGGAGCGCCAACCCATGCAGTAGATGACCCGCGTCGACCTCTCCGCGGCGGTACGTGGCCAGCGTCAGGATGGGGACGCGATGGATGCGGCGGGCCAGGTAGTGCAGCCAGGCCAGCGTCGAGTCGTTGGCCCAGTGGAGGTCCTCCAGGACGACCAGGAAGGGATTGCGCTCTGCCAGATTGAGGAGGAAAAGGATCAGCGCATCGAAGAGGCGGGCCTGTCGCTGGCCTGTGGGAACGGAGGAGTCCGTCACCAGCCGGGGGGGCGGGATCTGGTCGGGGGCTAGGCGGGCCAGTTCCTCCATCTGCCACAGGGGAAGACCCTCCAGCGGTCCCGCGCCCGTGGAGGCAAGCATCGCGCGCAGCAGATCCGCCAGCAGGCCGTAGGGCAGGGCGCGTTCGTACTCATAACAACTCGCCTGCGCGACCCATCCTCCCCGTTGCCGGACCCACTCGCCGAGTTCGCCGACAAGGCGGGATTTCCCGACGCCCGCTTCCCCGGTGACGAACACCAGGTGTCCCTCTCCGCCCACAGCCCGTTCCCAACGGGTTACCAGCGTCTCCCAGATCGCCTCTCGCCCGACAAAGGGAGGTCGATCCAGGACGCGGGAGAGGGTCTCCGGTGCGGCACGTCTCCGCGAGGGGAGGAACGGCTCGCCCGGCTCTCGCCGCCACGCCGGCCCCAGGAGTTCGTCGCACAGGGCGACGGTCTCCGGCGCTGGTTCCACCCCCAGTTCGGACCGCAGCACGGCGCGACATCGGCGGGCTTGGCGCACCGCCTCGGCCCGGTTCCCCAGGCGGACCAGCAGGCGGACGATTGCCCGGTGGACATTCTCCCGCAACGGGTCGCAGGCCAGGAGCCGGTTCCCCCACCGAAGAGCCTCTTCCGGCTGGTCCAGCGTTTCGTGGAGGACCATCAGCCGTTCTAGGGCTTCCAGGTACATCCCCTCCAGGCGGTACCGCTCCTCCAAGCACCAGTCGTCGTAGAACCCTTCCAGGAAGTCGCCACGGTACAGGGCAACTGCGCGTTGAAGTCGCTCGCACTCGCTCTTCAGAGTTTCGGGCTTCATCGTTTCAAGTTCCAGGTTCTTCGAATCTGAAACCATGCAACTTGAAACCTGGAACGCTTCGACATCCAGCCAATAATCGCTGCGAGGGTTGAACTGGATCGCATGGGCGTCGGCGAGGATGTGATCGCCTGGGGGGAGAACGCAGCGGATGCGCCAGAGGGCGGTGCTCAGGCTGCGCAGCGATCTGGTGCGGGTCCGGTTCGGCCAGAAGAGAGTGGCCAACCGCTCGCGCGAGTGGGGTCGTTCACGATGGACGATCAGATATGCCAGGAGGGAGCGAGAGCGGGAGGTGGCGGGCAGGCGCAACGGAGCCCCGGCATAGCGCAACTCCATCTCGCCGAATAAGCGTATCTCTAACGTCACCCTTTGCCCCTTGGCCTGCTGGGGCCCAACCGTTGCCGGTCACGTCACCCCTCCCACTACACGTCCAGGTTGCGCACCTCTTTGGCGTGGGTCTGGATGAAGCGACGGCGAGGCGGCACAGCGTCCCCCATCAACATCGAGAAGGTCCGATCGGCCGCCGCCGCGTCCTCGATCGTTACCTGTAGCAGGGTCCGCCGGGTCGGATCGAGGGTCGTCTCCCACAACTGCTCGGGGTTCATCTCGCCCAACCCCTTGTACCGCTGGATCGTGACCTTCTCCCCCTTCAGCCGCTCCAGGATGCGTTCCTTTTCCGCCTCGTTGTAGGCATAGAAGACCTTCTTGCCCGCGGCGATGCGGTAGAGAGGGGGCTGGGCGATGAAGAGGTGACCCTCTTCAATGAGGGGCTGCATATAGCGGTAGAAGAAAGTGAGCAAGAGAGTGCGGATGTGGGCACCGTCCACGTCCGCGTCGGTGAGGAGGATGATCCGCCCGTAGCGCAGGTTGTTCAGGTCGAACTGGTCGCCGATGCCGGTGCCCAGGGCGGAGATCAGCGCTTCCACCTCTTTGTTGCTGAGCACCTTGTTCAGGCTGGCCCGCTCGGTGTTGAGGATCTTCCCCCGCAGGGGGAGGATGGCCTGGAAATGCCGATCCCGCCCCTGCTTGGCGCTGCCGCCCGCGCTGTCCCCCTCGACGATGAACAACTCCGTGCGGCTGGGGTCGCGCTCGGAGCAATCGGCCAGTTTGCCGGGGAGGGTGAGGCTCTCCAGGACGGATTTGCGGATCACCATATCGCGCGCTTTGCGGGCCGCCGCGCGGGCACGGGAGGAGGTGAGGCACTTCTCCACGATCCGCCGTGCCGAGGAGGAATCCCGCTGCAGGAACTCCCACAGCGCCTCGGAGACCACCGACTCCACCATTCCCTTGACCTCGGCGTTCATCAACTTGACCTTGGTCTGAGACTCGAACTGGGGGTCGGGGTGTTTGATGCTGACGATGGCGGTGAGGCCCTCCCGGACGTCCTCCCCGGAGAAGTTAGGGTCTTTGTCCTTCAGCAGCCCCGCCTTCCGGGCGTACTCGTTGATCGTCCGCGTCAACGCCGACCGCAACCCCGTCAGGTGGGTGCCGCCGTCGACGGTGTGGATGGTGTTGGCAAAGGCGTAGACCGACTCGGTGTAGGAATCGGTGTACTGGATGGCGACCTCGATCCCCACACCGTCCACCTCCCGCTGAACGTAGATGGGCGGGTGGAGGGGCGTCCGGTTTCGATTGAGGTACCGCACGAAGGAGAGGATGCCACCTTCGAAATAGAAGGTCATCTCCCGCGGGAAGTCATCCGGCCGCTCGTCCACCAACCGGATGGTGACGCCGCCGGTGACGAAGGCCATCTCCCGCATCCGCTGGGCCAGTGTGTCGAACCGGTAGGTTACGTCCTTGAAGATGGTGGGGTCGTACCGGAAGGTGGTGGTGGTTCCGGACCGCTTCGTCTTGCCGATGACCTCCACGGGCCCTTCGGGGACGCCCCGCCGATACCGCTGGCGGTACCGCTTCCCGTCCCGCGGGTTATCTACGATGACCTCCATCCACTCCGAGAGGGCGTTGACGGCCGAGACGCCGACGCCGTGGAGGCCGCCGGAGACTTTGTAGCCGCCGCCGCCGAACTTGGCCCCGGCGTGAAGGGTGGTCATCACCAACTCCAGGGTGGAGATGCCCTTCTCCGGGTGCGGGGCCGTCGGGATGCCCCGGCCGTTGTCGCGGACGGTGACGCTCTCGTCTTTGTGGATGATCACCTCGATGTGGTCGCACGCCCCGGCCAGCGCCTCGTCGATGGAGTTGTCGACCACCTCATACACCAGGTGGTGGAGTGCGCGGATGTCGGTGCCGCCCACGTACATCCCGGGACGTCGCCGGACCGCCTCCAGCCCCTCAAGAACCTGAACGTCGGCGGCTCCGTAGTCGATCACACGGCTGTTCTTCCTCTTCGACATACTCCCTCCCCTACAGTTTCCATTGTACCACAGGTCCGGAGGGGCGAAAAGGCCGCTCCTGACCGGGGTGCCTCAGAATAGGGACGCCCTCACCCCCTCCCCCACGGGTGAGGGGTGAGGGCCGTATAGCGGTCCCTTACGGGCACCTTTGCCTTCGTTTCGCACGTGCCGGTCACCTCTCCTGCCCTCCGCTTCAAATACCCTTTTACGAGACCGGTTGCGTTGGATGGGCTTCTGCAGTACACTATCCAATGGGAACCCGGTCCGGCGATTGATGGACCTTCCTTCAACGGCTGTTCGTCCATTGCCGGGCAGGAGAAAAGGAGATGGACATCCCAAACCTCCGTTGGTGGGGCTGGGGTACGCTGGAGCGCACGTTTC
Source organism: Chloroflexota bacterium (assembly GCA_011388675.1). Classification (GTDB taxonomy): domain Bacteria; phylum Chloroflexota; class Anaerolineae; order B4-G1; family DUEL01; genus DUEL01. Next base: position 8,110 of record DROW01000053.1, on the reverse strand, counting down.
CTCTCAAGGACAGACCGCGCTTCTGGCCGACTTTGCGCGCCTGGCTGGGGCTGCCGGAGGATCTGGAGGAACGGCCTCCGGTCCCGCTGGAGGAAATCGATCTTCGCCCATCCCGTCTGGACGATCCGATGCTGACCGCGCTGCGGCGGCTGGTGGGGGGAGAATGGGTACGGACGGACCGGCGGGCACGGGTGGAACACGCCTGCGGGAAGGCGTACCGCGACCTGGTGCGGCTGCGCGCCGGCCTGGTCCCGAACCCACCCGACGCGGTAGTCTATCCGGCCGACGAAGGACAGGTGGCGGCGGTGCTGGCCTGGGCGGCCGATCGGGATGTGGTCGTCATCCCCTTCGGTGGGGGGAGCACCGTTCTGGGGGCCGTCGAACCGCCGCCGGGGGATCGGCCGGTGATCACGGTGGATATGGCCCGGCTGGACCGGCTGATGGCGCTGGATCGGGAGTCCTGGACGGCCCGCATCCAAGCCGGGGCCACCGGGCCCGAGATAGAGGCCCAGTTGGGGGAGCACGGCTTCACGCTGGGCCACTTCCCCCAATCGTTCGAGTTTTCCACCCTGGGAGGATGGATCGCCACCCGTGGGGCCGGGCAGGCCTCCACGGGGTACGGCAAGATCGAGGATATGACCCTGGCGGTGCGGATGGTGACGCCGGTGGGGATCCTGGAGACGCGGGAGGCCCCCGCCCTTGCCACCGGTCCCAGCCTGCTGGACATTGCCGTGGGGTCGGAGGGGACGTACGGCGTCATCACCGAGGCGACGATGCGGGTCCGACCACGCCCCCAGGTGCAGGACTACCGGGGGTTCCTCTTCCGCACCCTGGAGGAGGGCATCGCCGCGCTGCGCGATCTGATGCACCACGGCCCTCGGCCCACCATCGCCCGCCTCTCCGACGCGCCTGAGACGGCGGCGTCCCTCGCCCTAGCCCACGAACACCGCGGCCTTCGCGCCCTGCTCGAGCAGGGGTTTGAGGGGTACCTCGCCCGTCGCGGGTACAAGATGGCCCCCGATGGGAGTTGTTTCCTCCTGCTGGGGTACGACGGCGCGGTATCGCGGGTGGCGCGGCGCTGGCGGCACGCCGAAGAGACGTGCCGGGATCACGGCGGGTTCCCCCTCGGCCGCTCCGCGGGCGAGTCGTGGAAACGGGATCGGTTCGCCCATCCTTACCTGCGGGACATTCTGCTCGGCGTCGGCGTGATGGTGGACACCGTGGAAACGGCGACCACGTGGTCCAACCTCCTCCATCTCTATGACGAGATGACCAGAGCGATCCGGGCCGCGATCCGGGCCAGCGGTGGGGGACCGGGGTACGTGATGACCCACATCTCCCATATCTACGAGGAGGGAGCCTCCCTCTACATCACCTTCCTGGGGCGGCAGACGGCGGGCCAGGAGGTGGAGCAGTGGTGGGAGGTGAAGCGGGCGGCGACGGAAGCGGTCCTTTCCGCGGGAGGTGCCCTCAGCCACCACCACGGCATCGGCCGGGATCACGCCCACTGGCTGGGCCAGGAGATCGGTCCGGTGGGGATGCGGATCCTGCGAGCGCTGAAGGAACGCCTGGACCCGGCAGGGGTGATGAACCCCGGCGTGCTCGGGCTCTAGTGCCTCACCAAGATGGTTATGGAGCCACTCGTGCGGCCTTTCTCCGCCGCGACGCGGGAGGAGAACCTGGAGCGGATGGCGGCGGAGACGTTCGACTTGCTCGTCGTCGGCGGCGGGATCACCGGCGTCTCGGTGGCACGGGACGCGGCGATGCGCGGTTTCCGCGTCGCCCTGGTGGAAAAAGGGGACTTCGCCCAGGGGACCAGCAGCCGGTCGTCCCGGATGATCCACGGGGGGCTCCGGTACCTGGAGAATTACCAGTTCGGCCTGGTCTTCCAGTGCTGCCACGAGCGCCGGGTGATGCGGAAGGTGGCCCCTCGCCTGGTGCGCTCTCTGCCCTTCCTCTACCCCCTCTACCGCGGGCAGAAACCCGCGCCGTGGAAACTCCGCCTGGGCCTCGTGCTGTACGACGCGCTGAGCCTCTTCCGCAACGTCCAGCGCCACCGCTGGCTCGATCCCGACGAGGTGGCCCGCCGGGAGCCGCTGCTGGGCGGGCGGGGGCTGCTGGGTGCGGCCCGCTTCTACGACGCCCAGGTGGACGACGCCCGGCTGACGATGGAGGTAGCCCGCGCCGCTCACCGAGAGGGAGCCGTCGTCGCCAACTACGCGCAGGTCGTGGACCTCCTGCGGGCCAAAGGGCGGGTGTGCGGGGCGGTGGTGCGGGACCGCGTCCGCGGGAAGGAATTGGAGGTCCACGCACGGGTCGTGGTCAACGCCACGGGCGTCTGGGTGGACACGATCCGGCAGGCGGACGAGCACTTCAAGGGGCACACCGTCCGCCCCACGAAGGGGATCCACCTGGTCCTTCCACGGGACCGGCTGCCCACCCAGCACGCCATCGCCTTCGACTCGCCCCGCGACGGCCGCCACATCTTCCTCTTCCCCTGGCGGGATTTCGCCATCGTCGGCACGACCGATACCGATTACGAGGGCGACCTGGACAACCCGGCGGCCTCGCGGGAGGACGTGGAGTACCTGCTGGAGGCGCTGGCCTACGTCTTCCCTGGCGCACGGGTGGGGCCGGAGGACGTGGTCAGTACCTACGCCGGGCTGCGGCCGCTCTTGTACGCGGAGGGCGGGACCTATGCCCTCTCCCGCGAGCACCAGATCCTGGAAAGCCCCTCCGGCCTGATCACCGTGGCGGGGGGGAAATTGACCACCGCCCGGTTGATGGCGGAACAGATCGTGGACCGGGTGGAGCGGCGGCTGGCGGAGGAGTTCGGCGTGAAGGCACGTCATCCCTGCCGGACACAGGAGCCGATCCCGGGGACGGAGCGGGCCCGGGTGGAGACGGTCGTGGGCGACGAGGCCGTCCACGCCCATCTCACCAGCACCTACGGAGCGCGCGCAGCCTGGGTGATGGCCTACGTGGAGGAGAACCCGGCCCTGGGGGAACGGATCGTGCCCGCGTTGCCCTACCTGATGTCGGAGGCCCTGTACGCCGTTCAGCACGAGATGGCGCTCGCCCTGAGCGACGTCCTGATCCGCCGCACCCACGTCATCTACGAGGCACGCGACGGGGGGCTGGAGCGGGCGCGGGCCGTGGCCGAGGTGATGGCCCCCCGCCTGGGGTGGGACGGGGCAGAGATCGCGCGGCAGGTCGAGACCTACAGAACGCAGGTGGCGCTGACCCAGGCGTGGAGGAGGTCCTGATGCAGGACGCAAGGGGCAGGGAGATGGGAAAGGTCATCGCGCAGTTGAGCCTCGCTCTACTCCTCATCCTGGCGGCGTGTCGGGGAGCGCAGCAGCAGTCGTTGACCTTCGACGGTGAGACGGCCTACGCCCACGTCGTGACCCAGTGCGACTTCGGCCCCCGTCCAACCGGCTCCCCTGCCAACCGGGCCGTCGGCGACTACATCATCTCGGCCCTGGAGGAAGCGGGATGGGAGGTGGAGACCCAGGAGTTCACCTACCGAGGGACGCCGGTGCGGAACATCGTCGGCAGGACGGGGGAAGGGCCGGTGGTCATTCTGGGCGCCCATTACGACACCCGCCGCCAGGCCGACCAGGAGGACCCCACGCAGCCGGTCCTGGGGGCCAACGACGGGGCTTCCGGCGTCGCCGTGCTCCTCGAACTGGCCCGGGTGCTCGATCTGAGCCGGGTGCATCGCCAGGTCTGGCTGGCCTTCTTCGACGCCGAGGACAACGGGCAACTGGACGGCTGGGAGTGGTGCGTCGGCTCCTCCTATATGGCCGACCACCTGGAGGTGGTGCCGGAGGCGGTGGTCGTCGTGGATATGGTGGGCGACGCGGACCAGCAGCTCTACCTGGAAGGGAACTCCGACCCCGCGCTACAGCGGGAGTTGTGGGAGATCGCAGCCACCCTGGGATACACCGAGACCTTCCGGTCTGAGTATCGGTGGACGATGTACGACGACCACATCCCCTTCGCCCGGCGTGGCATCCCGGCGGTGGACATCATCGACTTCGACTATCCCTACTGGCACACCACCCAGGATACGCCGGATAAAGTGAGCCCGGAGAGCCTGGAGCGGGTGGGACGGGTGCTGGAGGTGTGGCTGGAGGAGGTGGGGGCTCCGTAAACGCACCGTGCATCGTGAGGCGTGAGGCGTGAGGCGTGATACGTGATGCGTGATGCGTGATGCGTGGTGCGTGAGGCGTGATCGCTACATAATCACTGGCTCCCGGTACGTGCCGAAGACCTCCCGGAAGATGTCCATAATCTCTTGCAGGGTGGCGTACACCCGGACCGCGTCCAGGATGTAGGGCATCAGGTTCTCGGTGGATTGGGCGGCGATGCGGAGTCGGTCGAGGGCCTGGCCCACCGCGCCGTTGTCCCGTTCCTCCCGCACCTTCCGCAGCCGGGCGACCTGCCGCTCGTACCCCCGGGGGTCCATCTCCAGCAGGGGGATCTCCAGCGGCTCCTCTTCCACGTACTCGTTGACGCCGACGATGATGCGCCGCTTCTCGTCGATCTCCCGCTGGTACTGGTAGGCGGCGTTGGCGATCTCCTGCTGGAAGAAGCCCGCCTCGATGGCCGGGATGACCCCGCCCAGCGCTTCGATCTTGTCGAAGTACTCGTAGGCCTGCCGCTCCAGCCGGTCGGTCAGGGCCTCGATGACGTAGGAACCGCCCAGCGGGTCCACCGTGTTGGCCACACCCGATTCGTGGGCGATGATCTGCTGGGTGCGCAGGGCGATGGTGACGGCGTACTCGCTGGGGAGGGCCAGCGCTTCGTCCAGGCTGTTGGTGTGGAGGGACTGGGTGCCGCCCAGCACGGCAGCCAGCGCCTGGATCGCCACGCGGACCACGTTGATCTCCGGCTGCTGGGCAGTGAGGGTGCAGCCCGCGGTCTGGGTGTGGAAGCGGAGCCACCAGGAGCGGGGGTTCTTGGCCCCGAAGGTATACCGCATCTCCCGCGCCCAGATGCGGCGGGCGGCGCGGAACTTGGCGATCTCCTCCAGGAAGTCGTTGTGGCAGTTGAAGAAGAACGAGAGACGCGGGGCGAAGGCGTCGATGTCCAGCCCCCGCTTCAACGCCCAGCGGACGTACTCCATCCCGTCGGCCAGGGTGAAGGCCAGTTCCTGGGCGGCGGTGGAACCGGCCTCCCGGATGTGGTAGCCGCTGATGCTGATGGTGTTCCACTTCGGCAGGTACTTGCTGCCGAACTCGATGGTGTCGGTCACCAGCCGCATCGAGGGCTCCGGCGGGAAGATGTACTCCTTCTGGGCGATGTACTCCTTGAGGATGTCGTTCTGGATCGTGCCGCCCAGTTCGTGCATCTTGGCTCCCTGCTTCTCGGCGGCGGCGATGTACATCGCCCAGATCACCGCCGCGGGGCTGTTGATGGTCATCGAAGTGGTTACTTTGTTCAGCGGGATGCCGTCGAACAGGATCTCCATATCCTTGAGCGAGGAGACGGCCACGCCGCACTTGCCGAACTCCCCCTCCGCCTCCGGCGCGTCGGTGTCGTACCCCATCAGCGTCGGCAGGTCGAAGGCGACCGATAGCCCGGTCTGCCCCTGCTCCAGCAGGTATTTGAACCGCTGATTGGTCTCCTCGGCGGTCCCGTATCCGGCGAACATCCGCATCGTCCACAGGCGACCCCGGTACATCGTGGGGTGGATGCCGCGGGTGAAGGGGTACTCGCCCGGGAAGCCTAGTTTCTCCAGGTAGTCGCCCTCCACGTCGAGGGGTGTGTAGAGCCGCTTCACCGGCTCCCCGGAGGCGGTGATGAATTCGTCATACCGCTCGGGCCGTCGATCGAGGGTCCGCTTGAGGGTCGTCTGTTCCCACCGCTCGTAGGCTTCCTCCAGTCGTTTCCGTTCGTCTTGCTTCATCTTTCCCCCCTCACGTCTCGGATGTCGGGTGCGTCGTTCCGTCATCCAGGAATCGGTTCAACGCATCCCGCGCCGCGGCCTGCTCGGCGGCCTGTTTGGACCGCCCCTCGCCGCGGCCGGCGACTCTGCGGCCCAGCAGGACCTCGGCGACGAAGGTCTTGGCGTGGTCGGGCCCCATCTCGGCGACGATGCGGTAACGGGGGGTTACTCCCCGCTCCGCCTGGGCCCACTCCTGGAACCGGCTCTTGGCGTCCCGGTCGGCCTCGTTGGCCAGGATGGCCTCCGCGGCGGGAGGGATGAACCGTTCCAGGAGCCGCTGCACCGCCTCGATCCCTCCATCCAGGTAAAGCGCGCCGACCAGCGCTTCGAACCCGTCCCCCAGGTTCGCCACCCGCTCTCGGCCTCCCCCTGCCTCCTCCCCGTGCCCGAGGCGGAGGACCTCGCCCAGCCCCAACTGGGCGGCGAAGTCGGCCAGGGTCTCCTCCCGCACCAGCGCGGCCCGCAGCCGGGTCATCTTCCCCTCGTGGAAATCAGGGTAGTTCCGGTAGACCCAGGCGGCCACGATGAAGTTGAGCACCGCGTCCCCCAGGAACTCCAGCCGCTGGTTGTCCGGCCCTTCCTCCGGGTGCTCGTTGACGAAGGAGGGGTGGGTGAGGGCGCGAAGCAAGAGGCCCTCGTCCCGAAAGCGGTAGCCGACGCGGTTCTGAAAAGCCTCCAGGTCCATTTTTCACATCGTGGATTGCGGATTGCGTGTGGCGGATCGAGAACGGGCCTGTCCGGTCTCGGCCAATCGACGTTCGTATTTTGCCAGGGCCTCCTCCAGCGCCTCACCCGCGTCCACGTCACACGCTTCGGCCAGGGCGAGGAGGGAATAAAGGGCGTCGCCGATCTCGGCGCGGAGGTCGGCGGTGGTCTGGAAGGACGTGCTGCCGTACTCTACAGCCTCCAGCACCGCCTTGGCGATCTCCCCCACCTCCGCCGCCAGGTCCAGGGCGTGGACGACGGGATCGTGGAGCAGCCCGCGCTGGCGGGCAAACGTAGCGACGCGACGCTGCCAGGTCATCTTCTTCCTCTTCTGCGCCGCTGACTATGGTAGCACAGAATGGGGAGGAGGGCAATCCGGGGTTGCCGACCGGTGTCGGGGCCGCCGGGGAGGGGACTCGCTCTTGGCAGCCGAACTCCTCTCTCCGGGCCGGGGGGTTGGGACGTCACCTCGGGCGCGTACCGGCAGGCTCCGAAGGGCAGGGGGGCTCCCGGGCGTCATTGGGCTCCTTCCGGCTGTGGCAAGGAGACGACCTCGATCCCATCCCCCACGGCCACCTCCCCCTCCTCCAGCACGCGGACGAAGATCCCCTCGCGGGGCATCACACAGTCGCCGACCCTCTTGAAGATGGCGCACTTGGTGTGGCACAGTTTGCCGATCTGCGTCACCTCCACCAGGGCCGAGCCCAACCGCATCTTCGTGCCCACCGGCAGGGTGTGCAGTTCCAGCCCGCGGGTGGTGATGTTCTCGGCAAAACTCCCCTCGCGGACGTTCAGCCCTTTGGCCCGCATCTTCTCGATGGATTCCCAGGCCAGGAGGGAGACCTGCCGGTGCCAGTTCCCGGCGTGGGCGTCCCCCTCGATGCCCCAATCCACGCGGAGTCTCGCCCGCCCGACGTTCCTCTTCGCCGTCCCTTTCCGTTTGCTGGTACAGACGGCGACGACCCTGCCCCTTCGTTCCATCTTTCTACCCCTCGACGTCGATCTTTAGGGGCGAACGGCCGTCCTCGCCCCTACCGGCGGCGGGGGGTGGGGGTGAGGTCTATCCCCCCACCACCACCCTCACCACCCTCCCCACCAACGGCTCCTTCTCCTCCCACCCCGCCACCAACCGCTCCGAGTCCCGCTCCCCCTCCAGCAGGGCGCGGAGGGCGGAGGCGAGGGCCTGGGGAAGGCTCCCTTCTTCCTGTTGAAGGGCCGCCACCCACTCCTCCGCCGCCCGCCGGGCATCCTCATCCCCCTGCACGATCCCGGCCGCGAGCGCGGCGAACGCGGACAGCGCGCGCCTGCTGCCCTCCCGGCCTAACTCTGCCAGCAGGACCAGCACGTTCAGCGCCAGGACGGCCGGCAGCCCCTCCGTGAGCCGGTCCGGGTCCCGCTCCCCCTCCAGCACCGCCAGCAGCCGCCGGGCGAGGAGGCGCTGGTCAGGGGGTG
>DROW01000052.1 GCA_011388675.1 Chloroflexota bacterium | reverse complement strand
TGTGGTCCCCGCCCGCCGCAGGGCCGGACACCACGCGGAGTCGCTGCAAGCCAGGCCAATCGTACATCCCCACCGAAAGGACATATTCGCCCGGCGGCATATCGGGCGGCAGCGGGACGGGGTGCGTGTCGTCCACCACGATCCCTGGCTGCCAGAAGGGGGTGGGATACTCTCCCTCGCGGGGCGCGCTGTCGTGCTGGGTGACCAAGTTCCCCTGCCCATCCAGCACGTGGACAAAAACGACCAAATTGGGCTGGATCGTCTGTGTGGGTTGCCAGTACAGGGTGATCCGCAAAGTGTCTCCTGGGTGATAGGTCTCCTTGTCCAACGAATATCCCAGCAATCGAACCCCCTGTTCCAGTTCGTCCGCCCGGCGGACGTCTGCCTCAATGGCAAGGGGCACCGCTTGGTCGAGGGTGAGGTCCAACAACGGAGCGAACTCTCCTCCCTGCTCCGTGCCCGCTTTGCGCGGCGGCAAGGGGGCTCCCTCCTGCCCTTCGGTCAAAGACAGGTCCAGAACATACGTCCCTGCCGGAGTGCCCGGCGGGACCTGCACAGGCCGGCGGGTGACGTAGATCTGCCCGGGGTCCCAGGCGACCGTGGAAAAACTGGGAATGGGCCAAAACTCGTCCTGAAGAAGCACCGTCCCATCCGAATCACGCAACCGGAGATGGGCATAGAGGTCGGGGCGATCTCCCGGTAAGGCTTGCCAGTAGAGCGTCAGGAGATACGTGCCGATCTCATCGCCGGGGGTCAACGTCCCAGCCCGGACACAGACCGCGTCTGCGAAACAGACGTCGATACGGCGGGCTGCCTCAACAGATTCCTCGGCAGCCGTCTCGGGCCGGGGGTAAAGTGGAATCACGAAGTGTTGGGGGATAAAAACAGCGTATGAGGCCAGCCCGAGAGAGACCAGACCGGTTACCAAAGGCCGCAGGCGGAAACCAACCAAAGCGTGAGAACCTATACCCAACATCATCACCAGAACCGCTGCGGCAGGAAACAAGTAGCGAGCATGTCCGGCTCCCCCCACGCTCACGGCATAACGGACGAAGGAGGCGAACAACACGATGAAACCACAAAGCGCAAGCACCCACAAAGCCCACCGGCCTTCCCCGAAGAAGCGCTTGCGCCAGATGCCCATTGCTACAAGGGCAATTCCGATGAGCGCGACAACCACCTTCCAGAAATTCACCCAAACGGTGGTCGGAAGCGTGATGTGCATAAAACCGAAGGCCCCCCAGAAAGTTTGGGCCACCTGATAAAGAAACTCGTGTACGAAAATATCCCAGGTAAAGGGGGTTTGGCGAACAACGTGCCAATGGGTTGACTTGAACATCGCCCAGCCCAGAGGGTCTCCGTAGAGGATCCAATTACGGACATACCACCAACCGGAGACCAGAAAGGCCAGGCCGTAAGTCACACCTGCCAACGGAAGGACATCACGCAACGATCTCTTTCGGAGGGCAATGAGGAGAAAGCCGACCCCATAGACGATAGCCAGGCCCAAACCGGAGAGTTTGGTCAGCATCACTCCCCCCAGCAGCAGGCCTCCGACGACGGCTTCCCGCGTGGAGAACGGGCGGACGAAGAGCCGGAGCAGCCACCAGAGCCCCGTGGCAAACAGCGCGGCCACCAGCGCGTCGTGATGGATAGCGCTGGACATAAAGATGAACGAGGGGTTGAAAGCCAGCCACGCCATTCCCGTGACCGCGACCCAGGGCATATCCGGCAGGAGGAGGCGGCCGGTGCGGTACACCGCCCACAGAGCGACCGCTCCCATCATCAACGTCAAAACCCGCACGACGTGCATCGCCAGCACCGTGCCGCGCCAGGGCCAACTCTCCGCCTCAGTGTGAAGATAGACGTTCCAACCGTTGCGGGGATGATCCCTTCCCCACTCGAAATGTGGGTTGGGGATCAGTACCTCCGAAATATCACTCGTATCGACCCAAGCGATGCCTATCGCACTGAGAACATAGTACAGCGGCGGATGGTGCCCCATACGCACGATGAATGGCCGCCCGTTGTCCTGCCAGGGCTGAACAGGCAGGGCACGCTGTTCTTTGACATACCACACGTACTTGAAGTGCGCACCTTCGTCCACCCCTTCCCCCAGAGGGTTCCAAAGGGTATACCAGAACCCGATCGCCAGAAAGGCCAACAGGACAAGGCAAGCACCAATATTCGCCGGATCTCGACCGAGAGAAGCAAAGAGACGGCGCATCCGACCTTACCCCTTACGAGCACGATGGCAGGTCCCCGGGGGCATCCCCGAGGACCTGCTTCATCCCTACGAGTCTGTATGGGGTTTACTCTCCCCTCAATTCCTTCAAACGTGCCTCCCACTTGGCGTAGAGCCGGTTATAGACCTCCTCGCTGATCTCCCCCGCCGCCAACCGCATATCCAGGTTATCCAGCATCGCCTGGATCTCCTCAGCGGTCTGGGGCGTCTTCGGGGCGGCAGCGGGCTGCTGGGGTTGCTGGGGCTGCTGGGGCTGCTGCATCGCCTGGGCCATCATCTGGGCCATCGTCATCCCCATCGCCGCGCCGGCTCCCAGGCCGACGCCCGCCCCGGCGAGGCCGCCGCCCCCCTCCTGCTGGGCTGCGTCGCCCATCGCGATGGCCGCCTTGTACTTGAGGTAGGCGTCCATATCGCCGATCGCCCCCATCGCGGCGGCCTGATCGATCGCTTTGGCCGTCTCCTCCGTGGGGCTGATCGATTCGATGTAGATGTTGGTCAGATTGACACCCCGGGCAGCGAAGTCGTCCGCCGCCTTCGCCCGCACCCCAGCCGCCAGTTCCTCCATCATCGCCGGGATGTCCAAGATCGACCGGCCCATCTCCCCCAGCAGGTCGGTCAGTTTGGTGACGATGATGCTGCGGAAGAACCGCTCCACGTCGGAGGTGCGGTAGAGCCGCTGCGTGCCGACGATCTTGTTGACGAACAACTGAGGGTCGGCGATCTGCATCGCGTAGGTGCCGAACGCCCGCAGCCGCGCCATCCGCAACACCGGGTCCCGGATGGTGATCGGCTCCGGCGTCCCCCACTTCATATCCAGCAGTTCCCGCGTGGTGACGAAATAGACCTCCGCCTTGAAGGGCGTCTCTCCGGAGAACGCCTTACCGATCAGGTTTACCAACAGGGGAATGTTCGCCGTGGTGATCGTATGCCGCCCCGGCCCGAAGACGTCCAGCGCTTTGCCGTCGCGGAAGAAAACCGCCGCCTGGCTCTCCCGGACGATCAACTGGGAGCCGATCCGGAAATCACCGGACCCCTGTTCGGGGAACCGGTGGACGATCTCCCGCCCCGACTCGTCCACGAACTCGATAATATCAAAAACTCTTGCCATCTTCCTCCCTCCCTTTTTATGCTGCCGTCAGAATGACCTGCTCCCGCTCGTCGAAGGTCCGATTGGCCTCAGAGCAGATCGACAACACCTGTCGAACGGCCTCGGCCAACCCCTCGCCGCTGGGGATCGCCGTCTCCACCGCGTCCAGGGCGGCCGAGAGCCGCTCGACATACTCCAGCAACTTCGCGTCGAAGTCGTAGAGCCGATCGAGTTCCTCCTCCTTGACCCGGACCGCGTCGAAGAGGCCGGCGTACCCGTAGGTGGCCTTCCGCACCCGGTCGATGAACGTCTGCAACTTCGTCACCGCGTTCCCCATCTCATCCAGGTACTCGAACCGGCCAGCGGTGATCAACTGCTTCTGCAGTTCGTCCATCCGTTGGCGGTGCTGCTCCATATGGGTCGCCACCGTCTCGCGGAGGAGTTTGTCCGACTCCCGCCGCATTTCCTTTTCCTTGTAGCCTTTGTAGCCAGGGATCTGGCCGATCAACTTCTCCAACCCCGACCGCGCCTCGCTGACACGCTCGTACAGATCGCTCATCGCCTCTCTCCTTTCCACCTCTGTTCTTGTTCTATGCGCCACACCTCAGGCCCTACGGGCCAGGCCTGAGAAAGATCTCGGTTCCGCAATATGGACACTCCACGACGCCCTTTCCTGCCAGTTCCAGTTGCCCACCGCAATGGGGGCACTTGGTCAGGTCCATCTTCGCCGCATCGACGGAGATCAGGTCCCCATCGTCCCAATTGATGTAGCCGGTGAACAGCCCCTTGTTGACCAGATCGTACACCCATTCCTTGATCTGATCGCGGCTCACACCCAACTCCAGGGCAGCGTCGGCGATGTTGACCCGCCCCTGAGCGCGGATCATCCCCAGCAGTTTCTTCTGCTGCTGGACGACGGCCATCGCCGCCGCCTCACGCTGCCCGCGGATCAGCAGGAACACCCCTACGCCGACGAAGGGCGTGGCGATAAGGCCGGAGAGCACCGCTCCCATCACCCTACCGCCGGTCGTCTGGGCAGAAACAACACTAGCGACCATTCCGAGGACACACACGAAGAGTCCCACTCCGATCAGAATGATCCCCAACACACGTCCTACGTTCATCGACAGGCTCCCTCCACATTGCGAATTGCGATACGCCCCCCCAGTTACCCAGTTACCCAGTCACCCAGTCACCCAGTCACCCAGTCACCCAGTCACCCAATTACCCAGTTACCCAATTACCCAATTACCAATGACCCAATACCCAACCACTACCCAAACCCACCTCCACC
>DROW01000051.1 GCA_011388675.1 Chloroflexota bacterium | reverse complement strand
CGCCCACGTGCTGGTCGATGGATAAGCTGGCCTTTTGCTTGACGCCCCAAGGCTTTATGGTAGAATAACGCCGCACGCCCCCATCGTCTAGCCAGGTCTAGGACACGGGCCTTTCAAGCCCGCGACACGGGTTCAAATCCCGTTGGGGGCATCCCGCCTCCCCACGTGGGGAGGCGTTTTTCGTCGGGCAGGAAACGGGAGGGAAGAAGCAGGAGACGGGAGACAGGGAAGTATGACGAAGTACCTGCAGGTCATCACGACCGTGGACACGGAGGAAAAAGCCCAAGCGATCGCCCGCGCGCTGGTCGAACAACGTCTGGCCGCGTGCGCACAGGTCCTCGGCCCGATCACCAGCACCTACTGGTGGCAGGGCCAAGTCGAAACGTCCCGGGAATGGCTGTGCACCCTCAAGACCCGCGAGGAACTCTACGAAGAACTGGAGCAAACGCTGAGGTCCATCCACCCCTACGAGGTGCCGGAGATCCTGGCCACCCCCGTCGCGGCGGGAAACCCGGCCTACCTGGCGTGGCTGGACGAAACGCTCAAGCGGTAGATGTGGCGTTTCCCATCTCCTCCAGCAACCGCACCTGCGCTTCGGCGTGGAAGGAACTGCGGACCAGAGGACCGCTTTCCACCCAGCGGAATCCCATCCTCAGCCCTTGCTCTCGAAACGCGTCGAACTCCTCCGGGGTGTAGTAGCGGGCCACCGGCCAATGACTACGCGAAGGCTGGAGGTACTGCCCAACGGTCAGAATATCCACCCCGACCCCGCGCAGGTCCTCCATCACCGTCAGCACCTCCGCCTCCGTCTCCCCCAGGCCGACCATCAACCCGCTTTTGGTCAGCACGCCCGGCTGCAGCCGTTTTGCCTCCTTCAGAATGCGCAGCGACCACTCGTACCGGTTGCGGGGCTGGATGCGGGGGAAGAGGCGTGGGACCGTCTCCACGTTGTGGTTCAGGACATCGGGACAGGCCTCCATCACGATCCGCAGCGCCTCCACATCCCCCTGAAAATCGGGGATCAGCACCTCCACAGTGCAGCCGGGGACGAGGGCCCGGATCTGGCGGACGACCTCGGCGAAGACGGACGCTCCGCCGTCGGGGAGATCGTCCCGGGTGACGGAGGTGATCACCGCGTGCCGCAGCCCCATCTCCCGCACCGCCTCCGCCACGTGGCGCGGCTCGTCGGGGTCAGGCGGGCCAGGCCGGCCACTCTGGACGTTGCAGAAGCGACAGTTCCGGGTACAGACGTCCCCCAGGATAAGAAACGTGGCCGTGCGATGGCCCCAGCACTCGCCAATGTTAGGGCAATGGGCCTCCTCACAGACAGTGTGGAGGTGCTTCGACCGCATCAGTCGCTTCAACTGGTGGTAGGTCTCATCGGTGCGCAACCGCACCCGCAACCACTCCGGACGACGCCGAGGGCGCTCCCTCACAGGTTCAGCCACCTCACCCTCCGTCTCTCGAACATCGCGATCCGCCCGAACCCCGCCTCCCGCACCATCTCCAGGGCACGGTCCAACCCCCGACCCACGTCCTCGGGCCGGTGGGCATCCGACCCCAGGGTGACGATCCGCCCGCCCTCCTCCCGAAACCAACGCAGGACCTGAACGGAAGGTCCCGGGTCGCCGATCCCTTTCCGCACGTAAGCGGCGTTCACCTCGATCCCCTTCCCCCGCTCCGCCACGACGCGCAGCACCCTCCGCACCCGCGCCTCGTGGGGCCGCAGGTCCAACTCCCGCAGCCCGTAACGTCGGTACGCGGCCCGCCGGACGATGTCCATATGGGCTAGCACATCGTACTCCCCCTCCTCGGCCAGGCGAGCCAACTCCTCGAAGTAAAGAGCGATCCCACCGTCCAGCCCCAGTCCGTCGAAGAAAGACGACCGGAACAGGGGGCGGCCGTCGGCCCAATGGAGCGAGCCCAGCACGAAGTCGTACTCGTGGGCCGCAAGCAGGGAGCGTATCTCGGCCGGATAGAGGTGCGGTTCGCCGATCTCGACACCCACGCGAACGACGAGCGCACCCTCAAATTTACCCCGGCAGCGCTGCGTCGCCGCCCAGTACTTTTCGGCCTGGAAATACCGATAGCACGGATCCTCCGGCGTGAAGTCCACGTGATCCGTGATAGCGATCTCCTTCAGCCCCCGCGCCAGCGCGGCCCGACACATCGCCTCCACCGAGGCGTCCGCATCGCAGGAGAAATGGGTGTGAAGATGATAGTCGTGAATCACAGGACGAGCGCCTTCTCCACCGCCTCCGCCACCGAACGGACGGGGACGAGTTCCAACCCCTCCGGCACCTGCAGCCGGGCGCGGCGAACCGTGCGGGGAAGGATGCAGCGGCGGAAGCCCAACTTGGCCGCCTCCCGCAGTCGGGCCTCCATCTGGCTGACGGCGCGCACCTCGCCGGAAAGCCCCACCTCACCGACGAGCACCACGTCCGCCGCCAGCGGCTTTCCGTGCACGCTGGAGCCAATCGCCGCCGCCACCGCCAGGTCGGCCGCTGGCTCGTCGATCCGCAACCCACCCACCACGTTGACGAACACATCCTGGTCGTACAACCGCAGCCCTACCCGCCGACTCAACACCGCCACAATCAGCAACAGCCGGTTGAAGTCGACCCCGTTCGCCGTGCGGCGGGGGTGGCCGAAACTGGTGTGGCTGGTCAGCGCCTGCACCTCCACCAGCAGCGGCCGGGTCCCCTCCACCGTCACCGCAATGGCCGATCCGGGCGCGTTGACCATCCGCTCCGCCAGGAACGCCTCGGAGGGGTTGGCGACCTCCACCAGGCCCTCCTCCCGCATCTCGAACACCCCCACCTCCGAAGTGGCACCGAACCGGTTCTTGGTCGAACGGAGGAGACGGTAGGCGTGAAACGGATCGCCCTCCAGATAGAGCACGGTGTCCACGATGTGCTCCAGCACCTTCGGCCCGGCGATGGCTCCTTCTTTCGTAACGTGCCCGACGAGGAACACAGTGGCCCCGCTCGACTTGGCCCACCACTGGAACCGGGCCGCCGCCTCCCGCACCTGGCTGATCGAGCCCGCTGCCGAGGTCAACTCCCCCGACGTCACCGTCTGGATCGAATCGACCACCGTCATCACCGGCTCCAGCCGGTCGGCGTGGTGGAAGATGGCCTCCAGGTTGGTCTCGGTGAGCACGAAGCCCCCCTCCACCTCCAACCCCAGCCGTCGGGCCCGCATCTTGATCTGCCGGGCGGATTCCTCCCCCGAGACGTACAGGACCGGCCGGCCGGTAGTCCGGGCGACCAGGTCGGAGACCTGCAGGAGCAGGGTGGACTTGCCGATGCCCGGTTCCCCTCCGACCAGGACCAGAGAACCGGGGACGAGGCCCCCACCCAAGACGCGGGAGAACTCGCCCATCGACAGGGGAAGCCGCTCCAGCCCTTCCGCTTCTATCTCGGCCAGAGGGCGCGGCTCGCTACCGGAGATCACCGCAGGGGCCGCCCGAGGCCGCTCTTCAACGACCTCCACCATCGTATTCCACTCCCCACACCCCGGGCAGCGCCCCATCGGGCGGGGGCTCTTCCGCCCGCACACCTGACAGACCCACGACGTTCGCGGCTTTGCCATTTCACCCTCCAGGGGGATTATCTATCAAAGCGCGGGCAGCGTCAAGTTGTCAAAATCCTCCCTCTGTGCTAGAATTCCCCCCGCTTTCCCTGCTCTGTTCAGGACGGAAGGCACGTACCAGCGGCCGGGGGGCCGTATTTTGTTGTAGGGACTTCACGATCCCGATTCCATCTCAAACCCGAACGGAGGTTCATCTATATGGAAGAGCACGAGGCCGAAGGGATCGACGAGGCGCAGGAGCCTGCAGCGACGGAGGCCACAGAGGCCACCACGGAGGGCCCGGAGGAACGGACGGACAAGCCAGACACAGAGGTCGAAACACCCCCACCGACGGAGGCCGCGGAGGCCGCCACGGAGGGCCCGGAAGAACGGGCAGATCGGCCGGATACGGAGGCCGAAACGCCCCCACCGACGGAGGCTGAGAAGGAGCCTTCCCCACCCTCCCGTTTCCGAGAGACCCTCGTGGCTGCGACGACCTGGCTTCGCGGGAACTGGATCTACCTCGTCATCGCCGCGCTCGTCGCCGCCGCGCTGGTCCTTCCCCCCATCTCCCTCCCCCAACGACTGGGATTGGGCTACGAGCACCTGACAGCCGACCATCCGACGGCCACCCTGCCCGAGGGCGGTCTGAGCGTCTCCCTCCCCCCGGATAGCCCAGACAAACTCTGCGTCAAACTGGCCTCGGTCCCGGCGGAGGACATCGCGATCGGCACCGCTGGCGCCGACCTGCAGGCGGCGGCCGCCGCGCTGCCCCAGGTCCTCCAACCGCAAGGTCCCTACTACACCATCCACACCTGCTCCCGCACCCGCGGCCCCGCCCTCATCGAGGTCGCCATCCCACAGGGGGCTGAGGCCCTGCACACGCTGGACCTCTACGGGTGGACCGGCGAAACGTGGGAATGGATCGGCGGTGGGGCAGACCCCGACCGAGGCGTCGTGGTCGCCCAGGTCGCCGAACTCCCCCAGGCCGTCGCGCTGGTGCAGACGATGCCGGTCGTCCCCGCCATCGAGACGGTGATCTCGCACCAGGATCCCCCCACCCTCCCCGAAGGCCTCACCCAGGCTGCGGTGCCCGGCCTCTACCTTGGAACGGACGGTCTGGTCTTGGGGGACATCCTCCCCTTCGAAGCCGAAGGGGTCGAGGCATTGCCTCTGCTGCGGAACTGGAAAGAGGGAGAACCCCTCAACACCGCGCTCCTCAGCGACCTCCTGGGAGACCCGGCGATCCAGCAGACCCACATTCAGGAGATCCTCACCAGGCTGGCCGGGAACCAGGGAGTGATTCTGGATTACCAGGGCGTATCTCCAGAGCAACGCGAGACCTTCTCCACGTTCGTGGCCGACCTGGCCCAGGCACTGCACGAGGAGGGCCTGCGTCTGGAGGTGGTCGTGCCGGCCCCCACCCCCGACGGGGACGAATGGGACAGCGGCGGATACGACTGGGCTGCCCTGGGACAGGCCGCCGACGCGCTGATTTTCCCCCTGCCGGACGACCCCGCCGCCTACGCGGAGGGAGGGGAAGTGGAATCGCTTCTGAGATGGGCCACGGGGCAGGTCAACCGGTACAAACTCCGCCCCCAGGTCTCCGCCCTCAGCGCCGACAGCGATGGAACGATCGTCCAGCACGTGAGCCTGGAGGAAGCACTGGCTCCCTTCGGGGAGATCCAGGCCCCCCAGCAAACTTTGGAGCCGGGTGAGAAGGTGGTGTTCTCCCTGACCGGCCGTATCCGCAGCATCGTCACCGACGAGGACGCGGGGACATACGCGATCACCTACGAGGCCGACGATGGGACGGACCACACCGTCTGGTTGGGCACGCCTTCCTTCCTAGCCCGGAAACTGGACTGGGCGCTCCGATACCACCTGGGCGGCGTGATGATCCCGGATCTGCTGGACGAGGGGAATATGCCAGGGATCGTGGACGCGGTGGAGGCGTACCGAGTAGCCGCTGGCCTTCCCGCTCCCACCGAGTTGGAAGTGACCTGGACCGTCGAAGGGCCGGGCGCGTCCACCAGCGAGGAGGTGGTCGCTCTGGAGCAGCCCGACTTTGAGTGGACCGCGCCAGAGGAAGGCGGGACCTACACCATCTCCGCGGCCATCGCCGACGTGAGCCACGGGTCCGTTCAGGTAGCGGTCGCCACCCCCACGCCCACCCCCACGCCGACGCCGGAGCCGCTCACGGCTGCGGAAGCCGCCTGCCTGAGCGCGGCCTTCGTGACCGACGTCACCGTCCCCGACGGCACCCAGTTCGACAACGGGGAGGTGTTCACCAAGACGTGGCGGCTGCGCAACAACGGCACCTGCGACTGGCCGGACAGCACGGTCTTGGTCTTCGTCAGCGGCAGTCAGATGAGCGGGCCGGGCAGCGTAGAAGTAGGCGCGGTCGAAGCGGGAGAAACCGTGGACATCAGCGTCCGCCTGACAGCGCCTCAGGAATCCGGCCGCTACACCGGTTTGTGGGCCCTACAGGCGGGCGATACGAGGATCCCCGGCGGCGAGGTCACGGTGGTCATCCAGGCCGGCGAGGTGGCGGCAGCGCCGCCGCCGCCCGCACCCGCCCCGGTAGTCGGCGGCTCGTTTGAACTGGGCGGGCACATCCACGACCTCTCGTTCCCCTACGCCAGCCTGATGCACTACGCCGGGATGACGTGGGCGAAGACCCAGGTGCACTACCCCAACGACGCCAGCGGCATCATTCAGGCCGCCCACGCCAACGGATTCAAGATCCAGCTGAGCGCACTGGGCAAGCCGGAGATGGTGACCCAGCCTGGTTTCGAGCAGGACTTCGCCAACTGGGTGGCCAGCCTGGCCGCCGCGGGGGCGGACGCCATCGAGGTGTGGAACGAGCCGAACATCGACCGGGAATGGCAGTCCGGCTACATCGATCCGGCGGCCTACACCCGGCTCCTCTGCACCGCCTACCAGGCCATCAAGGCAGCCAACCCCAACACCCTCGTCATCAGCGCAGCCCCCGCGCCGACGGGATACTTCGGCGGATGCAGCCCGGCCGGCTGTGACGATCAGCCGTGGATGGAGGGGATGTTCAACGCGGGCGCGGCCAACTGTATGGACTACATCGGCGCGCACCACAACTCGGGGGCAACGTCGCCCTCGGCCCGCACCGGTCACCCCGCCGACCACGGCGACCATCACCACTCCTGGTACTTCCTCCCCCAGACCGAACTGTACTACAACATCTTCCGCGGCACCCGGCAACTCTTCTACACGGAGATGGGGTATGCCTCTCAGGAAGGCGTGCCTCCCTTCTCCGACCAGTTCGCCTGGGCACGAGGTAACGACAACAGCGAGCAGGCCGCCTGGCTGGCCGAAGCGGTCCGACTGAGCATCCAGACCGGTATGGTGCGCTGCATCATTGTCTGGAACATCGACTTCCCACGGTTCGGATACGATCCGCAGGACGGCTACGCCATCGTCCGCCCCGACGGCTCCTGCCCGGCCTGCGATGCCCTGCACGCAGTCTTGGGGACGCGGTGAGAGAGGAGGCGTGATGTCTACCACGAACAGGGATCGCAAGGTCCAACAACGATTCGCTGCCGCGGTCGCGGTGTGGGTGGTCATCCTCCTGCTGGGCCTGTTCTGCGTCTGGTGGGGCTTCTTCGGGGCTGGAACCGAGCCATCCCCTACCCCTCCCGCCCCCACCCCGACCACGGCCGGGGCACTGGTGCCTCTGGGCGCGCCGACGACCCCCGCCCAGACGCCGGGGAACACGCCACAGCCGCAGCCCACGACAGAGAACGAAGGAACCCAGGCCACCATCGCACCGACCCCGTCGGAGCCAGCGACAGAAGCGACGGAAGCGCCGACATCCCCGCCTCACCCCCCCGTCCCCCCTCCATCCGAGGAAGTGTTCGGCTACGGGATCGCCGCGGACGCGCTCCCTCTCCCAGAATACACGGCCAATCAGGTCAAGAGCCTGGGACTGGGATGGATCAAACAGCAGGTCCAGTGGGGCGATTTCGAACGCAATCCCGGACAAATGGACTGGAGCGGGTACGACGCGGTGATCGAAGCGGCGAATAAGGAGGGGTTGCACGTGATGCTCAGCGTGGTGGGCGCTCCGATGTGGAGCCGCTCGTACATCGACTCCAACCCCGAAGGGGCTCCCCCCGACGACCTGGCCCTCTTCGCCGACTTCCTCGGGCGGCTGGTCGACCGATACAAGGGGCGGGTCCACGCCATCGAGATCTGGAACGAGGAAAACCTGGACCGGGAGTGGGACACCGCTGAAGGGGTCAATCCGGCGCGGTACGTAGAGATGCTGCGCCTGGCCTACCAGGCGGTCAAGAGCCGCGACCCCAACATCATCGTCATCAGCGGGGCGCTTTCGCCGGTCGGTGCGACGGCTACCGACCCCAACAACCCTTCACGGATCATCTACATGAACGACCGCCAGTACTTCCAGGAGATGGTCAACCTGGGCTTCCTGAGTTACGCCGACTGCGTGGGGGTGCATCACAACGGCTACAACATCCCGCCCCACGTGCGCTGGAACGACCCCTATCGGGACGATACCGCCGTGTTCCGGGGCTTCTGGGACAACCCGGACATCAGTTGGTCCTTCCGCAGCACGTTGGAGTGGTACAACGAGGCGGTATCCGGGATGAAGCCGCTGTGCGTAACCGAGTTTGGCTGGGCATCCGCGGAGGGGCTGGGAGGAGCACCGCCGGGCTTCGAATTCGCGCTGGACAACACCCTGGAGGAACAGGCGGAATACGATGTAGAGGCGTTCCAGTTGATGCGCGAGTGGGGGTTCGTGCGGCTGGCGTTCCTGTGGAACCTGAACTACGCCAACACCGGCCCGCGCACACCGGACGACCCGAACGCCCCCTACAGCCTGATCGATTACATCGGCGCTCCCCGGCCGGCCTTCTTCGCCATTCAACAGATGGAGAAGCCATAAGGCGATGAGGGGCTCCTTCCCTGCACAAAAGAGCCCCCCCCATTGGATCGGCCTCATTGTAGGGCTCTGCGTCCTGGGGGGGCTTCTCTTGTTGACGAGGGCCGGTCTCGGCAGAACGGGAGCGGAAGCCTTCGTTCCCTCCCCCACCCCTGCTCCACCCACCCCTACATCCTGGCCCCGCACCCGTCTCCCCTCGCCCGACTACGGGATGCAGGCCTTTCTCTGGTGGCACGTGAACGCAGCCGAGCGGGACCTGCAACTCATCGAGGACGCCGGGTTTCACTGGGTCAAGCAACTGGTCGCCTGGCGGGATGTGGAAGGAGCGGGCAGGGGGAGGTTCGAATGGTCGAGGACCGACTTCATCGTCGAGCGGGCACAGGCCCACGGGCTTCGCATCCTGTTCCGTCTCGACGGGTTGCCCCTACCGGATTGGGTCGAGCCTCCCTCTGACCCTTCGATCCCGGTGCCGCCCGAGGAGTACGGACGGTTCTGCGGCACGCTGGCGGAACGGTATCGGGGACAGGTACAAGCCTACCAGATCTGGAACGAGCCCAACCTGTCTCGCGAATGGGCGGGCCATTCGCCCGACCCGGCAGGCTATGTCGAACTCCTCCGCGCCTGTTACATCGCCATCAAGCGAGCCGACCCCGACGCGCTGGTCATCTCCGCTGGCCTCGCCCCCACCGGCACCCCTCCCCCGGAAGCGATGCCAGACACGGAGTTCCTGACCCAGATGTACGAGGCCGGGGCAAGCCCTTACTTCGATCTGCTGGGGGTTCACGCGCCCGGCTTCCACGCCCCGCCGGAGACCTCACCGGGTGTGGCGGCAATCCTCCCAGAATACGGAAGGCAGCGGTTCTTCTGCTTCCGACACGTGGAGGACCTGCGGGAAATTATGGTTCATTACGGCGACGCCGACAAACAGGTGGCCGTTCTGGAGATGGGCTGGACTTCGGACCCCATTCACCCCGAATATGCGTGGTTTGCCGTCACCGAGGAACAGAAAGCCGACTATCTGGTCCGGGCCTTCCGATACGCCCGCGAACACTGGCGTCCCTGGATCGGGCCGATGTTCGTCTACACCCTCGCCGATCTGTTCTGGACCCCGGACGATGAGCAGTACTGGTGGGCCATCACCGAACCCGGCTGGCCGGAGACCATCGTCCGCCCGGCCTACGAGGCGTTGAAGGAGATGGAAAAGGAGTAGGAGAATCAGCGAGTCACCCGGTCACCAGGTTACCTCGTAGATCCTCACCCCTTCCCTGTCATAGACCACTCGCAGCATTCCCAGATCGGCCATCTCGTCGAACTTGGCGAGCCCATCGGGACTGTAGTACAGCCGCTCGTAGGGGCCTACGTAAACATAGCGAACGTCGTATCGCCGGAGGATCGTCTCGGCCAGGCCGACATCGAGCGTCTCATAACACTCGTTGACGTCCATCTGCCGCTGTTCCACGTCTGCCGCGCCAGCGGCCATCCGCTGCTGCACCTGGTGCCACCGCCACCCAACAACGCTCGGCAGTCCCGTGTAGACCGAAACCCGGTTCCCCCAGAGGTACTCCCGCGCTCCCAGCCCCTCCAGGACCACCGGCGAGCCCTCCACGTTGTCCAAGAGCCACACGATCGCCTCGTAATCCGGCCGCAAATCCACCTCTCCCAGCACGTCCCATACCCGGCCGTACTCCATATAGGCCATACCGTCCAGCGTGGGACCGGTGGCTTTAGTAATGCGGTCCTTCACCCGGGCCGGGATGGACATCAGCGGGAAGAGCAAGGCAGAGAACAGCAGAACCGCCGCTACCGCGGACCAGACCTGCTGCCATTCGACCCTCCAGGCGGCAACCCGCTCCACGGCCCATACCGCCGCCGCTGCCGCGCCCACCGCCAACATCGTCCACACCTGGTAGTAGAACTTGAACACGGTGTTCATCCGGCCGATGTCCCCCTCCAGCACCACCAACTCCACCCCCAGCGTCAGCCCCATCGCCAGCGCCAGCCACGACCAGATCAGCCGCCGTTCCACGGGCCGCTCCCTCCGGAGGGCGAGAACGGCCGCCAGCGCCCCCACCGGCACGGTGACCAGCGCGACGGGGACTCCGGATCCAAGGAAGAGGGCAGCGGCAAGGGAGAGCACGCCTCCCAACAGCACCGCCACCGCCGTCCGCTTCCCCCGCTCGCGGATCTCCAGCGCGGACCGAGCCACCGCCCACGCCTCGGGGAGCATCAGGGTCAGGAGGAAGAAAAGGAAGTGGCCTAGATGAAGGAGGTAGAGATGCAATGGTGTCCGCAACCCGTCCCAGAGGTGGAAATGCGTGTAGGCGATCACATAATGGCGGATGTAAGGCTGGAACAGCAGGAGGCTGGTCAGAAGCAGGACCGCCGCCCGCCACAGGAAGGCCCACCCGTCCCGCCAGGAGGATCGTCCCTTCCCCAGCGTCCCCAGCGCGAGCCCTATCCAGGCTACGAGGAGATAGGTCGGATAGTCCCACGTGTTGCCGGCCCGCAGACAACCGACAACCAGCCCGCCCAGCACCAGCGATCCCATCGAAGGGCGACGGATGAGCGCCCACTGGAGGGCCAATCCCAACATCACCAGCGTGTAGGGAAGAGCCAGCATATGCGCGTGGAGATCGCCGTAGAGGAAAGTGAAGGAGGGGAATTCAGTGATCGGCCCCACGCCCAACGGATCGGCCGGATACATCCGGGTGGGGTCCCAATACGGCGTCTCCGGCCGGAACGGCAGGGGAGCCCCTTTCGCCACCAGCCAAAAGCCACGCAGGGTCTGCACCAGTTCGGCGAAGCCCGGGATAGTGCTTTCGAACGGTGGTTCCCCCGCCACGAGCCGGAATCCGTTGACCAGCAGCCGGACCTCCCCCAGGTTGCCCAGAACGAGGAGCAACAGGACGGCCAACAGGCCCGCCACGTAGGCCCGATCGGACGCCTTCCCCCGACCGACCAGGTTGAAGGCCACACAGAACGCCGCCCCTCCCGTCAGGGCGTAGAACAGGGAGAGGGCCAGGTTATAGGCAATCGAGGGCATCACCCCCAGCAATTTGGACAGCGTGCCGACCAGCACGAAGCCGAAGTAGTAGTAGTTGATGTATCCGCCAGCAAACCAAGGGTCATACGGGGGAAACCAGGTCGATTTGATGACGGCGTTGAGGTAGGCGAAATCCATCGGCTTCTCCCCGCCGACGACCGGATGCCACAGGTCCGGATTGAGCAGCCGGACCCAGGTCCAGAAGCCGAACAGGATCAGGAAAAGGGCCTCGTACACCGCCACGGTCCGCCAGCGCAGGCGGAGGAAGCGGGCCAGGCTTTCCCGCTGTCGCCAGGCGACGAAGCCGCCCGCCAGGGCGAGCACGCCCACCGAAACGACGACGGTCATCCGGGTGTTCGGCAGAATCCGCAAACTAGCCACCAGCCAGGTAAGATACGAGACGAAGAGGAGCCCCAACACCCGGCCGAAGCCGTACCCGCGGTCGACGAACTTCGGGAAGAGCAAGAACACCAGGGGGAAGGCCAGCCATCCCAACACGGCCGCCATCCCGTACCAGGCCAGCGCGGCCAGCAGCCAGGACCGATTGAGGGGACTGTCCCGATTGAACATCTCCGACCACGTCCCCCCGGCCTGTTGCTCCTTCCAGGTCTGGGGATCGAACACCGGTTCGCGCACCCCGCGGGTCGCTTGCCGCGGCGTAACCCAGATCACGTGATTCAGAAGCGAGGGAGGCAACAGGGCCTCCGCCCGCTCTCGAGAATAGGCCGCCGTCTTGCGAAAGACGAGCACCCGCGGGTGGTCGTACACGCTGAACGCCTCTTCTGCAGGCGGCATCGGCACCGAGATAGGAGCCGCGCGATACTGATACGGGGCCTCGGGCACGGGGAATGGCTCTTCCGTATCGGGGAACTGAAAGGGACCCAGCGCCGGGTAGGAGGTGAAATCCGCCACCAACTCGAACCCCAGTTCGCCGCTGAAGAGCGCCTGATAGTAGGCAATGGTCAACGGGTAGCGAGTCGGCAACCGTGGAATGGAAGCGTAGAGCCGGTTGCTCCCGATAATGATGTAATCTGCCTCGTTCAGCCAGTTCAACAGGTTCTCCCGTTTCTCCGGCGTATCGTCGTAGTAGAGTTGGAGCGTCCCGTCCGAACTGGTAGAAAGCCCCTGGTACATCCCCCCGAAGGGGTCCTTCCCGTCCACCCGCAACGGCGGCGGCCAATCCCAATGCTCCGTCGCCAGGACCGAGGTGAACAACTGGATCGGCCCGCCCTCCGTCACCTCCACCACCAGATAATAGGTCGCCCCCTCCTGAAGCGGGGTCGGGGGCAAGGAAAAAGTGTAACGTTTCCCACCGCGCCCACCCGGCGGATCGATCTGCTGGGCCGCCTCCGCCAACCGATCCTGCCCCGCCGGATCGGTGGCAATGGCGACCCGTACCGTCTCCGGCTCCAGGTCGGCCTGCGGGTCGGCGACATAATTGAGAGAGACCGCCACTGCCGCGAAGGGACCCTCCCCGCCCTCCTCAACCTGGAAAGGAACGACCAAAGGGATCTCCTCGTCGCAGAAGGTCCCCGGCGGAATGACCACCTGCACGTGGGCTTCCGACTCCGCCGCCTCCAGATGGACAGTCGCAGCGGTAGGGACGTTCTCGAAGATCCATCGGGAAGCGACGATGCGGGTATGCGGTCGGGCGTACACCGAGGAGAAAGCCAACGACCAGAGGAACGCCCCAACGAGCGCCACGGTTCCCACCGCCATTCCCCAGCGGCGCTTCGTCCGCCCCCCTCCCCACAAGTGCGCCACCCACCACGCGGCAAGCAGCGCGAAAGCGGGGTAGACCGGGAGCAGATAGCGCATCGACTTGACCCATTGAGTGCCCTGGTAGAGGAAATACCCCGTCGCCCAGACCCACACCAACCCCACCGCAGCCGCCTCCCTGCCGGGGGGTTCCAGAGAACGCCGCAGAGGTTCGGAGGACACCGGGGCCTTCTCCTCTCCTTTGCTTTCCTCCGCCTGCGCGGCGGAATCCTGCTTGCGCCTGGCGGCCACCCACCAGCGGAAGCCCTTGACGCCGACGCTTCCCCACGCCGCCCAGGCCGTCAGCCCCAGCGGAAGCCCCAGCCCCCAGAAGACCATATTGACCCAGGGGAAGACCAGCGGCGTCCGATTCGTCCACTGATGGCCCGGGTAGGTGTCCACCGCACCGGACATCAGGCTGCGGATCTCCGCCATGTTCTGCACCCACTGCTTGTTCAGGGCCAGGCCGAAGAACCCGGGGCCAGCGAACGCATACGGCTGCGCGAGGCGGAAAGTCACCAGCGAAAGGACGCCAGCCGCGAACACGCGGGCCGTGACGCTTTCCCACGGGGCAGAGCCAGCAGAGGTTCGCGGGGCATACCATCCCCCCCACACGAGGCCGGCGACTCCAAGCAGCAGCCCCAACGGCCAGACGCTGATCTTGCAGGCGACCCCCAACCCCGTCGTGATGCCAGCCAGAAGGAAAGAGGCCCACCCTCCCGTCTGCGCGGCCCGGACCGCCAGGTACAACGTCACGGCGACGAAGAAATTGGCGAAGGCGTCCACCGTGTAGAAGTGGGCCTGCTGGATCGGGAGCACGCTCAGCGCGTAGAACAACGCCCCCAGAAGCCCGATCCAGCGCGAACCGAGGCGACGCCCTGCCAGGAAGACGAAGAGCACGCTTCCCACGTCGAAGAGGGCCGCCAGCGCCCGCCCCACCGCGCGGGCATCGAGGGGGCCCTTCCACACCAACAGACTCCCCGCCTCCGACGCCTTCTCCAGGCCGTCCAGTGCTCCCCGCGTGAGGAAAAGGGGAAACGTCCCATACACGAAGAACCCGTACCCTCGGTTGTACAGATTCAACGGCGAGTTGGACGTATCCAAGTAGAGGGAAAGTCGGTCCGGAAACCGGACCGCCATCGTCACCTGTCGCAGGAACTCCTCATCGGGGTGGATCGGCTGGCCCTCTCCCCAGCCCAGCCCGAAGAACCGGAACGCGGCACCGATGAGGAGGACACCGATGAGCAGCAACGCCGTGCTCAGACGCCGGGATCCACTCACGCCCGCCTCCGAGGATGAGGATTCAAAAGTGAAGCGTCAGGGGGAGACGAAACTTCGTAGAGGATGAAAAGCAACCGACCGTCCACCTCCGAATAGTAGTACTCCGCCTTTCCACCGGGAAAAGCGGAGCGCACCCGTTCCAGATCGTCCGCGTTCTCCCCCAGGATGACGAACAGCGCTTCCCGTTCCGCCTCACCGCCCCAGAACCAGCCCTCCGGTGAGAAGTCCGTGCCCTCCACATCCCGCAGGCGGAAAGCGATCGCGCCGAAGTCCCAGTACAGATACGGCGCGCCGTCCAAGAAAACGGGGGGCACCTCCTCCCGCTGCTCCAGCACGTCGCAGAGCACATCCGCCACCTCCGCCGTGGGGTTCCCGTAGACGCGGGTGGGAGCGTACTGGAGGAAATAGTAACCCAGGTTGAGGGAGGCCGCGATCCCCACGAGCCCGGCCCCGACGCAGGCCCAAGCCACCGACCTCCCCCCGACGATCCGCTCCGCCAGCCGAAGCAGCCGATCCGCTCCCAGCGCGACCAGGGAGGCCACCGCAGGCGTCACGACGAGGAGCCGCATGCTGCTGGGCGGATTCTCGGTCAGCGTCCATCCCATCACCACCGCGGACCAGAACCAGAGGAGCAGCAGCCCGTTGGCCGGCCAACGCCAGCGGACCGAAACCCACACCAGTCCGACGATCATCAGCACCCCGCTGACGAAGTCGAGCAGGGGGATCGCGGGGTGGTACCAGAAAGTCGGGTCGAGGGTGTAATGGAAGGCGGAGATCGACTTCCAGAACTGCTCCAGCAACAGACTGAGCGCACTTCGTCCAGTAACCTCCTGCCCCTGGCGCAGCCACCCCGAGGCGAAGATGCTGACCTGGTTGTAGCGAGCGGCAAGGGTATCGGGATAGGCCAGGTAATGAAGGAGCAACGGCGCAAGGACGACCAGGGCAGCGGCGACCATTGCTGCCAGATTCCGCCCCTGCCGCCGCAGAAACTGCGGCTCAACGATGGTCCGCCACGACAGATACAAAGCAGCAACGATGGGAACGAGACGGGCCCCGAAATACCCGTACCACCCCAATCCCATCACCGCCCCGGACAACGCCAGGGTCCCCCGACTGCCCGAGCGCAGCCCACGCACCAGGAGCCACAACCCCAGCGAGGCAAAGAGGGCATCGCCGATCTGATTCGAGGCCAGCCGGCTGAAGTGCAGGTGATAGTGGCCGAACGCCAGGAAAAAGGCCGCCATCCATCCCACCCGCTTTCCCCACAACTCGCGGGCCAGAAGGAAGGTACACAGCACCGCCGCGGTACCGACGAGGGCGGAGAGCATCCGCGCGCCCGCGACCGTCGCGCCGAACACCCGCATCGCCACTCCGTAGGCCAGGAAGGACATCGTGGGTACGCTGTACCAGCCCGTGGAGAACGGATTCCCTAGCGGTGGCTCCATCAGTTCCAGCGCGGCCCGCGCCTGCGTCCCCTCATCACCGCCGAAATTGCGGGGGATCTCCTCCAACGCCACCGCACGCACCCCGAAGGCGACGACCAGCAGGGCGACCAGCCGCGCGATCTCCATCCGATGCTCCCGCAGCCAGGCCCCAAGGCGTCGAGACCACGTGGGCGGCAAGGGCGGGGCGAAGGCGAGCAGGAACCACGGAATGCCGATCAGCCACAGGGCCAGCAGGTCGCTGAAAGCAGCGTCCGGAGGTCGATGGAGAGCCGACCATCCAGCCCCGAAAGAAAGCACGGCCCCCCCCACAAGGGCCAATGCCCGCAGAGGATGGGCCTGCACCCACCGCCATCCTCCCATACGCGGCAACCGTCGCTTCGACCGGCCCGTTCGCCGCCAGAGCAGCACGAACATCACCAACGCGATCCCGTAGAAAACGACGCCGTCCCGGTAGAACGGCCGCCTGAAGGTGAAATAGTATTGCCCCAGGCAGGCAAAGGCAAGCCCTAGCAGGAGGTAGACCAGCGCTTTCCGGTCACGCTCACCGCTGCCCATCGCTGCTTCGCTCAGCCACGAAGAAGAGATACGCCCCCTCTCGGGGCAACGGCTCCTCGTAGAGCGGCCGCAACAGCCGTTCCGTCGGCCAGAGATTGACCCGCGACGGCCAGAGGATCCACCGCCCGAACAGCCACCGGGCGGCCAGGGACGGCAGGCCCAGATAATGCCCCCACTCCAGAGCGACCAGCGCGCGGCGGGAAAAGTACGGCCACCAACGGACCAGGCGCAATCCCGCTCCCTCCAGCCGGGACCGCCAGACCTCCACCCCGTCGCAATGATGGTGCCGACAGACGCGATTGAAGAAGGCCCGATACAGGTCCCCCAACCGCCGAAGCCCCGCCCTGTCCAGCCCCCTGCCGATGGACAGGAAGGGAAGGAAGTTGGGACCCGGGACCGAGAAATAGAACGCACCGCCGGGCCGTAGGACCCGCGCGACCTCCCGCAGTACCGGCTCAACGTCCGGGACGTGTTCCAGCACCGAGTTGCTGATCACCGTGGCGAAGGAACCCTCAGGGAAGGGCATCCGCCCCCCGTCGGCACGGACCAGCAGCCGGTATCCCCCTCTGCGACGCGCCTCGGCCAGCGGCGCAGCCCACGGGTCCAGACCCACCTGCGGAACACGGGGCAGGGCCACCGTCCCGAAATGCCCGTCTCCACAGCCCAGATCCAGGATCGGCTCCGCCAGCGGAAGGTCGGCGTAGAAGCGTGCCTCCGTCGCCCGCAGCAACGCCCTGAAGGCCGGTAGATCCTGCAGGTGGAGCCAGAATAGGTCCTCTTCCACGGGGTTGAAGTATACCTTATGCAATGTTTTCGTCAAATTTCAACAGAGACACGGAGGACACAGCGTTTCGCCGACCTCCTCTGTGTCCTCCGTGCCCTGGGGCTCTTTACGAAAGGTGAGGCTCTACTACCGCATCAACAGGTAGTGATAGGCCGAAAGTGCCGCTTTGGCTCCCTCTCCAATGTGGACCAGCACCTGCTCGGAGACCAGGGTGACGTCTCCCGCGGCGAAGACCCCCGGCCAACTGGTGGCGCAGTGAACGTCGACGATGATGTGGCCCCGGTCGTCGCAGTCGATCCACTCGCGCACCAGTTCCGAGTTCGGGGTACGGGCCAGTTTGACGAAGACCCCCTTGACCGCGAGCGTGCGCTCGGCTCCATCGGGCATCGCAACCCGGATTCCCTCCACGAACGACTCGCCGAGCACCTCCCGCACCACGGCCCCCTCTACCACCTCGACGTTCTCCATCCGACGCAACTTTGCCGCAAGCGGAGTGGGCACCAGGGGCTCAGGGGCCAGCAGGTAGACCCGATGGGCTTTGCGGGCCAGACTGGCGG
>DROW01000050.1 GCA_011388675.1 Chloroflexota bacterium | reverse complement strand
GCTGGACCCGCCATTCCGCTTCTTCACCTTCCTAGGGGAAGAGGAGTTCTTCCTGATCCTCCTCCCGTTGGTCTACTGGTGTCTCGACCGCCGGACCGGCGCGCGGCTGACGGTGCTGTTCCTCTTTTCCGCCTATCTGAACGCGGTGGCGAAAGTGGTGGCGGGCCAGCCGCGACCGTTCGAGTACACCGACCGGGTGCGCCCATTGGCCGAAGCAGAGGGCGGCGGCTTCCCCAGCGGTCATACACAAAGTGCGGTGGTCGTCTGGGGCTACCTGGCCTCACAGTTCCGACGCACCTGGCTCTGGGTGGTGGCCGCGCTCCTGATGGCTCTGATCCCCCTCTCCCGCATCTACCTGGGCGTCCACTTCCCCACCGACGTCTTGGGTGGCTACGTCATCGGAGCGGTGCTGCTGGCCCTCTACCTGTGGATGGAGCCCCAGGTGGAGTCGTGGCTGGGGAACCGGCAAACGGGCTGGCAGGTGGGATTGGCGCTGGGCGTGCCCGTTCTGCTGGTCCTCCTGTTCCCCACGGACGACGGCGTCAGCACCGGAGCGACGTTAGCGGGGATGTCCCTGGGCTTCGTCCTGGAACGCCGGTGGGTCGGCTTCGACAGCGGCGGCACCGGATGGAAGCGGGCGATCCGATACCTGCTGGGCGTGATCGTCCTCTTCGGCCTGTGGATGGGGCTGCGGGTTCTCTTCGCTGGCCTGGAACCGGCCCCCCTGTTCCGGTTCGTCCGCTACGGCCTGGTCGGCCTGTGGGGCGGGCTGGGCGCGCCCTGGACGTTTGTACGCCTGCGGCTGGCGGAGACGGAGTGAGGGAAGCACCGATGCGTTTCCTCGTCACCGGTGGGGCCGGGTTCCTCGGCGCGGCGCTCGCCAACCGGCTGGTCGACGACGGCCACGACGTCTGGGTCATCGACGATCTCAGCGCCGGGGACCGCTCCCGACTCGATCCGCGCGTCCTTTTCACCCGAGGAAGCGTCCTGGACCGGCCGAAGTTGTGGACCCTCCTCCAGGGAGTCGACTGCGTCTACCACCTCGCCGCACGGGTCCAGGTGGCGGAGTCGATCCTCTACCCGCGCGAGTACAACGAGGTCAACGTCGGCGGGACGGTGAGCCTGATGGAGGCGATGCGGGACGCCGGCGTCCGCCGCGTCGTCTTCACCTCCTCCGGCGCGGTCTACGGCGAACAGGCCCACCAGCCGGTGCGGGAGGACCAACTCCCCAACCCTCAGTCCCCCTACGCGGTCAGCAAACTGGCCGCCGAGTACTACGTCCGCACCATCGGCGTCCTCTGGGGGATCGAGACGGTGATCCTGCGCATCTTCAACGCCTACGGCCCTGGCCAGAACCTCCCCCCCTCCTACCCGCCGGTCGTGCCGCGCTTCCTCCAGCAGGCCCTGCGGGGCGGTTCTTTGGTCGTCTTCGGAGGAGGTGCGCAGACCCGCGACTTCGTCTACGTGGACGACGTGGTGGACGCGCTGGTGGCGGCGGCGACCGCGCCGGACGTGGACCGGCGGATCATCAACGTCGGTTCCGGCCGGGAGACGAGCATCAACGAACTGGTCCGGCTGGTGGCAGAGGCGGTCGGAAAGGAGGTGGACGTCCTCTACAGCCCGGCCGAGAGCGGCGGCGTCTCCCGCCTCTGCGCCGACATCACCCTCGCCCGGCGGCTCCTCGGCTACGAGCCGAAGGTGGATCTGCGGGAGGGGCTGCGCCGAACGTTGCGACTGGACCCCCGTTTTGCCGATGACCCGCTTAAGGCGTGAGTTCTTCGACCGGGATACGTTGGAGGTGGCCCGCGACCTGCTGGGGCGGGTGCTGGTGCGGGTGCTGGACGGCGAGCGGCTGAGCGGGCGGATCGTCGAGGTGGAGGCGTACATCGGCGAGGACGACCGGGCCTCCCACGCCCGCTTCGGTCCGACGGAGCGAAACGCGGCGATGTACGGCCCGCCCGGCCACGCCTACGTCTACCTCATCTACGGCGTCCACCACTGCCTGAACCTGGTCACTGGCCCCGAGGGCTTCCCGGCGGCGGTCCTCATCCGCGCGCTGGAGCCGCTGGAGGGGGTCGAGCAGATGAGAGGGTTGCGTGGCGGTCGGCCCGACCTGACCAACGGCCCCGGCCGGCTCTGCCAGGCCCTCGGCATCGATTTGCGGTTCGACGGGGCGGACCTGTGCGCGCCGGACGCGCTGTTGTTCGTGGAAGAGGGCCAG
>DROW01000049.1 GCA_011388675.1 Chloroflexota bacterium | reverse complement strand
GGTGATCGCGCAGAAGATGAGGTTGGTGCGCGAGACGCAGAAGGGGAGGCGGAGGCGGCGTGGGGCGTGATGCGTGATGCGTGAGGCGTGATGCGTGATGCGTGATGCGTGAGGCGTGATGCGTGATCTCTGCGGGTGAGCGGTGAGAGGATTGGAGGCGTTGAGGAAGGCGTTGGGAAGGCGGGCGCGGCGGGATGAGCCGCTGGCCCCATATACCGCGATGCGCGTGGGAGGGCCTGCCGACCTGCTGGTGGTCTGCCGGACGGTGGAGGAGGTGGTGGAGGTGGTCGGGATGGCCCAGGCCTACGACGTCCCTTTCCTGCTGCTGGGGAGCGGCACCAACGTCTTGGTAGCCGACGCCGGGGTCCGGGGGCTGGTGGTGGTCAACCGGGCGAGGCGGGTGCGCGTCGAGGAGGACGGGACGGTGTGGGCCGAGGCCGGTGCGCCGATGGCCGCGCTGGCCCGAGAGACGGCCCGTCGGGGGCTGGCTGGCCTGGAATGGGCGGCCGGTCTGCCGGGGACGGTGGGCGGAGCGGTGGTCGGCAACGCCGGAGCCTTCGGTGGGGACGTCGCCTCCGTGCTCCGCAGCGCGACGGTGTTGGAGCCGGAGGGGACGGTGGTGGAGCGACCGGCGGAGTGGTTCGAGTTCGGCTACCGGAGCAGTCGGCTGAAGGGAGCCAGGGGGGAGGGGTGGGTGGTGCTGACGGCGACGTTCGGGCTACGGCCGGGCGATCCGGATGCGTTGGAGGCACGGGTCGCCGGGGCCCTGCAGGAGCGACGGGCCCGCCAGCCGTCCGGCGCGACGATGGGGTCCACCTTCAAGAACCCGCCGGGCGATTACGCCGGTCGGCTCATCGAGGCGGCCGGGCTGAAGGGGTACCGAATCGGCGACGCGGTGGTCTCGGAGCAGCATGCCAATTTCATCCTCAACGCGGGCGGTGCCACCGCCGCCGAGGTGTGGGCGCTGATCCAGCACGTCCGCGCGGAGGTGGAACGGCAGTTTGGAGTGCGGCTGGAGTTGGAGGTGGAGAGGGTGGGGGAGTGGTAGTTGGGGAAGCGGGGAGGTAAGGGAGCAGGGGAGCAGGGAGCAGGGAGCAGGGAGCAGGGAGCAGGGAGCAGGGGAGCAGAGGAGCATGGGGAAGTTGCGGGTTGGTGTGATCTTTGGAGGGCGGTCGGGCGAGCACGAGGTCAGTCTCGCCTCCGCCCGGTCGGTGATGGGAGCGATGGACCCGGAGAAGTACGAGGTTGTCCCCATCGGGATCACGAAGGAGGGGGCGTGGATCGCCTCGGGGGATCCGATGGCCGCGTTGACCGAGGGGGACCTTTCGCTCAGCGCGCCAGCGACGCTCCTTCCCGACCCGTCGCGGCGGGGGTTGATGCGGCTGGAGGAGGAGGGCGGGAGGACCATCCTCTCCCTCCTGGCCGAGTTGGACGTCGTCTTCCCGGTGCTGCACGGGCCCTACGGGGAGGACGGCACGGTGCAGGGGCTGCTGGACCTGGCCGGGGTGCCCTATGTCGGTGCGGGAGTGACCGGTTCCGCCGTGGGGATGGACAAGGCGATCTTCAAGCGGGTGATGCAGGCGCACGGCCTGCCCGTGGTCGATTACCTGCTGGTGATGCGACGGGAGTGGGAGGCGGACCCGGAGGGGGTGATGGACCGGATCGAGGCGAAATTGGGGTATCCGGTCTTCACCAAGCCGGCCAACCTGGGCTCCAGCGTGGGGGTCAACAAGTGCCACGACCGGGAGGGGTTGGCGCGAGGACTGGCCGATGCCGCCCAGTACGATCGGAAGTTGCTGGTCGAGGCGGCGGTGCCCCAGGCGCGGGAGATCGAGGTCAGCGTGCTGGGGAACGACGATCCCATCGCCTCCGTCCCGGGGGAGATCATCCCCAGTCGGGAGTTCTACAGTTACGCCGCCAAGTACCTCGACGAGGGGGAGCAGGCCTCGGAGTTGCTCATCCCGGCCCCGCTTCCGCCGGAGGTGACGGAGCGGGTGCGGGAACTGGCGGTGGAGGCCTACCGGGCCATCGACTGCGCCGGGATGGCCCGGGCCGACTTCCTGCTTTCCGGTGAGACGGGGGCGTTGTACGTCAACGAGTTGAACACCATCCCAGGCTTCACCAAGATCAGTATGTACCCCAAACTCTGGGAGGCCAGCGGCATCCCCTACTCGCAGTTGATCGACCGGCTCATCGAACTGGCGCTGGAACGGCACGCGGATCGGATGCGGAATCGGACCACCTATCGGCCGGAGGAGGAGTGAGGTGCCCAGGAGGAGGCGAAGGCCGCGTCAGGAGGGGTACGAGCAGAGCGTCCCGCTCGTCCTGAGGGGGCGGACGATCCCGCGCCGTGACGTCCGACCGCGCGTGTCGGTCGGGGTGGCCGTGTTCGTCGCCGTGCTCCTGCTGGGGGTGGGGGGCCTCTGGTTCGCCTTCAGCCCTCGCTTCTACGTCCTTCAGGTGCGGGTCGAAGGAGCGCATCGGGTGTCACCGGAGGAGGTCTTCGCCGCCAGCGGGTTGGAGCGGCTGCATATCCTCTGGGTGAACCCCCGCGAGGCGGCGCGGCGCGTGGTGGAGGGGATCCCCTCGGTGACCGCGGCCACCGTTGCGTGTCATCTCCCCGCCGACTGTGTCATCCGCGTCGAAGAAAGCCCTACGCTGGCCACGTGGCAGGTCGGAGACAGCCTGTTCTGGGTGGATATGGCGGGCGGCGTGGTCCCTGCCACGGAGCCGCTGGAAGAGGGGTGGCGGGTTACCGGCCCCCTGCCGGTGGACGAGGACGGGCGGGTGAACGAGGATGTGTTGACCGCGCTCGTCGAGTTGGAGCGGCTTGGGGTTTCGCCCCAACCGGTGATGTACCGCGAGGGCCGGGGGCTGGTCCTCACCGACGAGGAGGGATGGCGGGTGATCGTGGGCGAAGGGCCGGGGATGGCGGAGCGGCTGGAGGTCTATGCGCAGGTGAAGGCGTACCTGCTGGCCCACGGCATCCATCCCCGCTTCGTGGACGTGCGGTTCCCACGAGCGCCGTATTACTCGGTGACGAATGAGTGGGGAGGTGGCGGGGGCAGGGAGCAAGGGGCAGGGAGCAGGGAGCAGGGGGCAGGGGGCAGGGGGCAGGGAGCAGGGAGCAGGGAGCAAGGCAAAGGGGAAGCGAGCGTGACGGAGCGAACGATCGTCGGCATAGACGTGGGCACCAGTAAGGTCTGCACGCTGGTAGGCGAGGTCTCCGAGGAAGGGGGCCTGCGGATCGTCGGCGTGGGCCTGGTCCCTTCGCGGGGGTTGCGGAAGGGCGTCGTGGTGAACGTGGAGGAGGCGACCGAGGCGATCTCCGCTTCGGTGGCGGAGGCGGAGCGGGTCTCGGGCTATCAGATCGAACGGGCCTACGTCGCGCTCAGCGGGGATCATATCTCCTCCCTCAACAGCCGGGGGGTGGTCGCCGTCTCCCGGCGGGAGGAGGGGATTGGAATAGAGGATGTATACCGGGTGCTGGATGCTGCCGGGACCGTTGCTCTGCCCCACAACCGACAACTTCTGCACGTCGTCCCGCGCTACTACGTGGTGGATGGACAGGAGGGGGTCCGCGATCCGGTGGGGATGCACGGCTTCCGGATGGAGGTCGAGGCCCACGTTGTCACCGGCTCGACGACGGCCGTTCAGAACCTCGTCAAGTGCGTCAACGGAGCGGGGGTGGAGGTGGACGAGGTGGTCCTCGCCAGCCTCGCCGCGGCCGAGGCGGTGTTGAGCGAGACGGAGCGGGAGATCGGTGTGGTGCTGGTGGATATGGGAAGCGGCACCACCGACATCGCCATCTTCATCGAGGGGGCGGTCTGGCACACGGCGACGCTGGGGATCGGAGGGGAGTACATCACCAACGACATCTCCATCGGCCTGCGGCTCCCCACGGACGTGGCGGAGGAGGTGAAGGTCCGCTACGGCCACGCCCGGCCGATGCAGGTCGGGCCGGAGGAGCGGTTCACCGCCGCGCCCTTCGGCGAGGGCGCGCCCCAGTCGCTCCCGCGCTGGAAACTGGCCGAGATCATCGAGGCGCGGGCGGAGGAGATGTGGGAGATGGTCGGCCGGGAGATCAAGCATTCCGGCTACGACGGCCTGCTGCCCGCGGGGATCGTCCTCTGCGGTGGCGTGGCGATGCTGCCGGGGATGGCCGAACTGGGGAGGGAGATGCTGGGGCTCCCCGTGCACGTGGGCGCGCCGAAGGGGCTCTCCGGCTTGGTGGATCGGATCGGGGGGCCGGCTTTTGCCGTGGCCGCCGGGCTGATGGGCTGGGGGATGACGGCGGAGGGCCGCCCCTCCCCGGTCCCCCGTGGCCCTTCGCTGGGCAAGCGTTTCCTGCGTTGGCTGAGAGCGCTTCTACCGGGACAAGCGACGTAGGTCGTTACTATCTTCTGAAGGAGGTTCCAGATGCACAGAGCACAGGTCGAGAACTTCGCACGGATTCGAGTCGTCGGCGTGGGAGGGGGCGGCAGCAACGCCGTCAATCGAATGTTGGAGGAGGGGATCGCTGGGGTCGAGTTCGTCGCCGTCAACACCGATGCCCAGGCGCTGATGCTCTCCAACGCGCCCGTCCGCGTGCGGATCGGCGACAAACTGACCCGCGGGCTGGGCGTCGGGGGCGACCCCGAACTGGGCCGCAAGGCGGCCGAGGAGTCGGTGGACGAACTCCACCAGGTGCTTGAAGGATCCGATATGGTCTTCATCACCGCCGGGATGGGCGGCGGGACGGGGACCGGGGCCGCGCCGGTCATCGCCCGGATCGCCCGGGAGATGGACGCTCTGACCATCGGCGTGGTCACCCGGCCCTTCTCCTTTGAAGGGAAGAAGCGGGCGGAGGTCGCCGCCGCTGGGATCGAGGCCCTCAAGGAGGAGGTGGACACGCTGATCGTGATCCCCAACGACCGGCTGCTGGAGATCGTCGAGAAGCGGGTGAGCCTGCAGGACGCCTTCCGGCTGGCCGACGACGTGCTGCGCCAGGGTATCCAGGGCATCTCCGAACTGATCACCGTTCCGGGCCTGATCAACCTGGACTTCGCCGACGTGCGGGCGGTGATGTCGGAGGGCGGCGCGGCGCTGATGGCGGTCGGTCGGGCCAGCGGGGAAAACCGAGCGGTCGAGGCGGCTCAGCAGGCCATCTCCAGCCGGTTGCTGGACATCACCATCGACGGCGCGCGAGGCATTCTGTTCAACGTGACCGGTGGGCCGGACCTCACCCTCTACGAGGTGAACGAGGCGGCGTCCATCATTCGGGAGACGGCGCATCCGGACGCGAATATGATCTTCGGCGCCGTCATCGACGAGGAGATGAAGGACGAGATCCGCATCACGGTGATCGCCACCGGCTTCGACCGGGAGCCGCGGCGACCGCGGGCAGCGCGGGCCGCGGTGCGGGAGGCGCTGGACGTGCCGCTGCCGGCCTTCGACAAGGACGACATCGAGATCCCCGCGTTCCTGCGTCGTCACCGGGGATAGACGGTCGGTTACACTGCCTGGAGGCTCTGTGCTGGGTTGGGGGAGGGCACCGAAGGCCCTTTCACCCGCCGTGCCCCGCGTGCGGTGCTCTCCCCCGGCTATGCTTCAAAGGACGCCTCACGTCTCACGTCTCACGCCTCACGTCTCACGCCTCACGCCTCACGCCTCACGCCTCACGTCTCACGTGTTCCGCGTTCTGTGTTCAGCGTTTCAAAGTACGCCCTGACCATCGTTTCCACGTCCAGGGTGATCCCTGCCGTAGGGCCTTCCTCCTGTGGCGGATCGCCCCGCTCGCGGGCGGGGAGGGGAAAGCGCTCGGGCAGTCCCTCTCGACGGTTGAAGGCGTGGCGCAGCCGCTGGATGCGCCGTCCCGCCTCCAAGAACGCTGCCTCATCCATCCCCCATCCCGTGGCCGCGTTGAGCCAGTCCAGGAAAGGGGGCTCGCCCATCTGGAGGGCGAAGTGGCAGAGGCCGAGGCTATCATAGGCCCGCAGGAGGGGGATGATGACGCCGAAGGCGCGGCCCTTGGCCTCGTAGTCGTACCGGCCGGGCGGGCGGAGGTCGTGGAGGGCCAGGTAGGGGGCGCAGGGGGCCAGGTCGGCTGTGCCGGAGAGGGTGGCGGTGTGGCGACCGGGGGCGGGGTCCACCGCGTACCCCAGCGCCACCCCTGGCTCGTAGACCCCCCGGTGCATCGGCAACTCCTGCCCCCCGGCGTGCATCGCCGCCTCCTGTGTCTCCGGCCCCAGTCGCTCCGCCGCCC
>DROW01000048.1 GCA_011388675.1 Chloroflexota bacterium | reverse complement strand
GGAAGAACACCATAACGAAGATCATCGGCAGGATCCGCATATACACTTCCACCGCCGCCACGATGCGCTCGAAGTAGATCGGCACCCCCAGGAGGCTGAAGACCTCGTGGAACTCCGGGTGACGCCCGCCGAGGATGGTGTACGAAAGCAGGATCAACACTCCCATCGAGACCGAGATGGGGACGTACAGTTTCAACGTCGACAGGGTAACCCTGCTGTATTCCAGCAGGACGAGCATGACGATGATCAGAGCGAAGTTCCACTCTGGGGAACTGATGATCATCGGCCAGAGGCTGACGACCAACAGGAAATAGACCCGGACGAAGGGATGGAGGCTGTAGATTGGCGATTCCTCCGGCACGTAACCCAAGATCGTTTTGTTCATTACCTTTTCCCGCTCCTAAAAATCTGCGGGAAGGGTTCCCCTCCCCGCATACCGTCTGGATTTCGTTCGCTCCGCCCCGCCCTCCTCCCGGCGGGGCGGAGCCAGGATGACGCATCAACGGCCTATCCGGGCGTCTTCGGCCTGCCCGACGCCCTCCCGACTAGGCCCACCACTTCTTCACGAAGGAGGTGGTGTTGATGACCACGCCGGAGAGGGCCTTCAGGAGGATGACGCCGAAGACGATGCCCGCGATCTCGTTGCCGGCGAACCAGCCCCAGATGAAGAGGGGGACGGACTCGGCGGTGAGGAGCCCAAAGCCCTTGAGGACGACCAGGGGCCCCCAGAAGGCACCGAAGATGTTGCCGATGGTGATGGAGACCAGGAACACCAGCCAGTCCCGCCCGCTCTTCAGCCTGGGATCCGCCTTGAAGCGGCGGAAGGCCCACGCCGGCGCGAAGGACTGGAAGGCGTTGGCCGGGATGTAGGCGAGGGAGACGTAGACCGGGGTGCCCGCGATGCCGTTGGAGATGATGGGGAAGAGGGCTGCGGCGATGATGCCCCACGCGCCGTACCAGATGCCGCCGATGTTCTGGACCGCGATCGCCGGCCAGAAGAAGTTGACGCCGAAGCCGAGGGGAAGCGTGAAACTGCCGAACGCGCCCACGACAGCGCCGATGCCGATCAACAGCGCCGTGATGACGATGTGGATGATTCCAGGGCGCCTCTCTTCGCCGGCCTCGACTTCCCAGATTTCCTCTCGCTCCATATCGCACCTCCTTATAAGGATGATTGGGATAGGGGTAAAAAACCCCTGACGACGATCCGTGGGGAAGATATAGCACAAGAGCACCGAAAGGTCAAATGCCCTGCCCGCGCCCTTGCTCCCCCGCGACTTTGACTTATAATCCCTCCCGATGCTCCGTATCGCCCAGATCAGCGTCCATACCTGCCCCCTGGCGACCCTCGGCGGGAAGGAGACCGGGGGGATGAACGTCTATGTGCGGGACCTGAGCCGGGAACTGGTCCGGCGGGGTCACCAGGTGGACGTGTACACCCGCTCACAGGACCCGACGGTCCCCCGCATCAGCCGCGGCCTGGGGCGATCCGGCCGGGTGATCCACGTCCCCGCCGGGCCGGAGCAGCCCTACCCCAAGCACCAGGTCTTCGACCACCTGCCCCAGTTCGTCGAAGGTGTGCTGGCCCAGGCCGCAGCCGACGGCATCACCTACGACGTCATCCACAGCCACTACTGGCTCTCCGGGTGGGCCGCGCGGGAACTGCAAAAGGAATGGAACGCGCCGATCGTCCATATGTTCCACACCCTGGGGAAACTGAAGAACGAGATCGCCCGCGACCCCCGCGCGCAGGAGCCTCCCCGCCGCATCCAGGTAGAGGAGGAGATCGTCCGCTTCGCCGACCGGCTGATCGCTCCCACGCCGGTGGAGGAGCGCCACCTGATCGAGCGGTACGGGGCCGATCCGGGCCGCATCCGGGTGATCCCGCCGGGGGTGGACCTGGAGCGGTTCCATCCCCTTCCGCCCGCCCAGGCGAAGGAGCACCTGGGACTGGACCCCCGCTGCCGGATCATCCTCTTCGTCGGCCGGATCGAGCCGCTGAAGGGGATCGACACCCTCCTGTGGGCCATCTCCCTGATCGCCCGCAAGCATCCCGACCTGATCTGTGGGCTCTGCGTGCCCATCATCGGCGGCAATCCCTACCGGGTGGAGGACAACGACGAGATGGTCCGGCTGCAGGCGCTGCGGGAGGCGCTGGGGATCGAGAAAGTGGTTACCTTCCTGGGGGCCCAGGATCAGGACGTCCTCCAGTATTACTACGCAGCCGCCGAGGTGGTGGTGATGCCCAGCGACTACGAGAGTTTCGGGATGGTAGCCCTGGAGGCGATGGCCTGCGGCACCCCGGTCATCGCCTCCGACGTAGGGGGGCTGGCCCACCTGGTCCGCCACGGCCGCACCGGCTACCGGGTTCCCCCGCGCGATCCCGGCGCGCTGGCGGAGAAGATCGCCCGGCTCCTGACCGATGAGGGGTTGCGGCGGCGGATGGGCCAGCGGGCGGCCTGTTTCGCCGAGGGGTACGCCTGGCCCCTCATCGCCGACCGCATCGAGGCCGTGTACGCCGAACTCCTCCAGTCCCCCTCTTAAGCCTCCGTGCCTCCGACAACTCCCCGCACCCGATCCTTAAAATCGCCCACCCACCCTTGACATCCAAAACGTTTTGGATTATACTGAAAACGCTTTCCAAAACGTTTTGGGTCGCCTCCGACGGAGAAGAAGGGATGCCGGTTACCCTGAAAGACATCGCCGAGCGGGTTGGGTATTCCATCACCACGGTCTCCCGCGCCCTGGCGGGGTACGACGACGTGGCCGAATCCACCCGCCAGTTGATCCTCAGAACGGCGCAGGAGATGGGCTACCGGCCCGACGCCACCGCCCGCCGCCTCCGCACGCGGCGGACGGACACCATCGGCTTCGTCATTCCCACCCACGGCCCCCGCTTCTCCGACCCCTTCTTCAGCGAACTCCTGGCGGGCATCGGCAACGAGGCGGCCCGGTGGGAGTTGGACCTCCTGGTCTCCACCCGAGCGCCCGGAGAAGAGGAGATCAAGGCATATGAACGGATGGTCACCGAGCGACGGGTGGACGGTCTGCTGGTGGTCCGCACCCGACGACAAGATCCGCGCATCGCCTATCTGCTGGAGAAGGGCTTCCCTTTCGTTGCCTTCGGCCGCTCCGACCTGGAGGTGGACTTCCCGTACCTGGATGTAGACGGCCGCCAGGGGATGCGGGAGTTGACCGAGCACCTTATCTCGCTGGGCCATCGGCGCATCGGCTACATCAGCGCGCCGTTGGACCTGATGTTCGCCTCTCATCGGCTGGAGGGGTACAAGGATGCCCTGGAGGCGCACGGCATCGTGCTGGACGAGCGGCTCGTTCTCATCGGGCAGTTAACCGAGCAGAGCGGCTACGAGGCCGGGAGGGTCCTCCTGGGGCGGCGGGAGCCTCCCACGGCCGTCATCGCCTGCAACGACCTGATGGCGTTGGGAGTGATCAGCGCTGCCCAAAGCCTGGGGTTGCAGGTGGGGCGGGACGTGGCTGTGGCCGGCTTCGACGACATCCCGCTGGCCGCCCACGCCCAGCCGCCCCTCACCACCGTCCGCCAGCCGATCTACGAGATCGGGCGGCGCATCTGCCGAATGCTGGTCGAACTGCTGCGCGAGGGCTCCCTCAGGGAGCCCCACGTGATCCTGCGACCACGATTGGTTGTGCGGGAATCCTGTGGCTCCATTTGATCGAAAGGAGGTGAGGCAAGGAACTCCCAACCCGAGTTTTCGACGTATCGGCGACGAACGGTCCGTTGAGGCC
The DNA here is from genome assembly GCA_011388675.1 of Chloroflexota bacterium. Taxonomy (GTDB): domain Bacteria; phylum Chloroflexota; class Anaerolineae; order B4-G1; family DUEL01; genus DUEL01. The sequence goes on along the minus strand of DROW01000048.1, from coordinate 679 downwards.
AAAACCAAAGATAACGAAGGAGGAGTGAGATGAACAAGCGAATGGCGTTCGCACTTGCAGTCGTGCTGGTGGTCAGCCTGCTGGCTGCCTGCGCGCCGAAGACGGTCACCGTCACCGTCGAGGTCCCGGTGGAGCGCACCGTGGAGGTCGAAAAGACGGTCGAGGTACCGGTCGAGGTGCCCGCGCAGACGTTGGTCCTCAGTTCCGAGATGTTCGCTCCACCGGCGGAGCAGGAGTTCTTCATCAACGAGATCCTCAAGCCCTTCGAGGAGGAGACCGGCATCACGGTCAACTTCCAGGTCATCAAGGGCGAGGACCTCTTCGACCGCGTCACGGTGCAGCAGCAGACTGGTCACGTGACCACCGACCTGGTCCTGGTCTTCAACGGCCGGTTCTCCTGGTGGACGGACGCCGGGTACGTGATGCCGTTGGACGAGGTGGTCAGTCAGTGGACCGACCGGACCATCCTCCCGGCGTTCGACCGGAACGCGGTGGTGGACGGCACCCGTTACTTCGTGCCCATCAGCGCCGACGTCTACCTGACCATTGCCAACAACAAGGCGCTGGACTATCTGCCCGAGGGGGCGAGCATCGACTCCCTCACCTATGAGCAGTACGCCGACTGGGCCGTCGCCATCGCCGAGGGGGAGGGCGAGGGCAAGGTCTGCGTCACCGGCGT
>DROW01000047.1 GCA_011388675.1 Chloroflexota bacterium | reverse complement strand
GTCCGTTGAGACGTCCGTTGGGGCGTCCGTTGAGACGTCCGTTGGGGCGTCCGTTGAGACGTCCGTTGAGACGTCCGTTGAGACGTCCGTTGAGACGTCCGTTGGGGCGCAATTGAATTGCGCCCCAACGGACGCCAACGGGGGCGGGTTCAACCATATGATGAAATGGACGTGATTGGGCATCACCACAAACTCATCCAATCGAACGGTCGGGAATCGGTCCGGCAATTTGCGCCATTCCTGTTCCACGATAGCGCGAAACCGGGGGCGATCGAACCAACAAACCCGATCGCGGGTGACGATGGTGACGAAATATGCACCACGGGAGGCATAATCCCACCCTCGTAACCGAATGGAACGACGACGTCTGGGCTGCATTGTCGGCTCCGTTGTCGGGTATGGTTGATATGCGATTGACCCAACGACCAACCGGGACGCGATGAATCGCATCGATCGGGACGCGATGAATCGCGCCGGTCGGGACGCGATAAATCGCGCCGGTCGGGACGCGATGAATCGCATCGATCGGGACGCGATGAATCGCGCCGGTCGGGACGCGATAAATCGCGTCCCTACGTGGGAACGATTTCGTCGAATATCATCGCGCCGGTACGGCCGGTGCGGGGGCTGACCGCTACCCCCAGGTCGCGCCGAAACCGGCGGCTCAGGTCTTCCTCCGTCGCTTGGCGAATCAGGTCCAGGGCGCGGGCCGCGTTGGCGATGGCGTAGCGGGGCTCGTGACGATCCAGATCCTCGAAGAAGAACGTACAACTGACGTACATCCGCTGCCGGTGGAACTGGGCCTGCAAGAGCCGCAGGAGGCGGGAACCTTCCTCGGCCCGCAGATGGCCCAACCCCTGCTCGACCAGAAAGGCGGGACCGTCCACCTGCCCCAACACGACGGCGATGTAGGCATCCCGCAACGTCCAGGGTTCCACCCCAAACCGTCGGACCTCTCTCACGTACACGTCGTCGATGTCGCAGGCCAGGTTGTCCAGCGCGCGGCGCAGCGCGCCCTTCCACCGACTGTCGCCGGGGGTGCAATCGCATCCCACCACCCACCGGGCCAGCCCGTGGCTGCAACTCCAGGCCGTGTTCTCCACGACCTCTACTTCCGCCTTCGGAGGGTGCCGCTGGAAATAGAGACTCAACGTCGTCACTTCGTAGCCGTGGGCCTCCCCCCCGGCGAGGATGCGCTCGAGCACCTCCACCCCTTGCCGATGGTGATGGCCGAAGGTCTCCCCGTCGGTGGCGATCAGGAGAAGCCCTCCCCGGCGAGCGCGCGGTTCCACCTGCTCCCGCAGCCACTCATCCACCCGATCCGGCGCTGGCATCCCAAAAGAGAGCGCGTCGGAGAGCCCTCGATCCCGCACGAAGACGCCGATCTCCCCGCCGCCCGGCAGCCGCACCCGATACGGCCCCGCGCCGTCCTTCAGGTCGTCCTGCACCTGCTCCTCGGAGAGGACGGTGAAACGAACCCCTTCCGCAGCCAGGACCTCCAGCGTCTCATAATCCACCGCCATCTCCGGAAGCCACATCCCCAGGGGGCGATGGCCGAAACGGTGGACGAAACTGGCGATCCCCCAGCGAACCTGGCAGATCTTGTCCCGACGGCGGGCCAGTGGAAGGATGGTGTGGTGGACCGGCTGGGCCAGTCCGTTGCCGACGCCGTGCTCCTGGTAGTAGGTCCGCTCGGCGGCGACGATCCGCTCGTAGGTACCGTGCGCGTTCTCGTCCAGCCACCGGGCCAACGTGCCGCCGAGGTTGAAACTGATCCCCCCGAAAAGCCCCACCTCCGCCAGCGGCGCGTAGCACTCGGCAGTGATTCGCTCGTTCCAGTTGGCATAGGGAGCGGCGTCCGGCTCCTCCGGCACCTCTCCCGTGAACGGGTCCGCCCGAGGCGGCTGGTAGAAGTGGCCGTGGATGCAGAAGCAGGATGCAGGCCGCAAAGTCGCAGGGGACTGCATCACTCACGCTCCGTTCGCAGGTCTGACGGGTCGCAGGGGAGCAGGGTCGCAAGGAAGGTGGCCTCCCAGGGGCAGTTCGGCTCCAGGCGGAGGTCCCACCAAAGCAGGGTGCAGGTGCCCTGGTAGACCCGCTCGTAGCCGGCCTCGGAGTTGGAGATAACCTCTAGAGGGAAGTGCCAGAGAGTAGCAGAGGGGGTAAGGGAGAAGGCGATGTCGCCGACCTCAGGCGATCGAGGGACGATGAGGAAGCGTGAGACGCCTGCCCATTCACCCATCTCGTCCAGACCACCGATCGCACCCTTTTCCTCCCGTAACTCCCCTCCGCCAACGATCCCCCAGTTCCACTCGACGGCAAACCGAACGGAGACGGGGGCCTCGCCGAGGTTCGTGAGCCGATACCGCGCGCGCAGGTCGTCCGAACCGGCTACCACTTCCACGACCTTCTCCACCCGCATCGGCACCCGTCGGTCGTTCACCCACACGCTCCCGTCGCGGGCGAGCCGCAGCGCAACACCCTCCCCACCCTCCCGCACCTGGACGGTGTAGGGTTGGTTCACGAAGTCCCCTTGCTCCCCATAGCGGGCCTGGTAGAAGGTCTCCAGCGTCGTCTCGGGATGGAGGAAGTGGTCCAGAAGCGATACTCGCCGATACCAGTCGTAGAACAGGCGGGTATGGACGTCCGGTTCCTTGACCCGCACCCCGCCAGGCCGGTCCTCCTGACCGGGGAGAAGAATCCGTCCTTCCTCGACAGCCGCCAGCAGTTCTCGATGGTATCCCTCCCGGCGACGGGTCATCGTGTTGAGCAGGTTGTACCGCTGCCTCCGCCGATCCCACTCCACCAGCGCGCCGCCGTAGGACGGCTTGAAGGTCAACACCTGTCGGTCGGTGTTGAGGACGACTTCCTCGTGCCCGTCGGCGTCCAGATCCCCCCGCTCCACCCGCGCCCACACGCCACGGCTCGTGGACCGATCCGCGATCTCTTCGGCAGCGATGAGATGGGCATAGTTGGCGACGCGGATGTGGAAAAGGTAGATTCCCCCAAAGAGGCCGTGCCAGTAGCCACAGTTGCACTGGGCCGCCCACACGTGGTCCAGCGCCCGATCCCTTTCCGACCCCTCCGGCATCGCGTGGACCTTCCGGCTCACCCAGAGCATCTTCTTGTGCATCTGGTTGACCTCGTCGTAGCGGGCCAGGAAGGAGCGCCAGTGCCCGCCTTTGACGAAGCGGAGCAAGTCGGGCCGGTCGGCGAACTCCTCCCGCAGCCGTTTGAAGGCCGCGAAATCGTCCGGCAGGAGCGCCCAGTGCATCATCTCCTCGTAGGAGGCACAAGGGAGATAGACGCGGCCCAGCGGTTTCATTTCCGCCGCCACCTCACCCAGCGGTCGGGTGACCAGCCAATCCCCGTTGGTCTCCAGGGCGGCGAAGAACCGGTCCATCCACGCCGTCTCCCCCCAGCAGTGGTCCCACGTGCCGGGCCAGAGGCCGAACTTCTCCCCGTCGTCCCCCATCACCGCGACCCCGCCGGGATGGGCCTCTGCCTGCTCCCTCAGCCAGGCCATCACCTCATCCACCGGCCGCCAGGGGATGGCGTAGCGCAAGTACATCACGTTGCCGAAGACGGTCAGCGTGCGACCTTGCTCCTCTGTGACATAAGGGCCGAAGAGGTCGTCGTCGGTGAGACCAGCCATCTTGAAGGGAGTATCGTCCAGCACCGTATACCGCACCCCCGCCTCGGCCAGCGGTTTAGGGAGGTGTGGCTCCCAGACTCGCTCCGCAAGCCACGCGCCCGTGGGTTCGCAGCCGAACGTCTCCCGAAGAAAGCGGGTCATTTTGCGGATCTGGCCTATCTTGTCGGCGTCGGGGATGGCGACGAGGATCGGTTCGTAGTAGGCCCCGGTGAGCAGTTCCACCTGCCCCCGCGCCACCAGCGCCCGCAGGCGATCCAGATGGTCGGGCCGGTGGACGGTCAGCCAATCGTAGAGGGGGCCTGTGTAGTGGAGGGAAAGACGAACGACGGGGTGACGCTCCAAGAGATCGAGGAGCGGATCATAAGCGCGGCGGGTGGCCTCTTCGAAGACGAAGTCGAAGTTGCCCACCGGCTGGTGGTTGTGGATGACGAGAGAGAGGGTCAAACGATGCGTCAATGGCTCATCCCTCTCCCAGATCGGTCAGCATTTGCTCAAGCACCCGCTTCAACGCGTCTAACCGCTGCGTGGCG
>DROW01000046.1 GCA_011388675.1 Chloroflexota bacterium | reverse complement strand
GGGGGGAAGGGGAGGGGTGCAGGGGAGGGGTTGGGGGGTAACAAACCCCCTGCGCAAAAATGCGATGGCCCTGCCATACAACCATATTGAAATTGCCCCGACGTAAAAACGTGCTAGAATATGAATTGGCTCAGGGCGCTGTGAAAGCCCCCCTTTACTCGGGAACAACTCGACCTCGAATAACCCGACCCAGCGCCGCGGCCGGACCTCTCGCCCGACGGGGCGAGGTGGGGTCCGGCTGCTCTTCCCTGAGCCCCAGTGGTCTGACCGTCCGTCAGACGAAGAGGAAGCGCGTTCCGATGTCCGCTGTCGAGGACCTGAAGCCGGGCGACCACCTCTGCCACCTCTACGAAACGGAGGAGGAACATCGAGCCATACTCACCCCCTTCCTGCGCCGGGGGTTGGAAAGGGGGGAGAAGGTCCTCGTTATCCTGGACGAACGGCCTGTGGAGGCCATCCTCGACTACCTCCGGGCCGACGGGCTGGACCCCCGGCCGTACCTCGACCGCGGCCAGTTGGTCTTCCTCACCAGCGACGAGACCTACCTCCGTGATGGCACCTTCGATCCGGACCGGATGATCGCTTCCCTGAAAGAGGAAACCGATCGGGCGCTGGCGGAGGGATATACGGCGCTGCGCGTTACTGGAGAGATGACCTGGGCGCTGCGTGGGCTGCCGGGCTGCGAGCGACTGGTCGAGTACGAGGTCAAGTTGCGCAAATTCTTCCCTGGGAGCCGATGTCTGGCGATCTGTCAGTACGACCAGCGTCGATTCCCACCCGACCTCCTCCTGGACGTGCTCCACGTCCACTCGATCGTCGCGTTGGGCACGGAGGTGTACGACAACTTGTACTACCGGACGGCCCAGTCGGCGACCACCGAACTGGAGCAGCGGGTGGAAAACCTGCGGCGGGGAGAACGATCCAGGGACCGCGCGGCCCGATACGCGGCCCGTATGGAGACGATCCACGCGCTCGGTCAATCGCTGGTGTTGACGCACGACCGACAACGGATCTGCCAGGTGGTGGTCGAGGCGGCCCGGCAGGCGCTGGGGTTCGAAGTCTGCGGCATCTGGCTAGTGGATGCGAGAGGCAGGCGGCTCGTCCGCGCCGCTTACGCCGCGCAGGATTCCCCCGTGGGTCTGAAGGAACTCCCCCTGGAGGCGGAAAGGGGCATCGTCCCCGTGGTTGCCCGCTCTGGTCAGGCTATCTACTTGCCCGACGTGCGGGAGGACCCCCGGTACATCGACGCCGGCCTGAACTCCCGCTCCGAGTTCTGCGTCCCCCTGGCGGTCCGGGGAAGGGTCCTGGGCGTATTGAACGCCGAGAGCCGGAAGCGGGACGGCTTCAACGAGGAGGACCGGCGGCTGTTCACCATTCTGGCCGACTACGCCGCCCTGGCCCTGGCCAACGCCGAGATGTTCCAGGTGATGGAAGCCCACGCGCGGGAACTGGAGGCGCTGAACGACCTGGGGCGCGCTCTTTCCGGCCGCCTCCGCGTCGATGAAGTGGCGGAGGAGGCTTACCGGCAGGCCTCCCGCCTCCTGGACACGACCAACTTCTACGTCGCTCTCTACGACGAGCAGCGGGACGAGGTCATCTTCGTCTTGGACGTCGTCGAGGGCAAGGTGAACAAACCGTTCGAGGTGCGCCGAAAAGGAGAGGGCCTCACCGAGTACATCATCCGCACCCGGGAGCCCCTGCTGATCCCGGAGGACGTCCCCCGGCGATTAAAGGAACTCGGTGTGGAACCCATCGGGCCGATGGCCCGGTCCTGGCTTGGCGTCCCGCTGATCTTCCAGGACCGGGTGATCGGCGTCATCGGCGTCCAGAGTTACACCACGCCTCGGGCCTACACCGAGCACGAGCGGGATCTGCTCACCGCCATCGCGGCCCAGGTGGCAGTCGCTCTGGAGAACGCCCGGCTCTTTGAACGGATGCAGCGGCTGGCGAAACGACTGGCGCTCGTCTCGGAGGTGGCCCGGGAGATCGCTACCGTCCGCGACCTCGACACGCTGCTCCGGGAGACAACGGAGCGGATCGTTCAGACCTTCGGCTACGACTACGTGGCCGTGTTCCTCTCCGATCCCGACACCTGCGAACTCGTCTTCACCACCGGCGCCGGCATCTTCGCCGGTCGCACGCCCGAGGGCTTCCGCCAGCGGCTTCAGGAGGGGATGATCGGCTGGGCGGCCTACCTGGGGAAGACGCTGCTGGCGAACGATGTGAGCCAGGAACCCCGATACATCGCCCCCTACATCACCGAGACCCGGGCCGAACTGGACGTGCCGCTCAAGCACCAGGATCAGGTTATCGGCGTGCTGGACATCCAGAGCAGACGGTCGCACGCCTTCGACGCGGCGGACGTCCAGGCGATGGAGGCCCTAGCGGGCCACATTGCGACGGCCATCGAAAACGCCCGGCTGCACGAGGAACTCCGGGCCTACGCGGAGGAACTGGAGCAGAAAGTGGAAGAGCGGACCGCCGAGTTGCGCGCAGAGCGGGAGCGCATCCAGGCCATCCTGGATAGCATCGGCGAAGGGATCGTCGTCACCGATTTGAAAGGGCGGGTGGAGTATATGAACCCCGCTGCGGAGCGGATCACCGGCTACACCACCGAGGAGATGCGGGGGCAGCGCTGCAACCGTTGGCTCGCGGAGGAGGCTGACTCGGAGCAGTTCGCCCCAATGGCGGCCACGTTGCAGGCCGGAGAAGGATGGATCTCGGAAGGAGTGTTCCAACGCAAGGACGGGACCCGTTACGACGCGCAGTTGGTGGTCACCCCGATCCGCGACCCCGACGGACGGCCCATCGCCTTCGTCGGCATCCTTGAGGACATCTCCCACCTGAGGGAACTGGACCACCTGAAGTCCCAGTTCATCGCCGACGCGGCCCACGAACTGCGCACGCCGGTGACGACCATCAAACTGTACGTGGACCTACTGCGGAGGGGGCCTCTTTCGGAGAAGCAGGCCGAGCACCTGCGGATGCTGGCCCAGGAGGCGGACCTGCTGGCCGAGTTGGTGGAGGACCTTCTGGATCTCTCCCGGTTGGAGCGGGGAGTGGCGCGGTTCGAGCCGGAGCCGCTGGACCTGAACGAGGTGGTCGGAGAGGTGGTCACCCGGCACGCGAAGCGGGCGGCCGCAAAGGGTGTTTCCCTTTCCTACAAACCCCAGCCCGATCTCCCGTCCGTGACAGCCGACCGCAGTCAGATCCAGCGGGCCGTCTCCAACCTGGTGACCAACGCGATCAACTACACGCCGGCTGGCGGTCAGGTCGTGGTGCGAACGGCAGCGGGGAGGGAACAGGTCCGGGTGATCGTCGCGGACACGGGGTACGGGATCTCTGAGGAGGAGCGGGAACGCATTTTCGACCGGTTCTTCCGTGGGTCGGCGGCCAAGAAGAGCGGCGAAGTCGGCTCGGGGCTGGGGCTGCCTATCGCCTGCGAGATCGTCGGCCTGCACGGGGGCGGGATCGAAGTGGAGAGCGAGGTCGGAGAAGGGAGCACGTTCACCCTGTGGCTTCCGATAACGCCCGGTAGCGAAGTTGCCCGCACCCCGCCTGGATCTCGATCCCCCGACGGAGCCGGAGGGTATAAGGGATGCGGTGCCGGTCCAGGACGGCAGTAAAGGCAGCGATGGCCTCAGGGGGTGAGGGCTTCCCCTCATAAGTGGGGGTCGGGTTCAGGGGGATCAGGTTGACGTGAGCCCGCAGGCCGCTCAGGCGGGCCGCGAGCGCCTCGGCCTGCACGGTCGAATCGTTTACCCCGGCGATGAGCGCCCACTCGAAACTGATCCGTCGTCCGGTTCGTTCCACGTACCGGTGGCAGGCCGCGAACAGTTCGTCCAGCGGGTATTTCCGGTTGATGGGCACCAACTGGTCCCGCAGATCGTCGGTGGCGGCGTGGAGGGAGACGGCGAGGGTGATCTGGAGGGGTTTCCCTGGGGGTTTCTCTGGGGGTTCCCGTTGGGGCGTTTGTTGGGGTTTCTCCGAGGGTTCCCGTTGGGGCGTTTGCTGGGGTTTCTCTGGGGGTTCCCGTTGGGGCGTTTGTTGGGGTTTCTCTGGGGGTTCCCGTTGGGGCGTTGGGGGTTCCCGTTGGGGCGCAATTAATTGCGCCCCAACGGGAACCCCGGCGGGGCCCTCAACGGGCGTCCCGATTCCCTTCTCGCGGGACAATCGATCGATCCCCGGCACGATCCCCACCGTCGAAAGGGTGATGTGCCGCTGGCCCAACCGGAACCCCTGGGGGTCGATGAGGCGGCGGATCGCCGCCAGGGAGGCGTCGTAGTTCAGCAACGGCTCCCCCATCCCCATCAGCACCACGTTGGTCACCCGCTCCCCCTCGGCGCGGAGGACGCGGGCGAAGTGGAGCACCTGGGCGACGATCTCCCCGGCGGTCAGGTTCCGCCGGAAGCCGGCCTGGCCAGTGGCACAAAAGACACAGCCGATGGGGCAGCCCACCTGGGTGGAAACGCAGACCGTCCGGCGGCGCTCGTACCGCATCAGCACCACCTCCACCGTCTCGCCGTCCTGCAGCCGGAGCAGGTCCTTCCGCGTCTGCCCGTCCGACGAGACCAGGGTGTCCACCACCTCCGGCACGCCGATGACTGTCTCCTCGGCCAGCCGACGACGCAGCGCTTTGGGGAGGTTGGTCATCCGGTCGAAGTCGTCCGCCAGATGGACGTAGAGCCATTCCCACACCTGGCGGGCGCGGTAGCGGGGCTCGCCCCAGCCCTCTAGGAGGGCTTGAAGAGCGGGGAACTCCAGATCGTAAAGAAGGGTGCGGGACATCCCCCTACGCTCCTGAGGTGTAGGCGAAGGCACGGAGCCACTCGCCGATGGTGTACTCCTTCTCCGCCATCTTGGCGAAGAACCGCTCTACCGCCGACGGGTCTTCCAAAAGGGCGTTGACTTCCTTCTGCTGAAGGAACGCTCTCGCCCGTTCCCCATTGAAAGGTTCCTCCCGTTCCCCCGCGTCCGTCCGCTCCACCAGATACTGATGGAACGCCTTCGCCAGTTCCAGGTTGTACTGGTAGAGAATGGCCAGGGCCAGGAGCCGGAAGTAGGTCGCCTTTGCGTTATCGGCGTCCAGAACCTCCCATCCTCGTTGATTGAGGCTATCTAGGAAAAAAGCCCGATAGACACCGAAAGCGAGGGCGATCTTCTTCAGGTTGCGGGGGTTGTAGCCGGTGTTGGGGAGGATGAAGAGCAGTTCGTCCACAAACGTCCCGGGGAACTCCTCCTCCCGTTGCGGCTCCTCGTTCCGCCAGCGGCTGAAACGGGCCTCGTAGAGGGCGTGACAGATGGCGTCGGACACGGCCAGGAGGGCATAGGCGTCGCGTCGGGTCATCCGGGGGACAGGGTAGGAGAGCCGGACGATCTTGTTGATGTAGTCCCGCCCTTCCGCCACGGAGGTCTCCCCCCCGAACCGCTCCTGGAGCCCCCGGGCAACCACTTCCATATCTGCGCCGATGATGAAGACGGTGTATGGCACGTCGAGGAAGAGTTTCAGTTTCTCGGTGATCTCCAACGCCGTGCGCGGCGGAACCCGATCCAGGTCGTCCACCACGACGACCAGACGGGTGTCGCCCCGGCTGAAGGGAGGGATCTGCCGGACCTGTTCCACCAGGAGGCGGAAAGTGTCTTGGAGGCCAACGAGGGCCCGGAAGGCCTCCTCGATCTCGCTGGCCTGGAGGCGAGCCTGGGCTTTCTGGCCGACCTGCTCGATCAGGTGCCGGATGCCCCACCCGGCCGCCTCGGCCCCGGGGACGCCGAGGAGGCCCAGCACGTCGCCCGTCGTCTCCAACAGGCGCCCGGCCGTCTCGGCGTACCGCACAAAGGCCTGGAGAGCCGTCCCCTTCTTCCCTTCCTCCCCTGTCATCGCCGCCACGAAATCCTCCAGCACAGCCAGGAGGTAGAGGACCAACCCCATCCCTCCGAAGGGGAGGTGGCTCATCATCCAGCAGTCGAAGGGGATGACGAGGGAGTACTTGGTCTCCTCCCCCATCTCCCGATAGCGGACGGAGACGCGGGCAGCGAGGGGATACTTCTCCTGCCAGTTCTTGACCTTGAACCCCTTTTCCCGCGCCTGAGGGGTCCGATCCTCCCCCAGCCCGTCCAGAACGAGGTTGATGAAGGAGGTCTTCCCGGCCCCCCAGTCACCTTGGACGCCGACGGTGAGGGCGGCTTGGCTGAGATCATAGGTAAGGATGTTGAGGGCTAGAGTCTGGGCCTTTCGGCGCCAGCCGAAAAGTTCCTTGTCCCCCGGGCGAAGGGGGCGGTCGGTGAGTGTGTAGACGTTGGGCATCCCGAACCTCCTTCCAACGGGTGCTCCATCAGGTAATCGGCGTAATGCGCTCCGGCGGCCCGGGCTCCTCCACCAGCGGGACCCTTCCGGCCAGCGCGTCGTAGATGGCCTGCAGGTCGTCGTCGGTGAGGTCCCAGAGGCGAGCGGCGGCCTGGTCGGCGCGGGCCTCGACCTCCCGCAGGGCCTCGGTGTCCACGACGGGCTGGGCGGCCAGTTCGTGGGCCCGACGGGAGGACTCCACGAGGGCCTTGTGGAGGTAGTGGCCGGGCTTGTAGGGGGGGATGCGGATGCGGCGGATGATGGAGGGCGCGCCGAACCCCCGCCCCGCCGACGAGAAGGCCCGCACGTAGAAACGACAGGGGGCGGAGTTGAGGAGGGCACAGAGGTAGTGGGCTTCATCTTCGTCCTCGACGGCGATGAAGGAGGTCGTGTCGGTGGGGATGACCAGTTTCTCCCCGAAGGGCGTCCGCCGTTTCCCCACCACCGCCGCCCGCAGGTCGCTCGCCATCCGCGCCCAGACGACCTTGAACGGGGCAAAAATCTCTGGGCCGATGTTGAACATCGTGTAAAAGGGCACATCGGCAATTTGATAACGGTGGCCGCGCGCCGTCTCCCCGGCATAACGCCAGTAAAGTGAATCCCCCTTCACCTTCTCCCTCGCCCACGCCAGGACTTGAGAGTCCGAGAGGGGAGAATCGAGATAATAAGTGCGAGAGAAGTACTTCCAGAAGGATGCGCGGGCCAAAAGATACTCTTTGAACTGTTCGAGGTACTCATACGTCCGGCGGGCCTCCTGGAGCAGCCGCTTCTCCTCGATCCCCTCCCTCGTTTCGGGGTCCTGTACCACCAGCACGTAGAACTCGTGCTCGGTTCCCCAGCGACGGACGTTGCCCCCCCGCAGGGCCGGATAGACGTGGGTCGGCTCGATGACGAAGTTCTCTACGTGGGGCACGTCCCGCTTCCCCCGGCCGGGCATGTTCTCCACCACCAGGTTGCCGTCGGGACGGACGTGCTTCACCTGAAGCCAGTAGACGCCGTAGGGTTCTGTGCTCGCTCCCCTTCGGGCCGTGTAGGCTGGCTTCGCCCCGGCAGAGGGTTGCATCTGGCGCACGATCCCCACCAGTCGCCTCGGCACGGTCATCCACGGGCCGAGGGGCGGGTCGGTGGGGTGGGCCACCAGGTCCTCCCGCTCCGTCGCCTCCCGCACCGCCGTCAGGTCCATCTCCGGCCGGATTCGCCCCCGTGCCCGCTTCCGCCAGCGGACGTAGGGAACGGGATACTTCGTCTCCTCCCCCTTTCGCAGCACGATGAGGGCGGTCTTGTTGGCGGCTCCTTCGAACGGCTTGAGGGTTACCAGATCGTGGGCCTTGATCACCTTTAGGGGCGTGCCCTCCCCCAGCCGGAAGCGGCGGAACCCCTCCCCGGCCCCCTTGGCCTTGAAGACCTCCTGGGTGATCAGGAAGACCAGCGTGCCGCCTTCGGCCAGGTAGTGGTCAGCGGCGGCGTAGGTGAAGAGCATCGAGAAGTCCTTCTCGCCCGCCCCCAGCCGGGCCTCCATCCCCTTCAGGGAGAAGAGGCCGTGGGATTGCCACATCTCCAACGTCGCCCGGCGGTACTCCTCAGACAGGTACCCCCATCGGATCCAGGGCGGGTTGCCCACCACGTAGTCGAACCGGCCTACGTAGGCGGGGGCGAACTCGTTGATGAGGATGCGGGTCCAGATCGAGTCCTCTTTCTGCTCCTGCAGCCGCTGCATCTGTGTGTACAGATTGTGGAGGATCGGTGCGGCCTGCTCGACCTCCTCTTCCGTCAACTCGAACGAATCCACGAACCGCCGCTGAATCCATTCAAGGAAGGTCTCTGCCCCCACGCCCTGCCCTCCCCTCCCCTCGACGGCGTCGCGCAGCAGCCGCATCAGGTCCTCCATCCGCCGCCGTTCCTCGGCGAAGGGAGCCGGAATGACGAACTCGCCGACGGTGGTGAGGGCGTACCACCAGTCCCCGGCCTTCAGTTCCCCTTCCTCCATCGCCATTTCCGACTGTCGCTTGTGACGGTAGGGGATGAGCACGGCATCGGTCAGGTAGACGGGGAGGTCTAATTCGTCGTGGTGCTCGTCGAGGATGTCGGAGAGGGCGAGGACCAGGTTGGCGCGGGCGGTGAGGACGGCGAGGGGGTTGATGTCGAAGCCGACCACGTTCCGGAGGATCTCCTGAAGGGAGCGCCCCCGTTCTCGGGCGCGGCGGGCGGCCAGAACCAGGAACGTCCCCGAACCACAGGCGGGGTCGAGGAACCGACCCTCGCCGTCGTACCCGCTCTCGTCGAGCACCAACTGCGCCAGCCAATCGGGGGTGTAGTACTCCCCCAGATCGTGCCGCACTTGCCTGGGGATCAGTTCCTGGTAGAGCCGTTTGAACAGGTCGCGGGCGGCCTCCGGGGCCAACCGCTGGGTGGCCGGCTCGTACCGCGCCAGGAGACGGCCCATCTCCCGAACCGCATCGGCCGTCTCCGCGTCGAAACCGTCCAGGTACCAGGCGAAGAACCCTCCCTCGATGAAATTGCGCAGGGCAGCGATCTGGGCGATAGGATCGCCCCGCTCCAGCGCTTCCAGCGTCTCCCGCAGTTCCCCGTCCTCCATCGCCGTCAGGCGGGCAGCGAGGGAGGGAATCTCCTCAAGGCCGGTGAGGGCCACGAGGGGGAGGACCTCCCGCACCAAGAGTTTGATGAGCAGGGCATAGTAGGTGTGGACGGAGAAGAGGAGGGGCTTCAGATCCTCCGGCCCGACCGCCTCCTCCAGGTCGAAGCGACGGGCTAGTTCCTCCGCGTCCTCCCCGGCCCGCCGGGGCTGAGCCCCGTAAACGATGCCGAAGATGCGTTCCCATTCATCGTAGAGGACACGGACGCGCGGTTGCTCCTCCAGATCTCGCCGAAGGCGTCGGAACAGGGTCCGTACCGTCCGCCGGGCGACGACGCCGCCTGGACCGAAGTCTTCTGCCAGGTTTTCCGGCGAAAGCCGCCGCCGGACGATGGCGCGGATGGAGAGGAGGAGCCGTTCCATCGCCTGATGGTTGATCTGAAGGGGCTCCTCCAGGACCACCTCTCCCCCGTGCACCCGTCCGAACAGAATATGGATGCCGTCCAGGGACGCGCCCACCACCTGAAGATCGAAGGCGGCCAGCGCTTCTGCCTGTGCCTCCAGGTGACGGCGAAGTTGACGGCGCGTTTCCAGCAGGCCGGCAGAGGTGTCCAATTTGCCCGGTCGCTCGATCTCCAGGACGACGCTACCGTAGACGGCGTCGGGACGGGTCCGTTCCCCCCGGGCGGTGAGCATCATCTGCTCCAGGTGGACCTCCGCGTCGATTTCCAATTCCTCCAGGGCTTCTTGGAGGGCGGCGTGGAAGCGATGGGCGAAATCGGCCTCACTGTCCGTCTCGCGGGCCGCCTGGCGGACCACCTCGGTCAATTTCCGGGCGACGGCTCGCACACTAGGCATCCTTGCAACTCCTTCACCGTCTCGTCTCGTCGTCAGCCCCGAAGCCTCTCATCTCCGGAACCGGAACAAACATACGTCCCCATCCTGCACCACGTAGTCCCGTCCCTCGGTGCGCACCAACCCCTGTTCGCGGGCGGCGGACCAGCCGCCGGCCTCCACCAACTCCTGCCAGCCGATCACTTCGGCTCGGATGAAGCCTTTTTCCATATCGGTGTGCACCCGACCGGCGGCCTCCGGTGCGGTGGCTCCTCGCCGGACCGACCAGGCGCGCACCTCTCGACCGCCGGCGATGGTGAAGAAGGTGATCAGGTCGAGGGTGCGATAGCCCGCCCAGACCAGTTCCTCCAGGCCGGAGCGGGTCAACCCCAGCGCGGCCCGGTACTCCGCCGCCTCGTCGGGAGGCCAATCGGCCAGGTCGGCCTCCAGTTGGGCACAGAGGACCACGCAGGGCGCGCCCTCTCGCTCCGCCACCTCCGCCACCTTCGCCGCCAGCGGCCCTCCATCGGGCAGGTCCTCCTCGCCGACGTTCGCCACGTACAGGCGGGGCTTGGCGGTGAGGAGGAAGAGGTCCCGTGCCAGCCGGGCCTGCGCCTCCCCCTCCCGGGCCCATCCGTCGGCCCGTTCCCCCCGCTGGAGCCGGGCCTCCAGGTCCTCCAGCAGGGCCACCTCCTCCCGCGCCTCCTTCGGCCGGGCTTTGGCCGCCGCGCGGGCCTTCTCCAGCCGCCGCTGGACCGTCTGCAGGTCGGCCAGGACCAACTCCAGGTCCAGCACTTCCAGGTCCCGCACCGGATCGACGCTCCCGTCCACGTGGGCCACATCGGGGTCGGCGAAACAACGGGCCACCACCGCCACCGCGTCCACCTCCCGGATGTGGGCCAGGAACCGGTTGCCCAGGCCCTCGCCCCGGTGGGAACCCCGCACCAGCCCGGCGATGTCCACGAACTCCACCGTGGCGGGCGTAACCCGCTCCGGGCCCACCAGTTGGGCCAGCGCTTCCAGACGGCGGTCGGGCACGGCGGCCACGCCCCGGTTGGGGTCGATAGTGGTGAAAGGGTACGGCGCAGTAGCCGCCCCTGCCCGGGTCAGGGCGTTGAAGAGGGTGGACTTCCCCACGTTGGGCAGGCCGACGATGCCAATCTGAAGCCCCATTTGCGCCTCGGCGTTTCTTAGGAACTCACCGCAGAGACGCGGAGAGCGCAGAGTTTGTTACGATGGACTGGAAACCCTCTGCGTTCGCTGTGCCTCGGCGGTCCTTTATCGCCTCTCTGGACTCTCCCCGTCTTCCGGCGGATGGAGGGGCAGAGCGATGGTGAACGTGCTCCCCTGGTTCAGGGCCGATTCGACCCACACCCGGCCGCCGTGCCGCTCGACGATCGACTTGACGATGGCCAGGCCCAGGCCGGTGCCCTGCACCTCTCCCGTCTCCTTGCGGCGGATGCGGTAGAACTTCTCGAACAGCCGTACCTGATCCTCCGGCGCGATGCCGATGCCGGTGTCCTTGACGGAGATGAGGACCTCGTCCTCGGTGGTGCGCAGGCCGACGGTTACCAGCCCTCCGGACGGAGTGTACTTGATGGCGTTGTCGACCAGGTTGGCGACCGCCTGGCGGAGGAGCGTGGCGTCGCCGAGGATGACCGGCGCGGGCTCGGTGGCCTCCAGCCGGAGGGTGAGCCCCTTCGCCGCAGCCTGCGCCCGCATCCGGTCCACCGCCTCCACGACCAGCGCGCCCAGGTGGCACGGTTTCTTCTCCAGGCCAACCCCCGCCTCGATCCGCCCCAGGTTCAACAGGTCCTCGACCAGGCGGCTGATCTGCTCGATCCCGTTGAGGATCTTCTCCACGTATTCCCGCTGCTTCTCGTTCAGCGGACCGACCATCGAGAGCATCGAGACGTAGCCGCGGATGAAGGTCAGCGGAGCCCGCAGGTCGTGGGAGACGGTGGCGACGAACTCCGACTTCATCTTGTCCAGTTCCTTGAAGGAGGTGATGTCCCGCAGCGTCACCACCCGCCCGCTCATATTGCCGCCGGTGTCGAGGATGACGGAGGCGTTGGCGTAGTAGACCCGCCCGTTGGGGAGGGGGACCTCCGCCACCAGCGATTCGCCCGGCTCGATAGGAGCGGTGAGGACGTGGACCAGTCGCTCGTGCAGGGGGATCTCCTCCAGGCGCTTGCCGATCGTCTCGCGGGCCGTCAGCCCCAGCACCTGTTCAGCGGCCGGGTTGAGCAGCAGGAGCCGGTTCCGGCGGTCGGTAACCAGGATGGCGTCGCGGGTGCTGGAGAGGATGGCGGAGAGCCGTCTGCGCCCACCTTCTGCCATCTGGAAGAGCCGGGCCTTCTCGATCAGGACCGCCGCCTGCCCCACGAGCGTGTTCAGCAGGTTGACCTCCGTGGGGAGGAAACGGTGCGGCTTCCCGTACCCGACCCACAGAACCCCCGCGATCCGATCCTGGCTACGGACCGGGAAGGCGATGGCGGCCCGGATCCGTCTCAACGGTGGTGCGGTGGACGGATGGTCCAGCGCCTGGGAGAGGTCCTCGACCCGCACGGGTTTCTCTTCCTCCTGGACGCGACGGGCCAGATAACGGTCCAGCAGGCCGATGTTCTCCACGCTTTCGCCCTGGGCGGCGGCCCGCTGAGGCTCCCCGGAGGCGGAGAGGAAGAGGATGCGTGCGACACGCCCGCCGGCCGCCTCCAGCACACCCTTTAGAATGGGAGGAATCCCCTGGTTCAGGTCCAGCGAGGCGGAGACCGCCTGGCTCACCTCCAACAGGAGCGAGAGATCGTGCAGTCGGTCCCGCAGGCTCAGTCGCATCTTCTCCAGGGCCTGCCCCAGCCGCGCCACCTCGTCCTCCCCCCGAACGCGGATCGGGTTGTCCAGGTTGCCCGCCGCGATCCGTCCTGCGGCATCGGCCAGGAGGTTCAGCGGCCGCGTCAATTGGCTGGTGATGGCCAGCAACACGACCGCCGCCACACCGGTCACCAGGAACAGCAGACCGAGCAAGGGGCTGGCGATGTGGAGGGCCGTCTCCAAGACCACCTCGTAAGGGAGTTGGATGACCACGGACCACGGGTAGCCCTCGACTCCCACCTGGCATACCAGTTGACGGGCATTGGTCAGGCTGTCCAACCCCTCACGGACCCATCCCCGGCCGTCCGGCAAGAGGGCCAGCGGGGGGAGGGACATATCGGCCCCGGAGGGATGGAAGAGGTGATCGGCATCGGGGTGGGCGATGATCGTACCCTCTGCGTCGACCACGAAGCCGACGCCCTGCTGCATCGTCTCCTGAAGCCCGCTCAGGATCTCCGACAGCATAGGATTGAGGAGCAGGTCCACCCGCCCCACCAGAACGCCGTGCCGCTCCTGGGTTGACGGGTCCTCCAGAGGGCTGATAAACGAAATGTAGGCCTCCCCGTCTGGCCCCCGGTAGGCCCGCGTGGGGGTCGAACCACCGACCGAGTTGACGAGGTCGAAGACCTCCTGCTCCTCCGAGAACAGGCCAGCCTCCCCCGGCGCGAGTTCCGGATAAGCACAGAGGACCTCCCCCTGAGGATCGTAGGCCACCAGGCGGACGAAGTAGGGGAGCATCTCTTTGTCCCGCCGCAGCCGGTCCTGGCAGAGGGATTCATCCCCTTCCCAAAGCACCCGGTCGGTGGCGAACTGCCGGACGAGGCTGCTCCCCGTGGCGATGAAGGAAGCGATCTGATCCGCCCCGTGCAGCCCATCCCGTACCAGGGCGTCCACCGCCTGCTGGGTGGCGATGGAGACGGCGGAATGGACCACGGCAGACGTCAATGCGATCGTCGTGACGATGAAGAGCGGAAGGAGGGAAAACAGGAACCGCCGGCTGAGGGTCCGGGCGTAAGGAGGGGTGCGGGCGGGCTCCACCCGAGGCCACATCCGCCGGCCGCAGAGCCCGTAGATCGGTTCGAGAAGCGCGCCAGAGAGGAGGGCGGAAATCAGACGAAGGCCCAGATCGAGCCGTTCCGTCGTCCAGGCGTAATCCAGAGCCGCCAGCGCGCCTCCGGGTCGATAGGTGAAGGCGAAGGTGGCGAAGAGTCGAAGGGGCCAGATGAGGAGGACGGACATCGGCAAGGCGGCGACGGGATGGCGGACGGCCTGAGACGCGGTCCCCCGGTAATCCTGCCGCAGCAGATAGGCGACGAGCGCCGCCTCCAGGGCCAGGTTGAACGGGTCCAGCGGGTTGTGGGTGGTAGCCCCTGCCTGAACGACCCCCGCCAGCAGCCCTAAGACCGCCGCCGGGCCGCTCCCCATCCAGACCGCGGCGAGGGCAAGGAGGAGGGGGACCAGCAGAGGGACCGTCGGCGGCGGCGGTTGGGCGGCGAGGTAGGGGGGAGGCAGAAGGACGGCCGATGAAGCGCGGAGAAGCAGGAGGTGACTGACCGGAGGGGTCAGCACCAAAAGGACCACCGCCAGCCCCAGTCGCCGCGCTCCCAGTGCAGCGAACTCCCGCCAGTGGAGGAGGACCAGGGCCAACCACCCGGCGAGGTAGGCTGCGAGGGAGAGATAGACCCACCACCGAGCGGGCAGATCGAAGACCGGAACGGACCAGCGCCCCCAAAACACCAATTCCATCGCAGGTTTTTCCCCGCCATCTGGACCGATTTAGAGAGGATCCCTTCCCGGCGGATTATACACCGAAAGTAGGGGGGGGCAAGCAGTGTTTCCAGAGCCCCTCGCCGGGCCCACCCCGTGAAGCAGCCCGGGGTATCGCAACGTCATTTGTCCAGTCGAGGGGATGGGAAGAACGGGGCGTCTTGCCCCCTCCGCAGACCGTGTTACAATCCCCTTGCCTATGTCCGGTGATAAAACCCTCATCGCGTTGACCCTCTCCATAGCGCTTTTCCTTTCCACCGCCTGCGCGGTCGTGCTGCCCGGCGTCCTCTCCCCGACGCCTGCCCACACCCCAACCCCCGTTCCCGCCCCCACCTTCACGCCGACGCCGTCCCCTACCCCCACGCCCACCCCCCTCCCCGCCGACCTGCTCGGTCTGGGGGAAGACGCGCTGTTCATCGGCGACGTGGAGGGGGCGGTTCTGGCCTTCCGGGCCGCCCTCGATTCCGCCCCCGACGACGAAATCGCCGCTCAGGCCCTCCTCGGCCTGGGACGAGCCTATCTTCAGGACCAGGCCTACGGCCCCGCCGCCGAGGCCTTCCGTCGCTTCCTCGACCGCTTCCCCGACTCCCCTCTGGCCTCTCAGGCCCACTTCCTCCTGGCAGAGGCCCTGGTCCACACTGGCGACCCCCTCGCCGCCGCCGACCACTACCGGGCCTATCTGGAGGCCGGGACCCAGATCGCGCCGTACCTGTGGGAGTGGATCGGCGACGCCCTCCGCGCCGGAGGCGACGACGAGGGGGCCATCGACGCCTACCAGGCCGCTCTGGAGAACTCCCCCGACGTGTCCTTCGAGGTCGGCGTCCGTGAGAAACTGGCCCTCGCCTACACCGCACTAGAGAAGTACGACGAGGCCGTCGCCCAGTACGACGCGATCCTGGCAAAGGCTCGGATCGCCGACTACCGCGCCCGTATCCTCCACCAGGCCGCGCAGACCCTCCTCCTCGCCGGCCGCATCGACGAGGGGTACGACCGCCACCTGGAGGTGGTGAACACCTACCCCACCAGTCCCTGGGCCTACCAGTCGCTCCTGGTACTGGTGGAGGCCGGCGTGGAGGTGGACGACCTGACGCGGGGGATCGTGGACTACTACGGCGGAGCCTACGGCCCGGCGGTCGCCGCTCTCTACCGCTACATCGACGCGAACCCGGACCACCTGGGCGAGGCCCACTACTACGCCGCGATGGCCCACCTGAGGGCGGGGAGCCCCTCCCTCGCCGCCGAGCAGTTCCGCGTGCTGGTGGAGACCCACCCGGAGAGCGACCGGTGGGGGGATGGATGGATGGGATGGGCGCAGGCGCGGGTCGCCCGGGGGGATTTGGACGGGGCAGTGGAGACCTACCGGGCCTTCGTCGAGGCCGCGCCGGACCATCCCCGCGCACCGGAGGCCCTCTGGGACGCCGCCCAACTCCTGGAGAGGATGAATCGCCTGGAGGAGGCGGCGCGCGCTTACGAGAAGTGCCAGGCCGCCTATCCCGACTCCGACTATGCTGCGCCTGCCCTGCTGCGCGCCGGGCTCCAGCACTATCAACGAGGCGCGATGGCCGCCGCCGCTGACGATTGGCGCACCCTCGCCGAGGAATACCCTGAATCGCCTTTCCAGGCCGCCGGGTTTCTCTGGCTGGGCAAGGCGTACCTCACCGCCGGAAAGCCGGTCTCCGCCACCGCCGCCCTCCGCAGTGCAGTCCGGGCCGATCCCCTCGGCTACTACGGCCTCCGCGCCGCCGATCTGCTGGCCGACCCGCTCGCCCCGCCCTTCCCGCCCGCCGAGTACGTTCCCCCTGCCGACCCCGACGTCGGACGGGATGAGGCCGAGGCGTGGCTGGCCGACTGGCTGGGCCTCCCCTCCGCCGACGATCTGGGCGAATTGGACGGCGACCTGGCACGGGACCCCCGGCTGCTACGGGGCCTGGAACTGTGGGAACTGGGACGGCGGGACGAAGCGAAGGCCGAACTGGAGGCCCTTCGCCAGGCCACCGCCGACGACCCGCTGACCCAGTATCGGCTGGCTCTCCTCTTCCGCGACATCGGCCTCTACCGCTCCTCCATCCTCGCCGCCGCGCGGGTGATCCACCTTTCCCCCGCCGAAACCCCGCTGGATGCGCCCCCCTTCCTGGCCCGGCTGGCCTATCCCACCTACTACGGGGACCTGATCCTCTCCGACGCCCTGGAGGAGAACCTGCCGCCGCTATTGGTGTTCGCCCTGGTCCGGCAGGAGAGCCTGTTCGAGGGGTTCGCCACCTCCTTCGCCTACGCCCACGGGCTGATGCAGGTCATCCCCAGCACGGGCGCATCCATCGCCCAGGCGCTGGGCTGGCCCTCCGACTACGAGACCGCCGATCTGTACCGCCCCCTGGTCAGCGTCCGCTTCGGCACTTGGTACCTGGCCCGCCAGCGGGACCGATTCGACGGGCGGCTGGACGTGGCGCTGGCGGCCTACAACGGCGGGCCGGGCAACGCCGCTCAGTGGCTTGCGGCCGCCGGGGACGATCCCGACCTGTTCCTGGAACAGATCACGCTGGGGGAGACCCGCCTGTACCTCCAGCGCATCCGGGAGCATTACGCGGTGTACGTCCGGCTCTACGGTCGGTAAGCGGTGCTCGCTGACCGGAGTGGATTCCCGGCCCCCGTCCGAACTCCTGGAAGGGGCCCGCACCGGTTTGACCAGGTGGCGCTGCTTTTTCCCTCTCCGTCTGCCTGTGGCGATAGAGGCTCCTTTCGGTCCCTTCACAGGGATCTTCAACGCCGACCGGTTGGCTCCAGGAGGGCAGAAGTGCCGGTCACCTTCCGGGTAGCGTGATTCACTTCGAATACCCCTCGGCGACAGCACTTGACGTAGCCCATCGACGTTGTAGAATACCCCCAATGAGGGTGATCGCACTGACCACCGACTTCGGCACCGCGGACGGGTACGTGGGGGTGATGAAGGGGGTCATACTGTCCATCGTCCCCGAAGTCCATCTGGTGGACCTCTCCCACGAGATCCCACCCCAGGACGTCCGACGGGCTGCTTTCGTGCTTTACACGGCCGTTCCCTTTTTTCCCCCGGGCACGGTTCACCTAGCGGTGGTGGACCCCGGTGTAGGGACGGAGCGGCGGGCCATCGCCGTGCAGACCCCCCAGGGGTTCTTCGTCGGGCCGGACAACGGCCTGTTCACCTACGTGCTGGCCGAGGCGGAGGAGTGGAAGGCGGTGGGGCTGGAGGAGCCGGCCTACCGGCTGCCCGAGGTCAGCGGCACTTTCCACGGCCGGGACGTCTTCGCTCCGGCCGCGGCCCATCTGGCCCGAGGGGTTCCACTGGAGCGGCTGGGATCCCCTGTAACCGACCCGGTCCTTCTGCCGCTGCCCCGCCTGACGGTGGGGGAGGACCGGGTGGAGGGGGAGATTCTCCACGTCGACCGCTTCGGCAACGTGATCACCAGCGTCGGGCGGTTGCGGTGGAACGGGGGCGATCTGGTGCTGACCCCCGCCTTCCGCCAGGCCGCCTCGTCCCTCCAGTTTGCCGCGAGGGAGGTAGCGGTCGAGGTCGGAGGGGAACGCATCCGGCCCGTTCGCCGGACCTACGGGGAGGTCGGCGTGGGGGAGAAACTCGCCCTGGTCGGCAGCACGGGGTTTCTGGAGATCGCCGTGCGCCAGGGCAACGCGGCCCGCGCCCTGGGGGTCCACCCTGGCGACCCCATCACCCTTCGGCTGCGGTAACCCGGCTTGCCGGAGATCACGTTGGCGAGGAGGAGATGGATGGAAGAACTCCTTATCGAGGGAGGGCATCCTCTACACGGGGAAGTCGTCCCCAGCGGGAACAAGAACGCCGCGCTGCCGACGATGGCAGCGTGCCTGCTCACCGACGAGCCCATCGTGTTGCACAACGTGCCCGACATCCGGGACGTGCACACAATGGGCGAACTTCTGGCCGACGTCGGCGTTCAGGTAGAGCGGTTGGATCCCCACACCTGGCGGCTGCACGCCCGCGACGTCCGGTTGCCGGTGTTCGACCGGGAGCGATTCCGCCGTATCCGTGGCTCCATCCTGCTGGCCGGGCCGATGCTGGCGCGGCTCGGCGTGGCGGAGTTACCCCGCCCCGGCGGGGACGTCATCGGCCGTCGGCGGGTGGACACTCACTTCCTGGCCTTCCGCGAACTGGGCGCAGAGGTGGAGGTCAACGAAACGTTCCAGTTGCAGGCCCCGAGGTTGCGGGGAACGGACATCCTGCTGGACGAGGCGTCCGTCACCGGAACGGAGAACGCGATCATGGCCGCGGTGCTGGCCGAGGGGACGACGGTCATCCGCAACGCCGCTTCGGAGCCCCACGTGCAGGACCTGTGCCGGATGCTCAACCGGATGGGGGCCCACATCGAGGGGATCGGGTCCAACCTGTTGGTCATCGAGGGGGTGGACCGGCTGAGCGGTGGGGAGTTCACCATTGGGCCAGACTATATGGAAGTTGGCAGTTTCATCGCCATGACGGCGATGACCGGCGGTGAGGTGCGCATTCGGAACGCCGCGCCCGAGCATCTGCGGATGGTCCGCTACGTCTACGAGCGGCTGGGGGTTCGGATCGAGGTGGAGGGGAACGACGTCATCGTCCCGGCCGACCAGCCGCTCGCGGTCATTCCGGACCTGGGCGGGGCGATCCCGACCATCGCCGACGCGCCCTGGCCCGCCTTTCCCGCCGATCTGATGAGCATCACCATCGTGCTCGCCACGCAGGTGAATGGGACGGTTCTCTTCCACGAAAAGATGTTCGAGAGCCGGCTGTACTTCGTGGACAAACTGATCTTTATGGGGGCGCGGATCGTGCTCTGCGATCCCCACCGGTGTCTCGTGCAGGGGCCCTCACCGCTGCACGGGGATGTGCTGGTCAGCCCGGACATCCGGGCGGGGATGGCGCTGGTCGCCGCGGCCCTCTGCGCACAGGGGGAAAGCGTCATTCGCAACGTCGATCAGATCGACCGTGGATACGAGCGGGTGGACGAGAAATTGCGCAGCCTGGGGGCGCACATCGAGCGCGTGAGACGTTCTTAGGAGGATCACCACAGAGACACAGAGGACACAGAGTTCTCAAGATTTTGAAATTTCTCTGTGCCCTCTGTGTCTCTGTGGTTTAACGGTTGAAGTAATTATAGGTAGCGGTGGCGATGTTCGCCATCAGCGGGTTGGCGTAGTCCCACTCGATCCAGTTGGGGGAGGAAAGGAAGGCGACGAGGACGAAGTCGCCGCTGGGGCTGAAAACGATTCCCGCGTCGCCGATGGTGAAGTCGGTCAGTTCGGTGTTGCTGATCCACCCGTGCTTGTGGGCCAGCCGTGTCCCCTCGGGCAGTCCGTCCTCGAACAGGCCGCCGATCCGGTTCTGCGACATAATGTCCAGCATTTGCTGGCATTCCTCGGGGGTAAAGGCCCCCGGATAGGCCACCATCAACGTGCCGCCTCCCTTGCTGCACTGGTAGATCATCTCCAGGAGCAGGCCCATGTCCCGCGCTGTGGTCTGCATATAGGGGTCGGGGCGGCTGGTGACGTCGGTGCGGGAGTTGGCGGGGGTGACGATGGTCGGCGGCACCACCTCCTCGTCGTAGGGCGTTGCCATAAAGGTGTTGACCAGCCCCAGGTAACGCATCGAGAGGGTGAGGGTCTCAACTCCCCGGTACGCATCTCCCTCGTCGATCACGTCCCGAAGGAGCAGGTTGGCGGTGAAGTTGCCGCTCAGCGTCATCGTCTCGGTGAGCAGTTTGGTCTCCTCCAGATTCGGGGGCCGATCCAGCGCCCGGTAGGTCTCCACCATCACGGCGATCTTGAGGATGCTCATCCCGGCGTAGGCCACGTCCGGGTTGATTTCCATCTCCTCCCCCGTCTGGAGGTCCTTAACGAAGATACTGGGCAGGCCGTCGAAATCGGCCAGGAGGGCCTCCAGCATCTCCTGCAACTGGGCCATCCCCAGCGCCGGTGCGTCCTCGGTGCGCACCACCAGTTCGGCCCGGCGGTTCGCGGCGGAGAGCAGCGCTGCGGCCACCCGCTCCCGCGAGGCCTCGTGGTCCAGTTTATAGCCGGGAAGGCCGTCGCGGAAGGTCAGGGTCTCGGGCAGAGGGACGGGCGGCTGCGGAGGGTGGTCGTACTGGCGGGCGACCTCGTTCAGGAAGCCGTCGAGCCGGTCCTGGGAGAAGGTCGCCACCGGCTCCACCGCCACCGGCTCCGGCTCCCGGCGGAGGAGGAAGGCCAGGAAGCCGTCCAGCGTTCTCCGCCACGCTACGGCCTCCTGGATGGCGTCCAGCGTCCCCTCCGGGTCGAACCGGAAGGCCACGCTCTCCGGCCTCAGGGCCAGCGTCTGACCCTGGTAGACCAACTGGACCGGCTGGGAGAGGGCGGTCCGGAGGTTCTCCACTGCCTCCTCCGGGGTCATCCCCTCCACATCCATCCCGGCCACCGTCATCCCGGCGGGCAGCGTCTCCAGGCTGGCCCGGTAGCGAAGATACTGCCAGCCCAGGAGGGCCAGGACAAGGCCGACCAGCAGGGCGGGCCATATTTTCGATCTTCGTCGTCGACGCACTCCATTCCTCCCGAACAGGTGGGCGGAAGGATTATAGCACACCGGAGGGGAGAACGCCACCGAGGAAGGCTCACGGGTAGGGCAATCGCATTTTTGCAAGAATGGCTGTTGAGACCCCCCTCCCCCACCTGTGGGGAAGGGGAGAGGGTGGTCCGCCGATGACGGGCCGGATGGGGGTGAGGGCCGACGGATACCTTCGTCCCCAAACAGAAGCGCCCCCCATCCGCCCGCTTTGACACCGCTTCGCCTGGCGAATATAATGAGCGAAGCGCGTCCAACCCCCCAGGGAGGGCCGAAATGGGTGCAGAGTCCTTGATCCCCCGGCAGCGTATGGCGGTGATCCGCTACCGCGTGGGTGGAGAACCCCACGATCTACACGTCGCCGAGCCGGATCGGAGCGTCCAAGCGCACGGGCTGCGGGCCATCTGGCGATGGCAGCCAGAGGGAGAAAGAGGGATTCGCGTCTGGCTGCGGATCAACAACGTGGGACGTCACCCCATCTACCTGGAATCCGCGGACGTCCTCAGCGCTCCCCTCCCCGATATGGGCTGCCCCCTGAATCGCGTGGCGGTCTATCAGAACGGTTGGATCTCGTGGACCCCCACCTTCGCCCGGCGGCTGGACGACGGCCTCTACGCCGATCCGGGCACGGAGACGTACCGAACGATGCACCAGCCCCATCCGCAGGATGAAAACACGATCGCCTCGGAGTGGGTCACGGTGATCGGCGGCGGAGGCGAGGGGATGTCCCTCCTGGCGGGGTTCGTGACGATGGCCGATCAGTTGGCCGAAATACGGGTGCGGCGGGACGGGAGGGGGCTCGTGGCCCGCTGCTACTTCGACGGCGCACTCCTCCGCCCCGGCGACGCCCTTTCCACCGAGACCTTGCTCCTGCGGGTTGGGCCGGACCCACTGGCGCTGCTGGAAGGGTGGGCGGAGGCGGCCGGGGCGGAGATGGGCGCGCGGGTGGGTACGGGTGTGGGCGCGAGCCGTCCGGGCACCGACAACAGTCCCACCGGCTGGTGTACCTGGTACACCTACTACGGCGAGAACACCGCCGACGACGTCCTCGCCAACCTGGAGGCCATCGACCGGTACGACCTCCCCTTGGAGGTGGTCCTCATCGACGACGGCTACCAGACCGCCATCGGCGACTGGTTCTCGCTGGATGAGGATAAGTTCCCCGAGGGGATGGAGCCGGTGATGGAGGCGATCCGTGCCGCCGGGCGGCGGCCGGGGATCTGGACCGCTCCCTTCGGCGCGGCGGAGGATTCCCAACTCCTCGCCGACCATCCCGACTGGTTCCTCCGCGACGAGGCGGGCGAGCCGGTGGTGGGCTGGGTCCACTGGGGCACGACCTGCTACGCCCTCGACTGCACCCATCCGGAGGTGCTGGCGTGGCTGGGGGAGACCTTCCGGAGGATGCGGCGGGAGTGGGGGGTGGAGTTCTTCAAGGTCGACTTCATCTTTGCCGCGGCGCGTCCGGGCCGTCGGCACGACCCCACCACCACCCGCGCCCAGGCCCTTCGGCGGGGCGTGGCGGCGATCCGGGAGGCCATCGGCGACGACGCCTTCCTCCTGGGCTGCGGCGCGCCGCTGGGGCCGTGCGTGGGGCTGGTGGACGGGATGCGGGTGGGGCCCGACGTGGACCCCAACTGGCACCCCATCTGGCGCAACGATCTCTCGATGCCCTCCACCGAGAACGCGCTGCGCAACTCCATCGCCCGCGCCCCCTTCCACGGCCGCCTCTGGCTCAACGACCCCGATTGCCTCCTGGTGCGCCAGCGCGGGGCCGATATGGACCTGGTGCTCAACGAGATGCGCACCCTCTCGGCGGTGGTCGCGCTGCTGGGTGGGCTGACCATCGATTCCGACGACCTGACCGCCATCCGGCCGGGGCGGCTCAAGTACCTGCGGCAGGCATTGCCCCCCACGGGGGTCGCCGCCCGGCCGGTGGACCTCTTCCGGAACGAACTGCCGCGCCTGCTGGTGCTGCCCGTGGAGCGGGAGTGGGGCCGCTGGTGGGTGGTGGGGGTGGTCAACTGGGGCGACCGGACCACCGAGACCACGGTCCGCTTGGCCGATCTGGGCCTCCCGCCGGGTCGGTACCACGCCTACCACTACTGGCGTCGCCGCTATCTGGGGGTGGTGGAGGGGACGGTCACGGTGCGCCGCCACCAGCCTCACGAGACCGCCGTCCTGATCTTCAAGCCCGTCTCCGAAGAGCCCGACCTGCTGACGACGACGTTCCACGTCTGCGGGGGGATGGTGGAGGTGTGCGACCTGCGACGTGCGACTTTACTACAGGTCTCAGGTCGCACGTCGCAGGTGGAACTCCGAACGCTCTTGGAGAAAGCGGGGCGTCAATTCGGCGAGGTGCTCTTCACCGTGCCGGAGGGGTGGCAGCCGACGGAGGCGCGGGTGGACGGGGTGCGGCGAGACCTGCGATCGGTGGCCCCCGGCGTGGTGGCGCTGGGGCTGACGCTGGAGGGGAGGGCGGTGGTGGAGGTGAGGTTCGTGAAGGGGGCAGGAAGCGGGAAGTAGGAAGCAGGAAGCGAGGGAGGGAGGGGGTAAGATCCTTCTTGCGCAAATCCCTTTTTCCGCTACAATCCCTGCCAGCGGGCGTTTCTCTCTCCTTTCCACACGAGGTGCGGTATGGCCGACGGACGCGAGATCGTCCGGAACGTCGTAACCATGACCCTGGAGGTCCTGGCCACGGCGGGCGTGCCCGGCGCAGGGATCGCCAAAGCGGCCGTGGAGCAGACGGCGAAGGCGCTGGGCCAGCGGGAGGCGCAGCGTCGCCTGGCGGAGGCGCTGCGGCTGGCGGAGGAGGACTTCCGCACCGAGGCCCGGGAGAAGGGCTGGCACGACGCCGCCGACGCCGTCCTCCAACTGCCGATGCACGACCTCCCTTCCTTCCGCGACGCGCTGCGGCTGGCCCTGGAGCGGGGAGAAGGGGAACATCTGGTCCAGGCCCTGGAGCGGGGCCTGGAGGAACTCCCCCTCCCGCCCGAGGAGCGGGCCGCCGCCGTCCGCCGCTACGCCGAGTGCGTGTGGGCGCGGCTCTGGTCTGTGCCCGAGTTCCGGGCGGGGGTGCGGGATGTGCTGCTCCGGGAGCACAGGCAGCGGCTGGAGGAGATCGAGGCCCGCATCGAAGCGTTGGGCGAGACGCTTCCCTCCCGCGTGGCCGACGAACTGGACCGCCGCCGCCGCGAGGCGGCGTGGCGGGCGTTGAAGCCGACCGCCCTCCCACCCCCGCCCCGCCTGACCCCCGAAAACCTCCTGGAATCCCTGCGGGCCCCCTACCGGCTCGTCCCCTTCCGGGGCCGTGCCCACCAGGCCCTGCGGGACGAGATCGTCGGGGCCCTGCGGGCCCTCTCCCCCCAAGATACCCGCGCCTGGATCCTCTGGGGGCCCGGCGGCGTGGGCAAGACCCGGATGGCGGTGGAGGTGGCCTGGGCGTTGGGGGCGGGGGGTGGGGGGGATGACCTCACCCCCTCCTCCCCATCCCTCCTCCCCCTCTCCCGATGGGAGAGGGGGAGGGGGGTGCCGCCGGTAGGGGCGCGACGTGTCGCGCCCCCGGCGGCGGGGGGAGGGGGGGAGGTCCCCTGGCAGGCCTTCTTCGTCCCCGAACGGACCATCACCCCCGGGTGGGACGAACACCTCCAGACCTGGAGCCAGACCTGGGGCCACCCGGAGCGGCCCACCCTCCTCGTCGTGGACTACGCCGGGCAGCGGTCGGAGGAGGAACTGCGGCGGCTGATGGAGGCGGTCCGGGAAAGCGCCCACGAGCGGGCGCATCCCCTGGCCCTCCTCTTCCTGATGCGCGCCAACCCCCAGGCCGAGACGGCCGGCTACGTGACCGAGGCGCTGGGGGAGGCGATGGTCCACTACGAGGTGCGAAAGGTGCCCCGGGTGGACGCGCCGGAGGACCGGCAGGCGATCTTCCGCGCCGCCCGCGCGGTGTTCCGGGAGCGACTGGCCCCGCCGGACGCTCCCCCCGAGGTGGACTACGACCCCGACGACCTCCCCCGGACCGCCCTGGCGCTTGCGGCGCTGGCCCTCCTGGCCGCCCACGGCCACCGGGTGGCCCAAAGCCGGGACGAGGTGGCGGTTCTGAACGATTTGTGGACAAAGTGGGAACAGAAGCGGTGGCGGAAGGCGCTGCGCGCCCAGGGCGGGGAGGAACTGCTGAAGACCCCCGAGGTGTGGCGGGAGGCGCGGGACCGGATCGAGCGGGCGCTGGCGGCGGCCAGCCTGGGCCGGCCCTTCGCCGACCCGGAGGCGGTGGCGGCCTGGTGGGAGGCCCATTACCCCCTGCGGGCGCAGACGGCGACGGGGGAGCGGCTGGCCCCCCACTGGCTGGCCAAGCGGCTGACGGCCCTCTTCCCCGCCCCGGAGGGGGAGCGGTGGTCCCTCCCGCCCATCGCCCCCGACCCCCTGGCCGACCTAGTCCTGGCCCGGTACGAGGAGAGAGTGGGGACGCGGTACAGGGAGGGCCTGGGGGGGCTGGTGGAGGCGGCCCTGCCCACGCCGGAGGAGGTGGCCGAGGCGTACGCGACGGCCCGACGGCTGGCGGGGGAAGCGGGCGGGCCGGTGGCGATCGATGGGAGCCGCGTTCCGGAACTGCTCGCTCCGTTCTGGCCGATCCGGCTGGTGGTGGAGGTGCTGCCCCGGCTGAGCGAGGCGGCCGTGCCGGGCGCGGAGGAGGCGGCGGAGGCCGCGCTGGAGACCGTGGCCCGCTGGCTGGAGGGGACGGCGAAGGGTCTGCCGCCCGAGGTGGTCAGGGCCTGGCTGGGGGCCTGGCAGCGGGCACTCCCGCACCCCGAGCGCACCCTGTTCCTGCGCTCCTTCCTGGCCCGCTTCTACCGGCTCCAGGCCGACCTGTTGCCGAAAGAAGATCCCGACCGTGTGGCTGCACTGGGCAATCTCGGGCTGGCGCTGGGCGCGCTGGGCAAGCGCCGTGAGGCCCTGGAGGTGACGCAGGAAGTTAAGGAAGCCTACCAACGGCTGGCCGAGCAGGACCCCGAACGGTTCGAGCCGTTGCTGGCTACGAGCCTCAACAACCTGGGCAATCGCCTCTCCGACCTCGGCCGCCGGAAGGAGGCGCTGGCGGCGACGCAGGAGGCGGTGGAGATCCGCCGGAAACTGGCCCACGCCAACCCCCAGGCCTTCCTCCCCGACCTGGCAGGGAGCCTCAACAACCTGGGCGTAGCCCTCTCCGCCCTGGGTCGGCGGGAGGAGGCGCTGCGGGCCACCCAGGAGGCGGTGGAGCACTACCGGAAACTGGCCCAGGCCAACCCCCAGGCCTTCTTGCCCGACCTGGCGATGAGCCTCAACAACCTGGGCCGTGACCTTTCCGCCCTGGGTCGGCGGGAGGAGGCGCTGGCGGCCACCCAGGAGGCGGTGGAGATCCGCCGGAAACTGGCCCAGGCCAACCCCCAGGCCTTCCTGCCCGACCTGGCAACGAGCCTCAACAACCTGGGC
>DROW01000045.1 GCA_011388675.1 Chloroflexota bacterium | reverse complement strand
GGCCCTGGTCGACGCCGATGTCGTCGGCCCCTTCCAGGCCCACGTCTCGCGGACCTACGAGCAAGCCTTCGGCCGTCCTCCCACCGTCTACGTCTGCCGGGCTGCAGACGGGGCGGGGACGGTCGAGGGGTGAGTTAACCACGGAGGCACAGAGGACACAGAGATTTGAGAGAGGCTCTGTGTCCTCTGTGCCTCTGTGATTTCTTCCTACCACACCCGGCAGATCAGCCCCTTCAAGTAGGCCCCCTCAGGGAAGGTCAACGCCACTGGGTGGTCGGCCGCCTGATGGAGGTAGCCGATGATCTGGGCGTCCCGCCCTGCGTCCAACGCCGCGCTGAAGACGATCTTCTGGAACAGGTCGGGGCGGACCACGCCGGAGCAGGAGGTGGTGAAGAGGACGCCGCCGGGGCGGAGCAGCCGGAAGGCCAGCAGGTTGACGTCTTTGTAGGCCCGGGCCGCCCGTTCGACGTCCTTGACCGCCGGGGCGAACTTCGGCGGGTCCAGCACCACCACGTCGAAGGTCCGCCCTTCGTTCCAGAATCGCCGCAGGACGCGGAAGAGGTTCCCTTCGACGAACTCGTGCTGACCGATGTCCACTCCGTTGAGGCTCAGGTTCTGTCGGGCCATCCCCAGGGCCACGCCGGATGCCTCCACCAACGTCACCCGGCTCGCGCCGCCCGCCACCGCGTAGACGGCGAACGCGCCAGTGTAGGCGAACCCGTCCAGCACCTCCGCCCCTGCGCAGAAGGCGGGCAGGCGAGCCCGATTCTCCCGCTGGTCGAGGTAGAAGCCGGTCTTCTGACCGGACCGCAGATCCACCCAGAAGCGGTGTCCGTTCTCCAGCACCTCCACGAGGTGGGGCGGTTCCTTCCCCCGCACCCGGCCGGTCCGGAGGGGCAGCCCTTCCTTTTCTCGCACCTCCACGTCGGACCGCTCGAAGATCCCCCGGGGGGAAAGCAGGTCGCTGAGGGCGTCCAAAATCGGCCCCCGTTGCTTCTCCACCCCCGTCGTCAGGAATTGGACGACCAGGAAGTCAGCGTACCGGTCGACGATCAGGCCGGGCAGGCCGTCCGACTCGGCGTGGACCAGTCGGTAGGCGGTGGTGGCGGGATCGTCGGCGAGGGCGGAGCGGGCGGCGACGGCCCGCTCCAAACGGTGGCGCCAGAAGGCGTTGTCGATGGCTTCGTCGGCATCCCAGGTGAGGATCCGGACGGCGATCTGGGAGCGGCGGCTGTAGGTGCCGCGGGCCAGCCACCGGCCGTCCGCGCCGTACACCTCCACCACGTCCCCGTTGGCAGGGCTTCCCTCGATGCGTCCGATCGCTCCGGAGAAGATCCAGGGGTGGCGGCGCAGCACCGACTGTTCGCGCCCTTTTTTCAGGTATACCTGTGGTGTAGTCATCTCTCACACTCGGAGACGATCCGCCCCCGGCTCATCGGCCGGGGGCGTTGCGATGGGCCCGGCAGGATTCGAACCTGCAACCAACCGGTTATGAGCCGGTTGCTCTGACCGTTGAGCTACGGGCCCGGAGGGACGCCAAGCGCTGGTCATCGGTGCCGTTCGGGGCGGACGACCAGCGGTGAGTTAGAGCGGGCGGCGGGAATCGAACCCGCAACAGCAGCTTGGAAGGCTGCGGCAATACCATTTTGCAACGCCCGCAGATCAGTCGGGGCGGCCGGACTTGAACCGGCGAACCTCCCGGTCCCAAACCGGGCGCTCTGACCTGCCTGAGCTACGCCCCGATGTTTCTATTTCACCGCAGAGGCGCAGAGGACACAGAGTTTCAGATGATCCTCTGCGTTCTCTGCGTCTCTGCGGTTCAAGTATACCGCTATTGGGCCTTCCCGTCAAGGTGCCCAGGAGATCCGCTGGTTCATCCAGCCGGGCATCGTATCCCCGAGGGCGATGATCGGGCGGGCGTTGGTGCCGTTCGCATCCGCCAGGTAGATCGCCCACTGGTCGTCCCGATAACCCAGGAAGATGAGCGCGGAGCCGTCGGGAGCCCAGGCGGGCAGCGCGTCGATGTCCGGCGTGTCTACCAGGATCTGCACGCCCCCGCTGATGTGCAGGAGGTAGAGGTCCCAATCCCCCGCGTGGTCCGACATATAGGCCAGCATCTCGCCGTTGGGGTGCCAATGGAGGCCGATGTCGTTCCGGTCGCTGGTCAGCCGCCGGGGTGGCTGATCGTCGTCGGGGTTGTCGATGAAGATGCCGCAACCCTCATCGTCGCAGCCGGTCCAGGCCAGCAGACCCGACGGCCCCCACGCTGGCCCCCATCCCGGTGCCACCGCCTCCGGCTCGCCGGTCCCGTCGGTGCGGGCGATGTAGATGTAGCCATCCTGTGCGGCGTAGGCGTACCGGCTCCCGTCGGGGGAGAGGGTGGGGGAGGACGCGCCGGGGTCGGCCCGCAATGTCACCGGCTGCCCACCCGGTTGGATGAGGGAGATGCCGGGGGCGAGGAGGTTGCGGTAGACCAGCCGGTCGCTCCCCCAGAGCCAGGAGGGTTGGTCGGCCCCCGCGGCGAGGCGGAGCGGACCGCCGCCGCCCGCGACGAGGATGTAGATGTCGTACAGCCCGGTCTGGGGGTTGTAAGCGGGGTAGGCCAGCCGTCCGACCCGGAAGTCGGGGATGGTGTAGGTGTTGGTGGTGGGTAGGGTCCCGGTGATCGGTGGGATCGGGGTCGGCGTAGCGGCGGCGCAGACCTCGGCCGCCCGGTCCCGCTTCTCCTGCAGGGCGTCGCTCTGCAGGAGTTCCAGCGCGCGGGCGTACTCAGCCGCCGCCGGACACATCTCCCCCTCCTCGGCCCACAGGTCGCCGTAGAGGACGTGGGCTTGGTAGAGGCGGGTGTAAACGTCGCGGTAGGCCGGGGCCAGGGTGTACAACTCCTCGAACCGCCGGATGCACTGCTCCCAGTCCACCCCCCAGTAGCCCAGCGCGGTCAGATAGCGGTGGGCCATCTCCCGCTCCCAAAGCGCTTCCTGGGGGAGCGGGCAGATCTGCTGGGCCTGGTCGAGGTAGAAGATGCCCTTTTCCAACGGAGCGTCTTCCCCTTCCTCGCTCAGCAAGGCCATCCCGTACTGGTAGAGGCTGGTGCAGAGCATCTCCTCTACCTCGTCCCGGCGGTAGTCGGGGTCGAAGCCGCGCAACTGGCTCAGGGCCTCGATCGCCGGTTCCCAATCCTCGGCCTGGAAGGCGGCCTCCCCACGGGCGAACAGTTCGGCGGCGATGTCCTCCCGCGCTTGGGAGGTGGGGGTGGGACGGGCGGACAGGCGCGCCATCGCCTCCTCCAGCCCCTGGGCAGCCAGCGGATCGTCCGGCTTGAGTTGGAGGGCGTAGCGGAACTCGGCGATGGCTCGCTCGTACTCCCCGCTGTCCAGATAGGCCAGGCCGCGGGTGTAATGGTCGGCCGCGGCGGTGGCGCTGCGGGCGGCACGCTCGATCTCCCCCTGTCTGTACCCAGCGTAGATCCCGAGGGCGCTGGAGAGGAGCAACATCAGAAGGAAAATAAGAAGGGAGCCGAGCACGAAGCGGACCCGTTGCCAGAACGTGGGCGCGGGAGGAGGTTCCTCCTGCGACTGGGAGAGGAGAATGGGAACGGTCTCGTCCAGAGCGGCCGAAAGGCGAGCCTGACGGTTCTTTCGTCGCTTGATCGGCTGGGTTTCCTCGATGTTCAGTCCGCAATAAGGGCAGAGCACAAGCGGCTCTGGGACCTCGTGACCACAATCTGGACAGCGCATAGATCCTCTGATCGACGATTTTTCCCCATCCGGGCGGGGCGATTATAGACCTTTTTGCCCCTCTTGTCCAGCAGAGGTGTCTATTGAAGTGAGGCTCGGAGGGCTCTGGTGGGTGCTCCGCCAGAGGCGAGAGATGGATGCCGTAGAGGCGCGGAGGGCGCGGAGTTTTCCATCCGCTCTCCGCGCCCTCCGCGTTCAAGGGTCGACTTCGGGTTTTTTATTCCGGATGGGGGATGACGCAGATGAACCGCAACACCCCCTTACCGGTGTTTCGGTAGCCGTGGGGTTCGTCCGGGGGGATGTAAAGGGCCACGCCGGGGCGCATCTCGACCTCGCCGTCCGGCCCGTGGGCTACGCCTTCCCCCTCCAACACGAAGATCTCGTGTTCGTAGGGGTGCTGGTGCTCCTCGAAGACCGCTCCCGGCGCGAACTCGATGACCCGCATCGCGAAGTTGGGGGCTCCCTCCGGCTTGCTGATCACCCAACGGATGGTGATCCCCTCCCCCACGGGTTCTGGCGCGACATCCTGGTAGTTTCGGCTGAGCATCGGTACCTCCTCTCAGAAAGATACAGGACACAGGCTACAGATGCAAGGTTCAAGGTGGGACAGCGGGGCGGCGGCGGGGAAGGCCCAGCAGGACGTCCAACGGGGCCCGCAGGGCCATCCGACGGTAGGTCGTCCGACCGGCGAACAGGCGGAGGAAAAGGTCAAGGAATCGCGGGTTGCGCACGCCGAGTTCGAAACTCCCCCAGGGGTGGTGGTAGAACACCTTCGCCCACCGCAGCCCCCAACGGAGGTTCGCCCCCAGCGTCCGCTGCACACGGACGGTGTATCCGGCAGGGTCCTCCTGCAACACCGCCTCCGCCGCCATCCGCCCGCTGTCGATCGCGTGGCGGATTCCCTCGCCCAGTAGCGGGTCCACAAGGCCCCCGGCGTCCCCCGCCAGGAGGACCCTCCCCCGGTGCAATGCCTCGCGCCGCAGATAGATCGGCAAGGGGTGACCGTGCTCCGGGTACCCCTCCACGTCGATGCCCAGACGGGCCATCTCCCGCCGGAGGACCTCCCGCATCGCCGCGTTCTTCCCCAGGAAGGTCCCGATCCCCACCGATAGGTGCTCCGCTTTGGGGAAGACCCAGAGGTACCCCAGCGGGGGAGTCCCTAGGAGAAAGAGGACCGTCTCCCGGTATTCCTCCAGCAGCGCGTCGTCCGCCGGGACCTCCACCTCCAGGGCGGCCCCCATCCGTTTCCCCCCTCGTAGCCCCGCCCAACGGGCCACGCGGGAGTTGGCCCCGTCGGCCCCGATGAGATAACGGCCCCGGAAGGTCTCTCCCGAGGCCGTCTCCACCTCCACGCCGTCGCCGTCCTGCCGCAGCGCGACCACCGGCGAGCCGTCCCGCACCTCCGCGCGGGCGTGCTGCAGGATGTGGTAGTCGAACCGGTCCCGCATCACCATCGCCACCGGTTTGCCCGGCAGGTCGGCCACGACCTCCCGCCCATCCCGGAAGCGGAACCGGACCCGGCTGATCTCCCGCTCGATCACGGGGGAGAAGTCGAACGGGAACCGGTCGAAGACGGCCTTGGGGACTCCCCCGCCGCAGGGTTTGTAGCGGGGGAGGCGTTCTTTCTCCAGGACCAGGACCCGTCTCCCGGCCTCGCCCAGCCAGTAGGCTGCGGAGCCTCCCGCCGGTCCGGCCCCCACGACGATGGCGTCGTACTCCTTCACCGGATCGCTTTCTCCGCCACGTTGGCCGCCACCAGGATGGGATCCCACACCGGGGCGAAGGGAGGTGCGTAACTCAGGTCCAGCCGCTGCAGGTCCCGGATCCCCCACCCCGCCTGCAGGGCGGCGGCGACGACGTCAATCCGCTTCGCCGCCCCCTTGCCCACCATCTGCGCGCCCAGCAGCCGTCCGTCCTTCTGAAAGACCAGCCGGACGTGGAGCGGGCCACCGCCTGGGTAATAGTGGGCCTGGGAGGCCGCTTTGACCGTCGTGCTCAGCGGCTCGAACCCCTCCTCTCGCGCCTGCCGCTCCGTCAGGCCGGTGCGGGCCACCTCCAGATCGAACACCTTCGCCACGGCGGTGCCCGCCACGCCGTGGAAGACCGCGTCCCCACCAGCGGCGTTCTCCCCGGCCACCCGCCCCTGCTTGTTGGCGGTGGTGCCCAGAGGGATGTAGACCGGCTTGCCGGTGACGATGTGCCGGGCCTCGGCCACGTCGCCCGCGGCGAAGACCCCCTCAACGTTCGTCCGTTGGTGGTCGTCCACCGCCACCGCCCCCGTCGGCCCCAGCGCGATCCCGGCCTGGCGGGCCAGGGCCGTGTTGGGCCGCACCCCTACGGCCACCAGCACCAGGTCGGCTGGGACCTCTTCGCCGGAGGCGACCACCGCTTCCACTCGTTCGTCCCCGCCGATCTCTTCGACGCGGTGTTCAAGGAGAACCTGCACCCCGTTCCGCTCCAATTCCTCCCGGACCAGCACGGCCATTTCGGCGTCTAGGTTAGGGACCAACTGAGGGAGCATCTCCACCACCGTGACCTCCAGGCCGCGCGACCGGAACGCTTCGGCCATTTCCATTCCGATGTAGCCCCCGCCGACGATGACCGCCCGTTTCGGCTCGTTCTCCTCGATGAAGCGGCGCAGCGCGATACCGTCCTCCACCCGGCGCAGGGTGAAGACCCCCTTCCGGTCGATGCCGGGGAACGGGGGGCGGGCGGCGTCGCCGCCGGTGGTCAGCACCAGTCGGTCGTACTCCACCCCGAACTCCCGACCCGCACCCAGGTCCCGCACCTGCACCCGGCGGCTCTCCGGGTCGATCTCCGTCACCTCGTGATGCAGGTGCACCTGGATCCCCTGCCGGGCGAACTGCTCCGGCGTCCGGGCGACGAGGGTGTTATGGTCCTCAATGATGCCCTGAACGTAGTAGGGAAGTCCGCAGGCCCCGTAGGAGACGAAGCCCGATTTCTCGTAAACGACGATCTCCATTTCGGGATCGGTGCGACGGGCTTTGGAAGCCGCGCTCATCCCGGCCGCCACGCCACCGATCACCACCAGTCGCCTTGTTGTGCCCATCTCCCTCCTTTCCTATCCTTGACGGGCTACCTCAGCCCCTTCTGGGCCGTCTGGATCGCTTCGAGCAGCCGGGCGATCCATTCGCCCAATACCGGCACGACCTGGAGTTGGCTCAGTAGCCACGCCAGGAGCGCCAGCAACAGCACGGCTCCCACCGTCTGCCCCAATCCGAAGGCCACGCCGCGCAGGAAATTGCGCCAGAGCACGTGGCGGATGCTGCCTGCAAGGGGGTGCCATTGCTGCAACCGCTCTACCTCTCGGGCCAGAGCACGGGTCGCTGCCGTCAGTTCCTCTACCCGCTCAATCAGCCGACGGTCTTCCATCCTGTTAAACGACGATCGCCTCATACGGGCACGCTGGCACGCAGGCCAAGCAGCCGTAGCATCGATTGCCGTCCACGAACGGGGGTTCTCCCGGGTCGATGGCGACGAGGGCTTTCGATCGGCAGACCTTGCGCGCCACACAGCGGCGGCAGGCGTGGCAGCGGCCTTCGTCCACGCGAGGGATTTTGGTCGGAGAAGGATGGTCAGGCATGTACGGGAACCTCCTCTTCGACGACCGCGTCGTGCGGGCAGGCTGGCCCGCAGAATCCACAACCGGAGCAGCGGTCCGGATCCAGGACGGGGGGCGTGCCTGCCCTTTCCTGCACCAGCGCTCCCTTCAGGCAGGCGATCGCTGCCAGGCAACGGAGGCAGGGCGGGCAGCGCCCCCCGTCGATCCGGAGATTGACCATCACTCCTCCCGAATGCGGGCCAGCACGTCCGACTCGTCCATAATCAGGTAGTCCACGCCGTCCAGGCGGATCTCCGTGCCGGTGTACTTGGGGAAGATCACCTTGTCCCCCACGGCCAAGTCGGTGGTCATCTCTTCCTCGTCCCCCACTGCCTCAATGATGCCTCGTTGGGGTTTCTCCTTGGCCGTGTCCGGCAACACCAGTCGGCCGCCAGCGAAGGTCTGCTCATCCTCCAGAGGGCGAATCAACACCCGTGCACCCAACGGTTCGATCTTCATCTTCATCGTACCTCCTCATCTGTTTTTTCGATTTCTTACCGCAGGGACGCGGAGAACGCAGAGTTTTCAAGAAGTCTCTCTGCGGTCTCTGCGCCTCGGCGGTTTAACCCAATCCCAGCAACCGGTCGATCTTCGGCCGGTCGAAACCGACGACGATCTTGTTGCCGATCTGGATGACCGGCACCCCTTGTTGCCCACTGCGTCGGACCATATCGCGCAGCGCAGCCTGGTCCCTGGAGACGTCTACCTCGCGGAAGCGGATCCCCCGCTGCCGCAGGTACGTCTTCGCCGCGCGACAGAAACTGCAAGTAGGCGTCGTGAAGATGATCACTCTTGGTTGCTTCTTTCGCTCTTTTCGGTCCCGTGCCACGTTTCTCTCTACCTCCGTTAAGGATCACGACCAATCGGGTCGCAGTTTCTTCCGCCCGCGCAAAAGCCGGTCGATGGCCATCGCGGCGATGACGCCGTCGGCTGCTGCCACCACCGCCTGTTTCAGGTGGCGACAAAGCACGTCCCCAACGGCGAAGACCCCGGGGATCGGGGTCTGGAAATTCTCGTCCACCAGCAGGCATCCTCCCTCCCCGGTGGGTAACTGGTCCTGGAGGAAATCGATCACCGGCACGTTCCCCTGCAGGTAAACGAAGACGCCGGCGACGGGTAGGGTCCGTTCCTCGCCCTGGAAGACGAACCGGACCCCTTCGACGTGCTGCTCTCCCAGGATCTCTCGCACCTTCGCCGCGTTGTAGATGGTCATTCCGGGGTGGTCGGAGGCCTCAGATGCCAGTTCGGGGGAGACCGCGAGTTTCGCCGTCGGGCTGAGGAGGTGAACGCGGGCGGCGAAACGGGTCAGGGTGAGCGCTTCCTCCACCGCCTCGTCGTTGTTGCCGACGACTGCTACTTCTTTGCCGCCGAAGAAGGGGCCGTCGCAGGTGGCGCAGTAACTGACGCCCCGCCCCAGCAGACGCTCTTCGCCAGGGATGTGGCGGGTCCGTCCCATCGCACCGGTGGCGATGACCACTACTCGCCCCTGATAGGTCCCCCGGCCGCCCCACACCTGCTTGGGCTCGCTCCTCAGATCCACGCGAAGCACCTTATCCGTGGTGAACTGGGCTCCGAAAGAGGCGGCCTGATCGCGGATGCGCCGGACCAGTTCCGCGCCGCTGAGGGGGCCCGGAATCCCCGGATAGTTGACGATCTTCGAAGCCATCCCGAGCGCACCGGCGGTCAGCCCTTTGTCCACCACCAGGGTTCGGAACCCGGCCCGCGCGGTGTAGAGAGCGGTGGTAGCCCCGGCGGGACCGCCGCCGATGATTACCACGTCGTACACTTCGGAGGGGCGGGGGAACAGGCCGATCTCCATCTCACGATCCCTCTACGATGGCTTCGCCTCCGCGTGGTGGGTCTGCCAGTACTCGCTGAGGAACCGCTCCGCCTCCATCGCCGCCACCGCGCCGGTCCCGGCCGCGATGACGATCTGCCGGTAGTTGGGGTCCTGCACGTCCCCGGCGGCGAAGACCCCCGGCACGTTGGTCCGCTGGTGCCGGTCGGCGACGATGTATCCCTGCTCGTCCAGTTTCAGTTGGCCGACGAACAGTTTCGTCTTTGGCACCATCCCGATGTAGACGAAGACGCCGTCCGTCTCGATGACGGAGGTCTCTCCGGTCTTCACGTTCCGCACCCGCACGCCGGTCACCATCTCGTCCCCCAGGATCTCTTCGACCACCGAATCCCAGACGAAGCGCATCTTCGGGTTGGCGAAAGCACGCTCTTGGAGGATCTGGGTCGCCCGCAGTTGGTCCCGCCGATGGATGACGACGACCTCGCTGGCGAACTTGGTGAGGAAGAGCCCCTCGGCGATGGCGCTATCGCCGCCGCCGACCACCACCACCCGCTTGTCCTTGTAGAAGAAGCCGTCGCAGGTGGCGCAGGCGGAGACGCCCCGGCCGAAGAACTTGTCCTCGCCTGGGACCCCCAACCGGCGCGGTTCGGCGCCCGTGGCGATGATGACGGTCCGCCCTTTGTAGACGGTCGAGTAGGTGTGGATGGTAAAGGGCTCCTGGGAGAAATCCACCGCCGTCGCCTCGTCGAGGACGATCTCGGCGCCGAATCGCTCGGCCTGACTCTGGAACCGTTGGGCCAGGTCCATTCCGGCGATCCCCTCGGGGAAGCCGGGGTAATTCTCGACCAGATCGGTGTTGGAGGGTTCCCCGCCGGGGAGAGAGCCGGCGATGACCAGGGTCTTCAGCCGGGCGCGGCCGGTGTAGATGGCGGCAGTGAGCCCCGCCGGTCCCGCGCCCAGGATGATCACGTCGTAGACGGCGGGCTTTTCGCCCTCCTCGCCCGCGGGTTTCTCCTGTGGTTCGAAGCCGGTGATCAGGGGTTTGATCTCCATAGGCTATCCCTCTGCCTCCTGAAGTGCTTCTCGGATCTTGTCCAGCACCATCGGCTCGGGCGCTGCTCCCTCCAGGTGGACCGTCTCGTTGATGACGGTCCGCGGCACGCCCATCACCTGGTACTTCACGGCCAGATGGGGGAACTCCATCGCCTCGACCATATCCGCCCGGACGTTGGGGCTGGCGATGGCCATCTGATGGGCCAGCGTCACCGCGTGCGGGCAGTAGGGGCAGGTCGGCGTCACGAAGACCTGGATATGGAGCGGGCGGTCGATCTCGGCGAGGAACTTCTTCCCCTCCTCGCTCAGCTCCGGCTCTCCCGCCGCCACCGTGCGAACGGCGTGCAGAAGGGAGGTGAATTCGTAGCCGGAGGGGATGCCGTAGAAGCGGACGCCGTAGTCCTCTTTGCCGATCACGGCGATGGCTGGGATCTTGTCGATGCCCAGTTCTTCCGCCTTCTCCTTGTTCGCCTGGAAGTCGTACACCTCTACGGTGATCTGATCGGACAACTCGCCGAGTTCCTCGGCCAACTGCCGGGTCTCAGCGCAGTACTCGCATTCGAATTCCTGGGTAAACACCACCAGGCGGACCGGCCCTGCCAGGTCCTTCAGAAACTCTACTACTTGTTGACGGACGTCGTCGCCTAACAAAGTCATCAGAAACCTCCTTTTAAGATTGCGGGCCACACGTTACGCATTGCGCTTCACGCCTCACGAGATCCGGGAGAGCGCTTTGATCAGCGCCTCCACCGCCTCTTCGGGCGAGTCCTCGGAGGCGTGGATGCATTCAATGGCGAACGAGCGCATCAGCCGGAGGCTGGCCTGATAGACCGCGGAACGGATGGCGGCCAGTTGTTGGAGGATCTCCTGGCAATCCCGTCCTTCCTCGATCATACGGGCCACGCCGCGCGTTTGCCCTTCGATGCGCCGCAGCCGCTTCAGCAGTTCAGTCTTTACCGCCGGATCTTGAATGCTCATGCTTTCCATCCTTGAGGCTCACGGCCTCTCCTCACGGAAGGCCTCAAACCGAGCCCGTGGTGCAGGAGGAGGCGGCGGAACGGGAGCGGTTCCCCACCCCGAAGAGGGAGACCGCTTTCTCCACCTCTTCGCTTCCGCACCGCGGGCACTGGACCGCGTTTTGAGCCGAGAGAGAGCGAACGAATTTCTCGAACTTGACGTTGCATTTCTTGCAACGGTATTCGTACACCGGCATTCGTTCCCTCCTCACCGCTCAGTTGTACGCATACCATACTGGGGTATAGTATACATCATAGGGGGAAAATCGTCAAGCAGGCCCCCCCCACCCGGCCCGCCGCTGGCGGGCCACCCTCCCCCTCACCCACCTGTGGGGGGGTGAGGGCGTCCAGGCCCTTCTCAATCTGCCCCTACTCCGAAGCACACCCCCTCCGCGCCCCCGTCCTGGCCCCTACCTGACCGTGTCCGAACCCCTGTCCGAAGGTCAGAGCGAGAATTTGCGAAAAGTGTTTGGTTGATTATAATCAAAAATACATAAGCGAGGCACAAGTATGGGGTCGGCGGCAAAGGGACGGCGATTGGGAGGGCGAAAATGAGGAAATGGGCCATCTCCTGTTATCTGGTAGGGCTCCTGGTGGTCCTGGGGATCGCCTTCCCGACGCAGAACGTGCGAGCACAAAACCCTCCCCCCGTTCCCAGCCCCTTTATCGGCGACGACGTTCCCTCCCGATACTTCAGCCGCACGGGGCACTATGTAGTGGGTCCCTTCCTGGAGTTCTTCGACCGGTACGGAGGCCTGAGAATCTTCGGGTATCCGGAGAGCGAGTTCTTCTACGACGCCCGCATCGGCCTCTGGGTCCAGTTCTTCGACAACGCGCGGATGGAATGGCATCCGGAGAACCCCGAGCCCTACAAGGTCCAACTGGGCCTGCTGGGGGACATCCTCGGCTACCGCCAGCCACCGATCCCCTCTCCCCCGCGCCCCTACGAGACCCCCTTCCGGCGCTACTTCCCGGAGACGGGGCACACGGTCTCCTTCGCTTTCCTCGATTTCTACGATCACAACGGGGGCCTGGACGTGTTCGGATACCCCATCTCCGAGCCGATGGCCGAGGGGGGGTACATCGTCCAGTATTTCCAGCGGATGCGAATGGAGTGGCACCCGGAGCGCCCCCGGAACGACCGAGTCGTGCTGAGTCCCCTGGGATGGGAATACATCCGCCGGTTCGGTGTGCCAGAGGAGTATCTCCGGCCGCAATCGAGGGGGAAGAAGTTCAACACGGCCTCTCCATCCGTCGAAGAGGAAAACATCCTGCGGGTATGGGTCACGCTGCAGCACCCGGTGATCAGCATCGGAGAGGTGCAGACGCTCTTCGTGTACGTGGCCGACAAAGAACGCCGCCCTGTCCGCGACGCGGAGGTGATCGCCATCGTTCACTATTCTTCGACCGTCGAGACCTTCTCCCTGCCGCGGACGGACGAGCGGGGCATCACGCAGGTCTCCTTCCGGGTCCCCCCCACCCGCTTGGGAAAGCGCGTCGTCGTGGAGGTGAAGGTCAAATTCTGGGATGCCACCACGACGACGGAGACGTTTTTCCTGCCCTGGTAACGTTCCTCATTCGATCGGCTCGATCTCCAGTCGATCTACTTCCATCCACTGTTGGCTGGGAACTTCCAGCAGCCCCCACCTCACCCGGCCCCACGGGGTGATCACCATATACTGGTTGTCCAGCCACATCACGAAGCCCAGCGGCCCCCGCGGCGAAGGGGCCTGGTCCAGCACCGGCTCTCCATCCACTTCAAAGCGGCTTCTCTCCCGTCCCCACGTCAACTGGTAGGTGTGCCATTCCGTCATCTCCCCTGGCAGCGTCGATTCCTGGATCTGGAGGGCCCGCTGGATGGGACGCCACAGCCTTGTCCGGAGGGGCCGGAGGTTCATCGCCAGCACCGCCAGCGGGGCGATCAACGCCAGCGGTAAGGCGATGGGCCGCAGTGCGTCGATGGTCGCCGCCTTCCATCCCCACCCCGGCACTTCTAGATCCAGCCGCATATCCGACGGCGGAGAGGCGTAGAAGAACCAGACGGCGCGGGGAAGGGTGGGCACACGCGCACCGGTCATCATAAAGGGATCGTTCCAGAAGCCGAAGCCCGCCGTGCCGCGCAGCGTACCCGAAGGGTGGGAGAAGCGGGCCCGCACCGTCAGTCGGAGGGGAGGACGCCAGGGGAAGCGCCGTCGGGGGACCCCCTGGTAGTCGTCGAGTTGGGCGTCGGCGTAACGGCGGGCGGTGGCCCCGGCGACGACGAACCGGAGGGAGGCCCCTGTCGGCTCCAGCCTTCCCCCGCCGACCTCGTACCGTCGCCAGCGCGGGTCCAATCTGGTGCGGAAATCCTCTCGGACGATTCTCATCGCTCTGAACCGCACTGGAGGATCTGCCAGCGCCTGTCGGATGTCATCTC
The DNA here is from genome assembly GCA_011388675.1 of Chloroflexota bacterium. GTDB lineage: Bacteria > Chloroflexota > Anaerolineae > B4-G1 > DUEL01 > DUEL01. The sequence continues at coordinate 13 of DROW01000045.1, read as the reverse complement.
AATCCTTCTCCGC
>DROW01000044.1 GCA_011388675.1 Chloroflexota bacterium | reverse complement strand
GGGGCGCAAGGAGCAGGGGAGCAGGGAGCAGGGGGGCAAGGGGCGCAAGGAGCAGGGGAGCAAGGAGCAGGGGAGCAGGGAGCAGGGGGACAGGGGGCGGGGCAGCAGGCGTCGTCAGGGCACCACGAGGACGCCGGGACGGGAGCGCCCTACGACGAGGTGTTCGTCCCCTATCGGCTGGAGGGGGAGGGCGAGCAGGTGGAACTGGGCCGCGAGGGGGAGGGCGGGCTGCCCCAGGACCGCCGTCCGCTTCCTGCTACGGCTGGCCGAGCGACGGTGCCCTACCGCGAGGTCTACGCCGACTACGCCGCCCAGGCCCACGCCGCGCTGGAGGGGAGTTACATCCCGTTGGGGATGAAGCAGTACGTGAGGGATTATTTCGCGGCGTTGGAGCCGTGAGGAGTTAAAGTTGGTGTTCAGTTCGTCGGGAAGAATGCCCGCCCCGTAGAGGACGCGGAACGCGTCTTTGTAGTCCTTGGGCGAGCGAAGCCCCTCGGAGGCGATCAGATGGTTGGCGATGTCCAGACAGGCCTCGATGCTCACCGTAAGGTAATACCGTGCGCTTCCGATGAGGTGAGGGTCCGCCAGGAAGCGATCAGCAGGCACTTCGGCCAGTTGACGTAGGTGCTTCAAGTACTGGCGTAGGAGGCGAATGAAACGTTCTATCGTATCACGGTCTACCATACAGCAGTCCCTGCTCTCGCACGTTCTTCAGGAACGCTTCCTGGAGGCGACGGTGGAAGGGGAGGAAGTCGAAGTACTCGTCGCGGGTGCGGGTCTCGTAGGCGATGCGGTCGGCCTCGTCGCGGGCGTAGAGAAGCACACCCTCGCACACCACCCGCCCCCGCAGGACCAGGGGGGCGTCGTTGACGACGCGCACATCGGCCTCAGCGATCCCGGCCCGGCGCGCCAGCTCGGCGCTCACTCGGAGGATGACCTCCAGCCGCTCGCGGGGGGAGAGGCCCTCATCGCAGACCAGCGCGAGGTCCACGTCGCTCAACGGCGTGGCCTCCCCCCGCGCTACGGAGCCGTGCAAGTAAACCAGCCGCACGGGGAGGTCTTCTACGATCTCAGGAATATGCCGTCGCAGTGCTTCGATCCGGTCCATCGCAAGCCATTATAACACGGGGAAAGGAAGATGCCAAAGCCCAACCGTTCTTCTGATGCATCTCAGCCTCAGGGCGAGAGTGGAGACGATCAGCAGGTCGCTACCCCTTCATCCTTCCGCCCACTCGCCCTCCGCATCGAGGCGGAGGTCGGTAAGTACATCGTGGGGCAACAGGAGGTGGTCCGCCACGTCCTCATCGCCCTCTTCGCCGGGGGCCACGTGCTCCTGGAGGGGGTCCCTGGCCTGGGCAAGACGATGCTGGTCCGCACGCTGGCGCAGGTCCTCGACCTGAAGTTCGCCCGCATCCAGTTCACCCCCGACCTGATGCCCGCCGACATCGTCGGCACCGACATCCTGGAGGAGACGGAGGACGGCCGGCGGACCTTCCGCTTCCAGCCCGGCCCGGTCTTCACCCACCTCCTCCTCGCCGACGAGATCAACCGGGCCACGCCCAAGACCCAGTCGGCCCTCCTGGAGGCGATGCAGGAGCGGACCGTCACCGTCGCCAACCGATCCTACCCCCTGGAGCCCCCCTTCATGGTCCTGGCGACCCAGAACCCCATCGAGATGGAGGGGACCTATCCCCTGCCGGAGGCGCAGTTGGACCGGTTCCTCTTCAAGGTGAACGTGACCTATCCCTCGGCGGAGGAGTTGGTGGAGATCCTGGACCGGACCACGGGGGCGGAGGAGCCGCAGGTGGAGAAAGTGGCGGATCGGGAGACGGTGCTGGCGATGATGGAGTTGGCCCGCCAGGTCCCGGCCCCCTCCCCGGTGGCCGAGTACGCCGCCCGGCTGGTGCTGGCGACCCACCCCGACCACGAAAGCGCCCCCGAGATCGTGCGCCGGTACGTCCGGTACGGGGCCAGTCCTCGGGGTGCGCAGGCGCTGCTCCTGGGGGCGAAGGTCGCCGCGCTGATGGCGGGCCGGTTCAACGTCGCCCTGGAGGACGTGCGGGCCGTCGCCCCCGCCGCGCTGCGCCATCGGATTCTCCTTAACTTCGAGGCGCAGGCGGAGGGGGTCAGCGAGGATGAGGTGGTGGGGGAGGTGATACGGGGTGTAGAGGTGTAACCAGGAGGTTGGGAAGCAAGAAAGCAAGGAAGCGGGGAAGCGAGGAAGCCGGGAAGCCAGGAAGTCAGGAAGTAGGGAAGCGAGGAAGCCGGGAAGCCAGGAAGAGGAGCGAGGAAGCCGGGAAGTTTTTGGGGAGGTACGGACCGATGAAGCAGACAACGCAGCCGAAGCAGACCAGAGCAGAGTTGAGACTGCCCGGATACCGGAAGTTGAGAGTATGGCAAAAAGCATTCGAGTTGGCGATGCTCATCTATCGGCTGACGGACAGGTTTCCTCCGGGGAACTACCGGCTTGCCGACCAGATGCGCGGGGCGGCAATCTCCGTCTTCGGCAACATCGCCGAAGGATACACTCAGGGATCCATCGGGGGCTACATCCGTCATTGCGAGATCTCCCGCGGTTCGCTAGGCGAACTCATCAGTTACGTCTATTTCTGCGAGGAGTCGGGGTTGCTCACCCAAGCCGACGCCGCGATGGTCAACCTGCTCTGCAACGACGTTCAGCAAATGCTGGGAGGTCTGATCATCGCCTTACATCGAAAGCGTCGCTCCGGCAACTGGGACCGCTCCTACGGAGCCGCCCGCTAGAGCAACATCCCCCTTGCTTCCCCGCTTCCTCGCTTCCCTCCATCGGGGGACAACGATGATCCTCTTGCTTGATCCGACTTTGCTGGCTCGGCTAACCACCCTCTCCTTCCACACCCGCCGGCCGCGCCGGGGGCAGGTGCAAGGGGAGCGACGGTCCACCAAGCGCGGGACCTCGGTGGAGTTCGCCGACTACCGGGAGTACACCCGCGGGGACGACCTGCGGCGGGTGGATTGGAACATCTACGCCCGGCTGGAGCGACCGTTCGTGAAGTTGTTCGAGGAGGAAGAGGACCTGGCGGTGCACGTGTTCCTGGATGGGAGCGGGTCGATGGGATGGAAAGGAGAAACGGAGGAGGAAGAGGATAAGTGGGAGTACGCCCGAAGGCTGGCGGCGGCGCTGGGGTACGTGGCGCTGGTCGGCGGAGACCGGCTGCAGGTGGCCCTGCTGCGGGGAGGTGAGGTCGCCGCGACGTTCGGGCCGGTGCGGGGGCAGGGGAACGCGCTCCGGCTGTTCGAGTGGCTGGAGGGACTGGAGGCCGAAGGGACCACCGACCTCAACGCAGCCCTGCGGACCTACGGTTTCGCCGGGGGACGGGCCGGGCTGGCGGTGCTGATCTCCGACCTGTTCTCCCCCACCGGCTACGTGGAGGGGCTGACGGCGCTGGCGGCCCGCGGCCACGAGGTCGCCCTCCTCCACCTCCTCACCCCCGACGAGGTGGACCCGCCGCTGGGAGGCGACCTGCGGCTGGTGGACGTGGAGACGGGGGAGATTCAAGAGGTGACGGTGGACGGCGGGATGCGGAACCTGTACCGGCGACGGTTGGCGGCCTGGCGGGAGGAAATCCGCGCCGCCTGCCGCGCCCGCGACGGCCTCTACGTCCCCCTCACCACCGCCACTCCCCTCGACCGCGCTCTCCTCCACGACCTCCGCCGCGCCCGCCTCCTCCGCTGACACGCATCACGCATCACGCATCACACCTATGGGCTTTCTAAACATCCCAGCACTCACACTTGCCCTACTCGCCCTCCCCATCCTCCTGCTCTATATGCTCAAACTCCGACGGCGGGAGGTATGGGTCTCCAGCACGCTCCTCTGGCGGCGGCTGCTGCGCGACCGGGAGGCCAACACCCCCTGGCAGCGGCTCCGTCGGAACCTGCTCCTGCTGCTCCAACTGCTCGCCCTGGCCCTCCTGGTCCTGGCCCTGGCGCGCCCCTTCCTGACCACCCGCACGCCCGTCGCGGGAAGCGTCGTCATCCTGCTCGATGGCTCCGCCAGTATGCAGGCCACCGATGCCGATCCCACCCGCTTCGAGGTGGCCCGGCGAGCGGCGCTGGAGATCGTGGCGGGGCTGGGGCCGAACGACGCGGCGACGGTGGTGCTGGTGGGGCCGCAGCCCCGGGTCCTCTCCGCCGCCACGACCGACCGGGCTGCGCTGCGCCGCGCGCTGGAGGAGGCCCGTCCCACCGACGGCCCCGCCGACTGGGAGGCCAGTTTCGCCCTCGCCGCCGGACTCGCCGCGGGGATACCCGACCCCCGCTTCGTCCTCCTCTCCGATGGGGTGCTACCCGAAGGGCTGCCGCCCCTGCCTGGCGAGGTCCGTTTCCTGCGCGTGGGAGAGCGGGGGGACAACCTGGCCATCCTGGCCCTGGCCGTGCGGGAGGGACCGACCGGTCCCCAGGCCCTGTTGCGCGTC
>DROW01000043.1 GCA_011388675.1 Chloroflexota bacterium | reverse complement strand
GGGGGAACCGGCCGTCGGTGCGACCCCAGAGGAGGGGAAGAGGATCCGGCCGCGATGGCTCCTCTCCTTCGGCGATCATTCGGAGCGCCCGCCGCACCAACACCTGCACCATCCGCCGCCGGTACTCCGCCCCGGCGCGGATGTCGTCGATGGGGACCGCCGCCCGCGCCGCCAGTTCCGCCGCCCGCTCGATCTGCTCCTCCGAAAGCGGCCCACCCACCAGCACGCCCTCCGCCTCCGGCGCACGAATGATCGTGGGGGCCACGCTCCCCAGTGCGATCCGCGCCCGCGTCACCCGTCCGTCCTCCAGCCGGACCACCACCGCCGCGTTGACCAGGGAGATCGCCAGCGCCCGGCGCAGCCCCAGTTTCAGGAAAACCCCGCGCTCGTCCGGGTGCATCGGCGGCACCCGGACCTCCACCAGCATCTCGTCTGGGGCCAGGTCGACCTGGCGGACCCCCCTGTAGAACTCGGCGATGGGGACCGTCCGTTCTCCCCGTATCGAGCGGAGGACCAACCGAGCCCCCAGAGCCCACAGGGCAGGGATGGTGTCGTTGGCAGGGGAGGCGGTGATCAGATTGCCCCCCAGCGTCCCCCGGTTGCGGATGGCCGGCGCACCGACGGCCCACGCCGCCTGGGCCAGCACGCCGGCCCGCTCCGTCACCTCCCGGGAGGCGACCAGCCGGTTGTGGGTGACCAGGGGGCCGATCCGGAGGTGGGGAGCCTCCAGAGCGATCCCACCCAACCCCGGCACCCGGCTGATGTCGATCAGCACTGGAGCGCGGCGAAGGCCACGCTCCAACTCGATCAGCAGGTCGGTGCCGCCAGCGATGAGCCGAGCATCCGGACCGTGGTCAGCCAGAAGACGCAACGCTTCGTCGACGGAAGTGGGAGTGTAATACACCTGCCAGTTCGCCACAGTACCCCCCTTTTTCACCACACCCGACCACGGAGCGCACAGGATACAGGGACTGAACCCGCTCCGTGGCCCTGTATTCTCTTTCGGTTATTCGAAGTGAATCACGCTACCCGGTACAGGAACTCCTGTCCTCGTCTCGTAAGTGCCGGTCACCTCTCTTGCCTTCCGCCTCGAATGCCCCCTTTTCCCGGTTGTCCCCCTCTCCGGTGTTGCTGAACTGCGGCAATCTATTTGTCCAACCGCAGAGAGGGCGCAGAGTTGCCCAAGGATTTCTTAGTTCTCTGCGTCCCTGCGGTGAGTTCGGCCACCGCCCATCAGCAACACTCTAGGGGGAGACTACCCTTTTCCCCCTCGGTCGATCTCAGAGGACGCATCAAGTATAACCCTGTTTAGCACGACGAGCAACCTTGGCACCTCAACCCGTCTCCAAAGGAAAAATCAGGACGCCAACACCCGTCGATAAAACGAGACCGTCTCCTCCGCCACCCGGGCCTGGGTGTAGTGGGCCAGCACGCGCTCCCGCCCCCGACGGGCCAGGTCCGCCCGGAGTTCCGCGTCGGTCATCAGACGGGACAACCGCTCCCGAAGCGCCTCCCAGTCCTCCTCCGGAAAGAGCAGCCCCGCTTCCCCAACGACGTGGGGGATCTCCCCGCTCTCTGCGCCCACCACCGGCACGCCGCACGCCATCGCTTCCACTAATACCCGCCCGAACTGCTCGACCCAATTGGGTCGGGAACGGGAGGGAAGCACCAAAGCGTCCAGCCTTCGGTAGAACGCGGGCATCTGCGTGGAAGGAAAGGTGCCCAGGAAGGACACCCGCTCGGACAGACCGAGGTCTGCCGCCAGCCGTTCCAACCGCGATCGGAGAGGGCCGCTGCCCAGGATCGCCACCTGCACCCCTGGCAGGCCCGCCGCCGCCCGCAGCAGAAGGTCCACCCCCTTCTCCTCGACCAACCGCCCGGCGAACCCCACCGTGAAGGGCCGGTCCCCCTCACGCCCCGGCCCTGGGGCAAAGCGGTGGGGGTCCACCCCGAACTGCGGGATGACCGCCAGGGGCCCCTTGTACCCCTTCGCCCGCCAGACCTCGGCGGCGGTATGGCTGCCCACGATGGCCCCGTCGGCCCGGTGAAGGCAGTACCGCTCGAAAAGAGAAAAAGGCGGCGGATAGCGCCGCAGGAGGTTCTGCCAACTGAACCACAGGGTTCGCGCGCCGGCCCGCCGGGCCAGCACCATCCCGTGAAAGGTCGCCAGATTGTACGGCTCCTCGTCCAGATGGACGAGGTCGGGGCGAAAATCGCGGAGGTGGCGGCCGAGGCGG
>DROW01000042.1 GCA_011388675.1 Chloroflexota bacterium | reverse complement strand
CGGCCCCCGTTGTCCGTCCTGCAAAGTTTGGACTACACCGGCCCGAAAACCATCGCTTCCTTCCCACCCCTCATCTTGGACACGATCAGCACCGACCTCCTCCTCGCTTGCGACCCAGAGGGGGGTAACGATCTGTTGGCCCATTACACAGTTTGCGCCTGCGGAATCGCCTTGCCGCCCGTTCTCCCTTCCGGGCCAATATCACCACCAGAGTGACCTCCGAGGCGATAGGGGCATCCGGCCCCTCCTTGGCCACCTTCTCTTCCAGCCGCCGCAGCCTCTCCTCATACGCCTCGTGCGGCAGAGCACCCAGCAGCCCTTCCCGCCGCCGGGCGATCTCCAACGCTACCCCCGCGCTCACCGGCTCGTAGAAGGTCCGCTCCTCCTGCTCCACCTGGAACCCCGCCCGCCGCAACGTGTTGTAGAAATCGTACGCGCGCCAGAACTCCCGTCCCGCGTGTGACCACGCCTGCGGGAAATACCGAAACACCCAATGGGCCGGCATCGACGCCGGAAGCACGTCGATGATGTACCAGTATCCGCTCTCCTCCAGCAGCCGGAAGACCCGCTCCGCCAGCCCCTCCCGATCCGAACGGCTCTGCACCCCCAGCGGGGTCGCCAGGAAGGCCACGGAGCCCTCCTCTCGCGCCAGCACCTCGGCAAGGGGAAGCCGCTCCAGCCTGACCTCGGACCACTTCCGCTCGTCCAACTTCAACGGCGGCACGCCGACGTGGGGAACCGAGACGACCAGTCCCCCTTCCCGCCCCTCCTTCCGCCGCTCCTTCAGCACCAGGCTCAAAATCGGCGAGATCCGCCCCTCCGGGTCCGGCTCCCACGGCCACAGGGGCAGGAAGGGCATCTGCACCGGCTCTCCCGGCAGTTCGGTCAAGGGGGATAGGCGAGGGCAAGGCAGAGGAAGGTCGGCGTCGAGGGGCCAGACCGGCGTGAACACCCCGAACTCCCGCTCCTCCACCAGCGGGATGGACCGGAAAAGGGGGATGAACGGGGCCAGTGGCTCCAACAGCACCACCCGGTCCTGCACCACGTCCACCTGCACCCTCCGCAACACCAGCCGCACCAGGTCCCGCCGATCCGCCTCGTCCGCCTCGTCCCACACCTCCCCCACCGACTCCAGCGTCCGCGCCGCCTCTCGAATCTGCCGCAACTCGTCCTCCGAGGGAAGTTTGGCCAACTCCTCCCGAATCTGCCGCAGCGTCTCCAGGTAGATGTCCTCGTCCTCCCCGTTGAAATCGCCCCGAAGGTAGGCCCGTTTCAACCGCCGCCGCTCGGCGATCAGCCGCGCCCGGCGGCTCTCCAAGGCAGCCACCTCCTCGTCGGGCCCGATCATCGCCGCCAACTCCTCCTGCCAGTCCTCCGGCAGCCGCAGCAGCCGCATCACCGCCCCGATCTGCCGGTGCAGCGGCTCCACGTGGGCGCCGATCTGCCCGTAGGGACAATCGTCGAACCCCCGGGCGTAGGACATCTCCCGGTAGTACGATCCCGTCTTCGCCCCCTGTGCCCGCAGCCTCCGCCCGCAGGCGCGGCAGTGGGCCAGTTGGCTCAAGAGATACGGCCGGATCTGGGGCTGAAACCGACGGGAGGCGTGCTGCTGCCGCCGCCGCACCTTCTCCACCGCGTTCCACAACGCCTCCGAGATGATCGGCTCGTGGAGACCGTCGTAGACCTCGCCCGCATCCTGCCCCCGTAACCCCTCCTTGTACACCACCTTCCCCACGTAGAACGGGTTCCGAAGCATATCGGCGATGGTGTCCTTGGAGAACCGCCGACCGGAGCGGGTCCGGTACCCCTGGCTGTTCAGCATCTCGGCAATCTTCCGATACGAGTACCGCCCCGAGGCGTACGCCTCGAAGGCCAGCCGGACTACCTTCGCCTCTTCCTCCACGATCTCCGGCGGCGTTCGGGAATCTCCCGTGTGCCGGTACCCGTACGGAGGAATCGAGGCGTTGTACAGCCCCTGCCGCACCCGCTGCCGCTTCGACTTCTTGGTGTGCAGTTTGAGCATGTCCAGGTAGTACTGGTTGATGTTGGTGATGATCCCCAGAAACATCCGCCCGTGCGGCGTCGAGAGGTCGAACTGGGGCTCCTTCACCGAGGCGAAACCGATCCCGTACCGCCCCAGTTTGTTGAAGATGTTGAAGGTGTCGAAGACGGAACGGGAAAGGCGGGAGAGTTCGTGCACCAGGACCACGTCGAAGGCCCCTTCCTCGGCCGCCTGCAGCAGCGCCTGGAGCCCGGGCCGGTCCATCGTGCTCCCAGAGACGCCAGCGTCCACGAACTCAGCGACGACCTCCCATCCTTGCTTCTTGGCATACTCCCGCATCTCCGCCAACTGGGCAGCAATCGAAAGGCCTTCCTCGGCCTGCATCTCCGTGGAAACGCGGGCATACAGGGCAACGCGGGTCATCGATTCCTCCTCCAGGGGTATTATACCCGTAGGGTCAAGGAAGGGGAAGAAAGAGCCGGTCGGGGTGGGCCCTTCCCCCGACCGGCTTTCGGTCATCGCCGACCCTTGCGGCGGTCCAGTTGCTTGCGCCGGATCTCCACCAGTTTGCGCAGGAAGTCCCGCCGGACCGCCCGGTCTGACGCATTGCTGGACTTGGACACGGCAAACCTCCTTACTGGGAGATTTGCCTGCCGGCAGGCACTGACCCTCGCGGCACCGCTTCTCCGGCAAGAGGGGCTCTCCTCCGTCCGTTGGCCCTCCTTGCCGCTTCCTGCCGCCAGGGTATCATAGAAAGGGTTGACAGGACAACGGAAAAAGTTGACAGGGGAGGGCGAAAAGTTGACCAAGACCCCACAGCGACTCTTCGGGGAAGCACTCGGTGAGTGGCTGAGGCAGGCCGGGAGAAGCCAGGGCGATCTGGGCCGGCGTGTGCACGTGGACGGCACGACCGTCTCCCACTGGGTGCACGGGCGACGGAGGCTGGAGGCGTCGAACCTGGTCCGTGTCCTGATGACATTCCACGATTGGCTGGGGGACAGATGGCGGGTCG
>DROW01000041.1 GCA_011388675.1 Chloroflexota bacterium | reverse complement strand
ATTGTATATCCCCTGGCATCCACGACAGCGATACACCTTCAGCCGGCTCCGCTTCGTCGTGCGGAACAACCGCGCCTCCTCCACACTCCTCCCGCAGTGAGGACAGCGAAGATCATCCCGATGAAAGTACTTCAGCAACCACGCCTCGCTCAGATCGTCATCCAGTAGGTCTACTATCGGGAAGTCCATACTCCAATTCTACCACATTAGCACTCGTTTTGGACATGAGCCAACGCCGTATATAGGGAGAGCGATGACCCCAGAAGACATCCTTACCCGCTTCCGCACCCACCTGGAAAACCTCGACCGCAGCCCCCGCACGGTCCGGCTACGGCTGGACGACCTGGCCGCCTTCGTCGCCTGGTTCGAGCAGTCCACCGGCCGGGCCTTCGACCCCGTGGCGGTCACCCCGCCCGACGTGCGCGACTACCGCGCCTACCTCCAATCCGTCCGCGGCCTCAAGCCCAACTCCGTCAACCGCGCCCTCTCCAGCCTCTCCGTCTTCTTCTCCTGGGCGCGGGACGAGGGATTGGTAGCCTCCAACCCCTGCAAGGGAGTGCGGCCCGTGGAGCAGCAGCCCCGCCCACCCCGCTGGCTCGACCGAAGAGAGCAGGCCGCCCTCCGCCGCGCCCTGCGGGAGGTGGTCCAGTTGGCCGAACTGAAGGCCCGCCTGGCCGGGAAGACCCTCCCCGCCCTGGTCCGCGCCCGACGGGACCAGGCCCTCTTTGCCCTGATGCTCGACGCCGGCCTGCGAGTGGGGGAGGTGTGCAACCTGCGCCTTTCCGACGTGGTGCTCAACGACCGCAGCGGCCACCTGGTGGTCCGCTCCGGCAAGCGGGGGAAGTACCGGGAGGTACCGCTGAACCGCTCCGCCCGCCAGGCGCTACGGGCCTGGCTGGAGGTGCGGCCGGAAGTGGAGGACGACCACCTGCTCCTTGGCCGGGATCGGCGGCCCCTCCAACCCCGTAGCGTGCAGCGGCGGGTGGCCTACTATGCCCGCCGGGCGGGGCTGGAGGGGGTGACGCCCCACGTCCTCCGCCACACTTTCGCCAAGAACCTGGTGGACGCGGGGCGGCCTTTAACCGAGGTGGCGGCCCTCCTGGGCCACGCCCGGCTGAACACCACCGCCGTCTACACCCAGCCCGGCCGGGGGGACCTCCACCGGGCGGTGGAGGCGGTGGATTGGGGAGAGGCGTAGAGCAACTTCATCAGTTTCAGCGGACCGCCTGCGCCAGGTTTGTCTGGCGCAGAACGCCATGCCACCCGCGCTTTTTCGTGCCTCCCCCGTTGTCCCTCCGCCCGTGCTGTGATAAAATGCAGACAGCGCGGACAGGTGCCTTGTGGCTTGCACCGATGCCTTCTTTGTCCTTTCGATAGGGAGGTCCCCTATGAAATGCCCGACCTGCCAGCGGGAGTGGCCCGACGAGTTCAGGGTCTGCCCCATCTGTGCCGTGCCCCTCCAGGCCCAGATCGGCGAAGGGGCAACCGGGGCGGTCGCGCAGGGGCCGGGAGCGACCGCCGCCAGCGAAGGCAGCATTGCCGTGGCCGGATCCGTCTTCGGGAGCATCCTCCAGGTCTACCAAGCCCCGCCGGGCCGGCCTGCCCTCTCCGAAGCTGAGTTCCGCCGCATCTTGGGTGAATACGTCCGCTGGGTGCGCAACGCCTACAGCAAGGCCCGCCTCTACGGCTTGGAGAGCCTCTCCGCCGCTCGGGGCGGCCGCCCCGTCCGTGAGTTGAAGGACGTCTTCGTTCCTCTCACCCTTCGCCGCTTCCGACCACCCCGGGAAACCGAGTTGGAGGAAATGGCCGGGCAACGGGCCGATCCGACCGCCCTGGCCCGGGCCTGGGTGGAGTGGGCCGAGCGGAGAGGCGGGGTGGGCGAAGAGGTCACTCTGGAGAACCTGCTGACCGTTTCCGACCGGATCGCCATCGTCGGCGGTGCCGGGAGCGGCAAGAGTACGCTCCTGGCCTACCTAGCCGTCGTGCTGGCGGAGTCGATCCAGGAGGGTACGGAGGTTCCCCTTGCTCTGCCGGCCCCCGAGCGGCTTCCGGTGCCGTTGCTGATCCCCCTCCGCTACTACCGGGACTACCTGAGCAAGTGCGCTTCCGCTCCCCAGGAGCAGGTCCGTCATCCGCGGGTGGGCACGCTGCCCGGCTTCATCCCCTGGTACCTCCGGCGGCGCAGCCCTGCTCTGGAACTCTCCGAGGACTTCTTCGACCGGTTGCTCCTGGGGGGAGGGTGTCTCTTGATGCTGGACGGACTGGACGAGGTGGTGAGCCGCGAGGAGCGGGGACGGGTGCGGCAGGAAGTGGAGTACCTGGTCAACGACATCTACCCCGGCAATCAGGTCATCGTCACCGCGCGGGAGGCCGGGTACCGGGACGAGGCGGTCTTCGGCGACGATTTTACCCGCCTGGACGTGCAGCGCCTGAACGACGGGCAGGTTCGAACACTGGTGGCGAACTGGTGCCGACAGTTGTATCCCGGAGAGGAGGAGCGCCGCACGGAGGAGTTGATGCGGGCCATCCGGGAGATTAACGAACTGCGTCGGGAGAGAGATCTGCCGCCGCTGGTCAGTACGCCGCTGATGACGACGATGGTGGTGAGCGTCAAGTGGGGAGAGACAGAGTTGCCCCGGGAGCGGGCGAAGTTGTACGAGGCGGGGGTGAAGGTGATCCTCCAGGCCCAGTACGTGCCGGAGGACCCGGCGCGGAAGGAGGTGGTCGAGTGGGGCGGGCCGTGGGAGGCGCAGCGGGATTGGCTCTCCATCCTGGCGCTGGAGATGCACGAGGGGGGCCGGGATGGGGCCGCGATCCGGGAGGAGCGGCTGCGGGAGATCCTGGAGCCCCACCTCGATCCGGAGGCGCTGGACCGGTTCGTCCAGGCGGTGCGGTACCGGGGTGGGCTGCTGGAGGAGCGGGGGGAGTTCTTCCAGTTTGTGCACCTGACCTTCCAGGAGTTCCTGGCGGCACGGCTCCTGGCAAAGCAGCGGGAGAGGGGATGGCCGCGGCTGTTGCCCCACATCGGGGATCCGTGGTGGCGGGAGGTGGTGCTTCTGACCTACGGCTTTTCCCAGGCCGACTACCCCCCGGCGGCGCAGGAGTTCCTGGACTGGCTTTCGACCCTGGAGGATGATGGAGAGAAGAGACTGGCCGGGCTGGAACTGGCCGGAGCGGCGGTGCTGGAGTTGGAGCGGCCGAACGCGGCGCTGCGTCGGAGGCAGGCCGAACGGCTGAAGGCAGGGCTGACCGATCCGAAACTGGAGGCCCCTGGAGTGCTGCGTGCCCGGGCGGGGAACACGCTGGCCCGCCTGGGCGACCCCCGCTTCAACCCCGACCTCTGGCACCTGCCCGACGAGCCGTTGCTGGGGTTCGTGGAGGTGCCCGAAGGGCCGTTCCTGATGGGGAGCGACCCCGAGCGGGATTCGATGGCCTATAAAGACGAAACACCGCAGCACAGAGTGGTGCTGCCCACCTACTACATCGCCCGCTACCCGGTGACGGTGGCCCAGTTCCGGGCCTTCGTGGAGGCCAGCGGATACGAGCCGGATACCCGGCGTAGCCTGGAAGGGCTGGACAACCACCCGGTGGTGCGGGTGACCTGGT
>DROW01000040.1 GCA_011388675.1 Chloroflexota bacterium | reverse complement strand
GATCAACGATTACCTCCTGGACGAGTGGGGGATCATCGGCGGGTACGACCTGGGGCGGGACTATCCCCATCTGAAGGACCACATGCTCCTGTGTGTGACGGAGATGAACCCGCGGGAGGAGATCGACGCGCTGGTGGAGGCGCTGGGAGAGATGGCGGGTTGACCCCTGTGGAGGAGCGTTTATGAAGAGAGAATTCACCGTCATCATTGAACAGGATGAAAAGGGGTACTTCGTTGCTACCGTGCCCGAACTGAACGGCTGCCATACCCAGGCCCGCTCCCTCGACGATCTGATGCAGCGGGTCAGGGAAGTGATAGAACTGTGCCTGGAGGTACAAGCAGAGGAGGATGTCCCTCCGGCCCGGTTTGTGGGGGTTCAAAGAGTAGCAGTATGAGCAAACTGCCCTCGCTGACCGGCGAACAAGTCGTGGGAGCACTGAGGAAGGCGGGGTTCGAAATCGTCCGGCAGAAGGGCAGTCACGTCTTCCTGCGGCACCCTGATGGGCGGAGCACCGTTGTGCCCCTTCACGCGGGCGAGACCATCGGCCCTGGCCTGCTCCGCAAGATTATTCGTGACGCGGAAATGACCCGTGAGGAGTTTCGTAGTCTGCTATAGAACCACAGGTTTTTAAGGAGGGCGAAATGAGCGAGAAACTGATCGAACTGTTGAACCGGGCGATTGCTCGGGAGATTCAGGTATCCATCCAGTATATGTGGCAGCACGTGCGCGTCAGCGGGCCGTATGCGGCGGCCATCGGCGGCGTCTTCAAGGAGATCGCCATCCAGGAGATGAAACACGCCGAGGCGATCGCCGAGCGGGTGGACTACCTGGGCGGGGTGCCGACCACCAAGCCGGACCCCATCACCGTGGGCGAGAACTGGCGGGAGATGCTGGAGTTGGACGTCAAGGCCGAGGAGGAGGCCATCGCCCTCTACCGCGAGATCATTGAGACGGCCCAGGCGGAGGGAGATTATACCACGGCCCGTCTCTTCCGGCAGATCCTGATGGACGAGGAGGAGCACCACGACGAGTTCAAGACGTTGCTGGAGGAGTGAGGTGGAAGACGATCGCGTGGTCGAGCCCCTGATCTTCGAGATCTCCCGGCCGGGCCGGTGCGCAGTCCCGTTGCCGGATCTGGACGTGCCCGAGGCCGGCCTGCCCGAGGGACTGGTGCGGGAGGATCTGGCACTGCCGGAGGTGAGCGAGCAGGACCTCATCCGCCACTACACCCGCCTCTCCCAGTTGAACTACGGGGTGGACGTTGGGTTCTACCCCCTGGGCTCCTGCACGATGAAGTACAATCCCAAGATCAATGAGGAGATGGCACGGTTGCCGGGCTTCGTCCACCTCCACCCCTATCAGGACGAGGGGACGGTGCAGGGCGCGCTCTTTCTGATGTATTTCCTGCAGGAGTTTCTGAAGGAGATCGGCGGGTTCGCCGGGGTGAGCCTTCAGCCGGCGGCGGGGGCCCACGGCGAGTTGGCCGGCGTGCTGATGATGCGCGCCTACCAGATCGACCGGGGGGAGGCACACCGGGACGTGATCCTGGTGCCCGACTCGGCCCACGGCACCAACCCCGCCAGCACGACGATGAGCGGCCTGCGCGTGATCGAGGTCCCCTCCGACGACCGGGGGAACGTGGACCTGGCGGCGCTGAAGGCGGCCTGCGAGGAGCACGGCGACCACCTGGTGGGGATGATGCTCACCAACCCCAACACGCTGGGGCTGTTCGACGAGCACCTGGAGGAGATCGCGGCCCTGGTCCACGAGCACGGCGGGCTGATGTACGGCGACGGGGCCAATATGAACGCCCTGCTGGGGATCGCCCGTCCGGGCGACCTGGGTTTCGACGTCCTCCACTACAACCTGCACAAGACCTTCAGCACGCCCCACGGCGGCGGCGGCCCCGGTTCCGGTCCCGTGGCGGCCTCCGAGCGACTCGTCGACTTCCTCCCCGGCCCCGTCGTCGCCGTCGACCCCGACCGGTCGGAGGCGGATGCGCCGTTCTTCACCTTCGTAATGCCCCCCAAGTCCATCGGGCGGCTGAAAGCCTTCTACGGCCACTTCACGGTGATGGTCCGGGCCTACACCTACATCCGGATGCTGGGGCCGGAGGGGCTGCGCCGGGTGGCGGAGTACGCGGTGCTCAACGCCAACTACCTGATGCACCGGATCAAGGGGACGTACCGCGTGCCCTACGATCGGACCTGTATGCACGAGTTCGTCTGCGAGGGCCGCTTCTCCGACGCGCCCGACGTGCGGGCGTTGGACATCTCCAAGCGGCTCATCGACTACGGTTTCCACCCGCCCACCAACTACTTCCCCCTCATCGT
>DROW01000039.1 GCA_011388675.1 Chloroflexota bacterium | reverse complement strand
CGGGTCGTAGCCGACCTGGGGGCGGAACCGCCGCTGCCGCAGATGATCGAGGTCTACGACGACGAATCGCTCTTCCGGTTCCTGGCCTCTCCATCCGACGGAACCGGGCCGATCCGGTTGTGGCTCGGTGGCGGGGACCTGCGGGAGGGGATCGCCCACGGCCTGGCCCGTCAGGTGCTCCTTGCCAGGGGGCTGCACGACCCGTGGCTGCTGGAAGGCGTGGCGGCCTACGAGGCGGGGCGGGCCCTTCCGCTGGGCGAGCACTGGATGGCCGGGCGGTACGCGCCGGCGGCGCAGGACGGCGTCCGTCGCCACCGAGACTTTCCGCTGGAACCACCTCCGTCCTTCGAGGCCCTCCCTGACGACCAGGCGGAGGTTGCCCGGGTGCAGGCCTGGTCGATGGTCGATTACGTCGTCACGCGGTACGGTGCGGGCGGGCTGCGGCGGCTGGTGGCGGAGGCGGTGCGGCGGGGAAGTCTGACCCGGGCATTGCCCGCAGCGCTGGGCGTGGACCCGGATTCGTTCCAGGAGGCGTGGCGGAAGTACGCCCTGGCGGGCGGCGTGCCGGAGGGCCTGGTGGAAGTAGCCCGCCGGTTCGACCCGCAGCGGGCGCTGGAGGACATCGGCGCGCTGTCCAGCCCTGCCTACGATGGTCGGGCGGCTGGGACCCCCGGGGCGGACCGCGCGGCGGCCTACATCGCCGAGCAGTTTGCTGCGCTGGGCTTGGAGCCGATGGGGGACCCGCTCACCACCACCGAGACGGCGGCGCGGGGATACCTCCAGTGGTTCCCCATCTCCCACACCCAGGTGCTGACGACGCCCTCGCTGGTCCTGCTGGATGATCAAGGGGATATACTCCTCACGTTTGCCTACCGGGACGACTTCGTCGAGTGGGGTGGGGCGGGCGAGGTGGAGGGCGATCTGGTGTGGGTGCGGGCGGGTAGCCTGGAGGGGATGCGGTTCGGCGGGGCCGTGGTGGTGGAGCGGGAGCCGTCCGATCCGGAGGTCCGGTTGGCCCGCCTGGCGGAACGGGGGGCAGGGGGTGTCCTCTGGGTGACGGAGGAGCCCTTGGAGGGCCCCCTGCCGGGAATGGACGGAGCAACGGATGCGGCGATCCCCGTCTTCCGCATCTCCGAACCGGCCTTCGAGCGGCTGATCGACGCGGCAGGGCGGTCGATGAACGAGGTACGGGCCTCGCCGCCCGCCCTCCCGCTGGGGGTTCGCGTTCGGCAGACCCTGCTCCGGTCGCCGCTCACCACCACACTGACCGCCAACGTGGTCGGTCTCTGGCCGGGGAGCGATCCCGAACGGGCGGACGAGGTGCTGCTCGTCGGCGCCCATTACGACCACGTGGGGCGGGCCCCCGACGGTCTCCTGTTCCCCGGTGCCAACCACAACGCATCGGGTGTGGCGGCCCTGCTGGAGATGGCGCGGGCGTGGAGGGAGGCAGGGTATCGACCGGCCCGCACCGTCCTCTTCGTCGCCTGGGGGGCGGAGGAGGCGGGGCGGGCGGGGGTGGCTCACTACCTGGCCCATCCCGCCGTGCCGCTGACGCGGACCGTGGGGGGGATCGCGCTGGACGGGGTCGGCGGCGGTCGCGGCTACAAGATGCTGTACTACGGCACCCGCGAGCACGACCTGCCGCTCATCTGGCGAGTCGAGGCTGCGTCGGTGGCACTACAACGACGGTCGTGGCGGCGGGGGAGCACGGGCGAAGGGTGGCACGTCCTGTTCAACCGAGAGGACATCCCAACGGTGAAGATGATCTGGGAGGAGGCGGAGCGGGCGTTCTACTCGCCAGACGACACGGTGGAGGCCATCGATCCCGACCGCCTGGCCGCCAGTGGAGAGATCCTGACCCTGACGGTCGCCTGGCTGGCGAGTAAATGATGGAAAACTCCGAGCCCTCTGCGTCCCTGTGGTGAAAACTAGAAGGGGAGGAATTCAATGGATTTCGAAGAGGTATCCGTGAGCCAGTTCACCCGTCTGTTGCATCCGTATCCCACCTTCCTGGTAAGCAGCGTGGGGCGGGATGGGAGGGCGAACCTGATCACCATCGCCTGGCTCATCCCGGTCAGCGTCCGCCCTCCGCTATTGGCGATGGCGGTGCGGCGGGAGCGGTATTCCTACGGGTTGATCGTCGAAAGCGGCGAGTTCGTGGTCCACGCGGTCCCCTTCGACCGGGCGCGGGAGGCCCTGTTCTGCGGTCGCCGGTCGGGCCGGGACGTGGACAAGATCGCAACGTTGGGGCTGGAATCGGTGCCGGGTCGCGTGGTGAAGGCCCCTGTGGTGCCCGAGGTGGGGGTGGCCTTCCTGGAGTGTCGGCTCCAGCAGGAGGTGGAGGCGGGGGACCACGTGCTCTTCATCGCTGAGGTGGTCGCGGCCTACACCCGGCCGGGTTTCCTGGAGGATGGCGTGCGCGACCTCGCGGCCGCGCCGCCGCTGCTGCACGTGGGGGGTCCCCGGTTCGCCACCACGGCTTTGGAGATCGTCGAGCCCGAGGTGTGAGGCCGGGTGACGGAAGGCGGAAAGGGGGGGTGAAGGTTGTCACTTGTACTTGTCCCCTCGCCGTGGTAGGATAGGGCTGTCGGCCCGTGAGGAACGGGCTGGCGGTCTGCTGTCAGTCCTTTTCCAAGCCGTGAAGGAGGCGAGCGATGGAAGACGCGGTGCGGGTCCGGGCTGGGCCCCTGAAGGACTTCTGCGTCCGGGTGTTCACCAAGATGGGGGTTCCCGAGGAAGACGCCCGCATCACGGCGGACGTGCTGGTGACGGCCGACCTGCGGGGGATCGACAGCCACGGGGTGGCCCGCCTGCGACGGTACGTGAACGGGTTGCGGAGCGGAATGATGGTCGCCCGGCCCGAGGTGAAGGTGGTGGCGGAGACCCCGGCCACCGCCCTCATCGACGCCGGAGCCGGGCTGGGTCAGCCGGTCTCCTATCGGGCGATGAAGAGAGCGATCGAGAAGGCCCTGGACGTGGGGGCCGGGTTCGTCACCGTCCGCAACTCCAACCACTACGGCATCGCGGGCTACTACGCGATGATGGCTCTGGAGCACGACTGCATCGGCATCTCGATGACCAACGCGGCGGTGCTGGTGGTGCCGACCTTCGGGCGGGACGCGATGCTGGGGACCAACCCCATCGCCGTGGCGGCCCCGGCGGGGGAGGAGCGGCCCTTCGTGCTGGATATGGCGACCAGCACGGTACCGCGGGGGAAGTTGGAGGTCTACCACCGGTTGGAGAAGCCCATCCCGCTGGGCTGGGCCACCGACGAGACCGGCCAGCCGACCACCGATCCGGGCCGGGTGCTGGAGAACTTCAAGAAGCGGGCGGGTGGCGGGTTGCTGCCCCTGGGTGGGGCGGGGGAGTTGCTGGGCGGGCACAAGGGGTACGGACTGGCGCTGTGGGTGGACATTTTCTGCGCGGTCCTCTCCGGCGCAGCCTACGCCGACCTGGTCTATCCCAAGACCCCCGACGGCAAGCCGCTCCCCTCGAAGATCGGCCACTTCTTCGGTGCCTGGCGGGTGGATGCCTTCCGACCGCTGGAGGAGTTCAAGGCAGCGATGGACGACTTGCAGCGGCGGTTGAAGAACGCGCCCAAGGCGGAGGGTCAGACCCGCATCTATATCCACGGCGAGAAGGAGTTCGAGGAGGCGGAGCGCCGCTCCCGCGAGGGCATCCCCCTCAACCCCAAAGTCGCGGCCGACCTGCGGGCGATCGCGGAGGAGTTGGGGGTGGAGTACGATCTGGAGTAGTTTCAGGTTACAGGTTAGGAAGTTCCAGGTTAACCTGCAACCTGCAACCTGCAACCTAAAATCTTGTAACTCGGTGTATACCTAGCGGGAGTCACATTATGCCCACCGTCGAACGCTTCGAGGACCTTCGGGTATGGCAGGAGGCGCGGGAGATCGTGCGTATCGTCTATCGCCTGACCAAGAAGTTCCCGTCCGGCGAGCGATACGGTTTGGCGAGTCAAATGCAACGCGCCGCTGTGTCCACGATGTCCAACATCGCGGAGGGGTTCGAGCGTGGAAGTACACGCGAATTTATCAACTTTCTATACATCGCAAAAGGTTCCAACGGTGAGGTGCGTTCGCAGGCTTACGTAGCCTTTGATCTGGGGTACATTTCGCAGGTCGAGTGTGACGACTTGATTCGGCGTTGCGAGCGACTTTCTCGTCGGATCCACAGCCTCATCGAGTACTTGAAGCAGACTCCTTTCAGAGGGCTGAGAGTGCGCGAACCTGGCCCTGTTTGGTACCTGAGGGAGCCTGAAACCTGAAGCGATGAAACCTGAGACCATACCCTATCGGATCCCTTACAGTAAATCGGTCATCCAATTCGCCCTCCCGCCGGGGATGCGTGGAACGGTGGTAGAGTCGAGGAAGGTGCCACCGTTGGAGGACGTGCAGGGCGCGATCGCCGATGCGCTGGCCCGTCCCATCGGCACGCCTCCGCTGCGGGAGATGGCTCGCCCGGGAGACAAGGTCTGCATCGTCTTCACCGACATCACCCGCGCTAGCCCCGACCACCTGCTGGTCCCGGCGCTCCTGGCCGAACTGGCGGCGGCGGGGGTGCGGGAGGAGGACGTCACCCTGCTCTGCGGCATCGGGATGCACCGGCCGTCGACGCCGGAGGAGAAGATCGCCAAACTGGGCGCGGACGTGGTCGCCCGCTACCGGGTGATCGACAACGAGCCGCGCAATCCCAAAGCGCTGGTCGACCTGGGGGTGACCCCCGGTGGGGTGCCGGTCTGGGTGCATCGGGCGGCGGTGGAGGCGGACCTCTTGATCGCCACCGGTCTGGTCGAGCCGCATCAGTACGCGGGCTACTCCGGCGGCCGGAAGACGGTGGCGGTGGGGGCGGCGGGCGAGCCGCTCATCGCCCACACCCACGGCCCGGCCTTCATCGACCACCCGGGAACCCGGCTGGGCCGCATCGAGGGGAACCCCTTCCACGAGGCGATCACCGAGGCGGCCCGTCGGGCGGGGCTCCGTTTCATTCTCAACGTGGTGCTGGACGACGAGAAACGGATCCTCAAGGTGGCGGCCGGGGAGCCGGATGCGACCTTCCGCGAACTGGTCGACTTCGCCCGCACCGTCTACGAAGTGGAGATCCCCCATCAGTACGACGTCGCCATCGGCGGGGTGGGGTATCCGAAGGACACCAATCTCTACCAGGCCAGCCGTGCTGCGTCCTATCTTTTCTTTGCACCGACCCCCGTGGTGAAGCCCGGGGGTTTTCTTATCGTCCCCGCCCGGTGTGAGGAGGGGGCCGGCGAGGGGGTGGGGGAGCAGCGGTTCTTCGCCGCGATGCGGGACGCGCCCAGCGTGCACGCGATCCTGGAGGATGCCCGCGCCCACGGCTACCCGCCGGGCCAGCAGCGGGCTTTCGTGATGGCGAAGGTGCTGGAGCAGGCCAAAGTGGTCATCGTCGGCAGCGAGCATCCGGAGGTGGTGGAGGCCTGCAAGATGATCCCCGCTGCGACGATGGAGGAGGCGCTGGCGCTGGCGGCGCGGGAACTGGGGCCGGAACTGGACGTGCTGATCGTGCCTCACGCGCTGCTGACGCTGCCGGTGGTTGCTGGTGGCTAGGGGAGTGCGTTCGCTTTATCATCTACGTCCTCGCTTTGTGCGATGAGACCCAAATGCATCCGGACATTCTGCATGCGACCGGGTCTCTCCCTGAAGTTGATTACGAGTATCTGTCGAAGGAGTATGATCACTTGGGGCGTATGCTGAATAACCTCGGTCGTCGGTGAACCATCTGTTCTCTACAACTGCGGTCTTATCGATCACGCTGATTTGCACGATGTCGACGCAAACGAGCAATCGGCAACGAGTAACGAGCAACGAGTAACGAACCATGACCAACAACGATATTCGTAAAGACGAATACCTTCACTGCATTCGCTGCGGGCTCTGCCTTTCCACCTGCCCGACCTATCAGTTGACCCTGAAGGAGACCGACTCGCCGCGCGCGCGGGTGGCGCTCCTGCGGGCGATGCGGGAAGGGCTGCTCGAGCGGCCTACCGATTACACCGCCGCCCAATATTTCCGGTGTCTTCTCTGCGGTGCCTGTACGTTCATCTGCCCTAGCGGGGTCACGGTGGACCGTTTGCTGGAACTGACGCGGAGGGAGATGGCGGAACTGGGGCTGATGCCGCATCCGCTGGTAGCGCTGAACGAGCGAGTGGTGGAGCACCACAACATTTCCGGCGAGCCGAACGAAAATCGGTTGATGTGGGCGGAAAACCTTCCCGAGCCTCCCTCCGGCATCGGCAGGGAGCGGGCGGAGGTGGTCTACTTCGTTGGCTGTGTCAGCGCTCTTTTCCCCCGCAGTTACCGGGTGGCACAATCCTTCGTGGAGGTCCTGGAGCGGGGCGGGGTGGACTACGCCCTCTTGGGCGAGCAGGAGTGGTGCTGCGGCTACCCGATGGCGATCAATGGAGGGTTGGACCAGGCCCGTGAGACGATCCGCCATAACGTGGAGGCAGTACGAGCGAGGGGCGCCCGGCTGGTGGTCACGACTTGCCCCTCCTGCTTCTACTTCTGGAAGCACACCTACCCGGTCGCACTGGGGGAGGAACTGGGCTTTGAGGTCGTGCACTCCACCGAGTTCCTGGCCGATCTTCTGGAAGCAGGGCGCCTACCACTGCGCCCGGACCTTCCCGAGCAGGTGGTCACCTACCACGATCCGTGCGACCTGGGTCGCAAGGGCGGGGTGTTCGATGCCCCTCGGCGTATCCTGGCTGCCATCCCGGGTGTGACCCTGGTGGAGATGGAGGAGAACCAGGAAGGTTCTCACTGTTGTGGTGGTGGAGGCAACCTAGAGAGTTTCGATCCCGAGATGAGTCGGGCCATCGCTGCGCGACGGGTGCGCCAGGCTGCCGGGACCGGCGCGCGGGTGGTCGTCTCTGCCTGTCAGCAATGTGAGCGGACTCTTTTCAACGCTGCCCGCACAGAGCGAATCCGCGTGCGGGTGAAGGACATCACGGAGATCGTGCTGGACGCGCTGGAGAGCCGCGACCAGTGAGAGAGACGGCGGGATGGGACGAGGCTGACCTTTCTGAAGTATCCGCCCTCCCGTTACAATTGTCTTCAGGCGACTAAAGGGTACGCTGCTTCTGGCGCGGAGAAATAGATTGCCAGTAGAATGGTCGAGGTGCTATGGAGGAACTAATTGTTAAGTTGAAGGAGATCTTGGGGCCGGACAAGGTGCTCACCTCTTTGGAAGACCGGATCGCCTACTCTTACGACGGCACCTTTGCTCAGAACCTGCCCGATGTAGCAGTGCTGCCCGAGTCCACCGACGAGGTGGCGGTGGTAGTCCAGATCGCTGCCGAGCATCGGGTGCCGGTGGTGCCCCGAGGAATGGCCTCTGGGTTGGCAGGGGCCTCCATTCCTTTCAGCGGGGGCATCGCCCTTTCGCTCACCCGAATGAATCGCATCCTGGAACTCGATGAGGGGAACCGAACGGTGCGGGTAGAGGCGGGAATCGTCACTGCGGACCTTCAGGCGTACGTCGAGGAGCGCGGTCTTTTCTACCCGCCCGACCCCTCCAGCAACAGGCAATCCACCATTGGGGGCAACATCGCCTGCAACGCCGGCGGGCCGCGTTGTCTGAAGTACGGCGTTACCGGCGACTACGTGCTGGGCCTCACTGTCGTCCTGGCGGACGGACGGGTGTTGGAGACCGGCGGCAAGGCGATCAAGAACGTCGTCGGCTACGACCTGACCTCGCTTTTCGTCGGCTCCGAGGGAACGCTGGGGGTGATCACCGAGGCGCTGCTGAAACTGATCGCCAAGCCCCAGTTCGTCCGCACCGCCCGGGCTGAGTTCCCCTCGCTGGACGATGCCTCCCGCACTGTGAACGCTATTCTCTCCGCGGGCATCGTCCCGGCGACGCTGGAGTTGATGGACGAAACGGCCATCGAGTGCATAGAGGAGGCGATGCATCTGGGGCTGCCGCTGGACGTGGAGGCGATGCTCATCATCGAGACCGACGGGTCGGACGAGGAGGCGGTGGTGCGGGAGATCGAGGCGGTGGCCCGTATCTGTCGGGAGAACGGTGCCCGCGCGGTGGAGGTCGCGCAGAGTGAGGAGGAGCGGGCCGAGTTATGGCGAGCGCGCCGGTCGGTCTCCCCCTCCCTGGCTCGCAGGGCCCCCAACAAACTGGGGGAGGACATCACCGTTCCCTTGAGCGCCATTCCCGAGGCGGTCCGTCGGATCAAGGAGATCAGCGCGCGGTACGGCCTTCCCATTGTCATCTTCGGTCACGCTGGCGACGGCAACCTGCACCCCAACATCCTCTTCGACAAGCGCGATCCCGAGCAGTGGGCCAGGGTCGAGTCGATGGTAGGGGAGATCTTCGATGTGGCGCTGGAACTGGAGGGCACCCTCTCCGGCGAGCACGGCGTCGGCACGCTCAAGCGGCCCTACATGGAGGAAGCGCTGGGGCCGGTCTCGCTGGACGTGCAGCGGCGGATCAAGCAGGCGTTGGACCCGCTGAACATCCTGAATCCGGGAAAGGTGCTCCCGTAACGCGTGATGCGTGATCGGATCACGTCTCACGCATCACGTATCACGTCTCACGCATCACGCATCACGCATCACGCATCACGTCTCACGCATCATCAATCTCGCAGGAGGCTACCCGTGACAGAATCCGAACACGAACGTAACCTCGCTCAGATTCTGATGCGACATCCTCACGTGTTCTACAATCCCGACCGGCGGACGATGATCCAGGTGGCGGTGGAGCACAGGGAAGCGCTGGTCGCGGCCAACGGTGCGTTGGCTACGTGGACCCCGCCTGAGTCTACGGGGCGGAGTCCCAAAGATACCTACATCGTCCGCCATCCCGAGAGCGAGGGCAACATCGACTGGGATTCTCCCAACAACATCCCGATGGAGCCCGAGACGTTCGATATGCTCTTCGAGGATGCGCTGAAGACGCTGTTTCGCAAGCCTCGGCTGTTCGTGACCGACCGGGTGGTGGGAGCGGATACCTCTTATGCACTGCCGGTCCGGGTGGTGACCGACCGTGCGTTGACCGCGTTGTTCACGGACAATATGTTTCGGCCGGTGCCTGAGGACATCGCGCGTAGTATTTTCGCCGACCGAGGGTTCACGCTTCTGGTCTGCCCGTGGGACAAACTAGATCCGGCACGGTATGAGGGTCGCTTGCGGAGGCTCCCCGATGGGCGCACCTCCAATATGGCGGTGGCGATGGACTTCGACCGGATGCTCGGCGTGGTCTACGGCTCTGCCTATATGGGGAGTGTCAAGAAACTGATTTTCACCGTGATGAACTACATCCTCCCCGGTGAGGGGATCTTGCCTCTCCACTGCTCCGCCAACGAGGGGCCGGAGGGCGATTGTGCCCTGCTGCTGGGTCTCTCCGGCACCGGCAAGACGACCCTCTCCGCCGACCCCCGTCGTGCCCTTCTGGGCGACGACGAGCACGGCTGGAGCGACAACGGGATCGCCAACTTCGAGAACGGCTGCTATGCCAAACTGATCAACCTGCGGGCGGACAAGGAGCCGGAGATCTGGAACGCCGTCCTGCACGAGGCCCACTACCTGGACCACGGGGCGATCGTCGAGAACGCGATGATGTATCCGGACGGTACTTTCGACCTCGACGACGACCGACTGACGCCGAACTCTCGGGCTTCCTATCCCCTCTCCTTCTTGACCAACATCAAGATCTCCTCGATGAGCGGCCATCCGCGTACGATCCTCTTCCTTGCCGCCGACGCCAACGGGGT
>DROW01000038.1 GCA_011388675.1 Chloroflexota bacterium | reverse complement strand
TTTCCTCTACGGCCATCTCGGTGCCTCCCCTTTTGATCCCTGGACCGCCACCCGCTATTGGATGGCTAGCCTGGTGGCCTCGGGCACGGTGGCTGTGCTTTACACTGTTGCCAACTGGTTCGCCGGGCGGATCGCTGGCGTTCGCTACCGCCGCTACGTTCCTCCGCCGTGGTGGCGGGTGTGGGGTTTCTCCGCTCCCCTCCTGACCATCGGTGTCCTTCTCATCACGACGCAGGTAAATTCTCCTGTTCTCCCCCTTCCGCTGGCCATCGCGTGCGTCGTGGCGATGCTGGTCGGGCTGGCGCTGGCCCTTCTCCCGGCACGGCTGGCTGCCGCGGCCCCCGAGGCGACGGGGTGGCTCGCCCTGGCCGGATTGGGAACGGTCCCTTCGTTGCTACTGCTGCGGACCATTGAACTGGTGCCTGAGGGGCGGGTTCCGGCAACGGTCGGCTACGGAATGGGCCTGGGCAGCACCGTCTTAGGCACGCTATTCCTGTGCGTCGTCACATACCTGCACGCCACCCGCTCCGCCGATCCTTCCTGGAAAGGGTTGCATCTGGCCGCGAGTGGCCTGATCTGGGGATACCTGCTGGCTCCACTGGCCCACTATCTCCTGCTGACGCCACCTGGCTACCGCTATATCAGCACGGCGAGCAACTTCTTCGCATCGTCCCCAATTGTCCAGATCGTCTCCTGGCTGGTTCTGATGCTCCAGACCTACGGTGCCGAGCGATTCCACCGCCGGATTCGCAGGATTCACTGGAGGAGCAAGGAGGTACAAAGATGAACTATAGGGAACTCAAGATATTGATCGTCGGTGTCCTCGCCCTAGGCGCGATCGCTCTCCTGGTGTTTTCCTTGCCCAAATGGGCGAACGCCGCAGATGTGTCGGACTGGTGGTATGCGGTCGATTTCTACGAGGATCACTATCGAGAGCCGCTATGGGAACCGGAACTGGTAGGGCAGATCGGCGGAGCCGCGAACGGGGTCGCCGTGCAGGGAGACTACGCCTACCTGGCGATGGGCTCGGGGTTGACCGTGGTGGACGTCACCGATCCAATGACCCCAACGGTCGTCGGGCGGATCGCGTTGCCGGATATCGCTTACGACGTGGCGATCTCTGGAACTTACGCCTACGTCGCCGACGGGGACGCCGGCTTGCGGATCATCGACGTCTCCGATCCGACCGAACCGACCGAAATCGGCGCATACGACACGGAGGGATTCGCCTGGGGAGCGACGGTCTCCGGGACCCTCGCCTATGTCGCGGACGACTGGGCCGGCCTGCGCATCCTCGACGTCTCTGATCCCGCCCATCCGACCGAGATCGGCGCCTGTGAGATAGCGGCTCGGGCCCGGAGCGTGACCGTCTCCGGAGGTTACGCCTATCTCGCCGGCGGGTACGAGGGTCTCCACGTCGTCGACATCTCCGATCCGACCCATCCCTTCCCGCTCGGTTTCTATGATACGCCGGGGTACGCCTACGGCGTGGCGATCGCCGGGACCTATGCCTACGTCGCGGACGACTACGCGGGCCTGTTGAGTATTGACGTCTCCAATCCAGCCAGCCCCACCCTCACCAGTGTATACGACACGCCGGGGTATGCCGAGAGCGTGATCGTTTCAGGGACCTATGCTTATGTCGCAGACCTTACTGGCGGTGTGCGAATCCTGGATATCACCGACCCCGGTCATCCCTTCGAGATCGGCTCGGCGAACACGCTGGGGTGGGCGATGGACGTGGCCCTGGAAGGGACCTATGCCTACGTCGCCGGCGGGATCGCGGGATTGCGCGTCGTCGACGTCTCCGACCCGGTCGGGCCGCACGTGGTCGGCACCTGTGAAGTGCCGGGGAACGCCTTTGGAGTGACGCTCTCCGGGAGTTATGCCTACCTCGCCAGCGGGAGTGGGGGATTGAACATCGTCGACATCTCCGATCCGGTCAACCCCACCCACGTCGGTACGAGCGACACGCCGGGAAGCGCTCGCAACGTGGCGATCACGGGGACTCTTGCCTACGTCGCCGATTATTGGGCCGACCTGCGCATCATCGATATATCCGACCCGGTCAGCCCGACCGAGGTTGGTTCTTACTGGACACCCGGGGATGTGTTGGATGTGGTGATCTCCGGCACCTACGCCTATCTTGCCGACGGAACTTCTGGCCTCCGTATCCTCGATATTTCCGATCCCATCACCCCCACCGAGGTCGGCTCCCTGGATACGGAATACGCCCAGGGTGTCGCCATCTCCGGGACTTACGCTTATGTCGCCGACAACGCCTGGGGCCTGCGGATCATCGATGTCTCGAACCCGGTCAGCCCGACCGAGGTCGGGGTATACGACACGCCGGGGTATGCGCTCGATGTAGCGATCTCTGGAACTTACGCCTATGTCGCCGACGATTGGGCCGGGTTGCACATCATCGACGTCTCCGATCCGACCAACCCGCTGGAGATCGGCACCTACGTTTCTGCCTCCAACCATCCCGTGACGGGAGTGGTGATCTCAGGGACCCACGCTTACATCGCCAATGACTGGAACGGCTTGCTCATTCTCGATGTCTCCGATCCGACCAACCCGATGGCGATTGGAACGTGCAATGCGTCGATACCGGCCCGAGGAGTAGCGATCTCCGGGACGCACGCTTATATCGCCAGCGACTGGGAGGATCTGCAGGTCGTCGACATCTCCGATCCGGATAGCCCGCCGGAGGTCGGGCATTACGCCTGGGCCGGGTCCTCCTGGAACGCAGTGCTCTATGGGGATTACGCCTATCTCCTGGGCGACAGCCTGTACGCCGTCGACATCTCCAACCCAACCCGCCCCACCGAGGTCGGCATCTACGGTTCGCTAGAGGATCCCCAAAGCGCGGTGGTCTCGGGGACGTATACCTACATCGCCGACGGTTGGGGCGGGCTGCGCATTTTCGATCTCTCCAACCCGATCAGCCCGACCGAGGTGGCTGTCTACACCACGGGATACTCTGTTGAGGATGTCGCCGTCTCGGGAACCCACGCTTACCTTGCCGAATACGCGGATGGGCTGCACATCGTCGACATCTCCAACCCGCTCAGTCCCACGCTGGTCAGTACCTACACCATAGGATACGCCCACGGCGTCGCTCTCTCTGGTAACTATGCCTACCTCATCAGCTGGGACACGGGCCTGCACATCATCGATGTCTCCAATCCACTCAGCCCTACCCAAACCGGCGTCTACACGGGGTTTGACAACGCTACCGACATAACGGTTCAGGGGACCTATGCCTACGTCACCGACGGCTGGAACGGTCTGCGCGTTCTCGATGTCTCCGATCCATACAACCCGGTCGAAATCGGTTCGTATGATGTGTCGGAGTACGCCGGCGACGTGGTCGTTTCGGGGACCTATGCCTATCTGGCCGACGGCAGTATCGATCTACACATCCTCCACATCGGCGATCCCACCGCCCCGCTGGAAGTCGGCCGTTACAGGAACTCGTCGTGGGCCAGTGGGGGCATCATCGTCGCTGACGACCACATCTACCTTTCGGATGGAATGAGCGGCTTCTTGATCCTTCGCCTTCACATCTTCAACGTCTACCTCCCCCTGACGATGCGCAACTTCTGACGCAAAGAGAGGCGCCGGGGTGGGAGCGAAAACCACTCCGGCGCCTCTCTCGACTTCACGGTCAGGGCAATTTACTCAGGATCTCCTGCGCCGAGGGTCGGTCGTGGGGGTCCTTGCCGATGTACTGCCAGAGGATCTGCCCGTCCGTGTCGATGACGAAGACGGCCGGTGCGGCGTAGCCGTCCCCCAGCAGGTCGTACACCTCATAGGCATCCGACACCCGATGGTCCGTGTCGGCCAGCACGGGGTAGGGGAGGCCAAGAGCCTGCTTCGTCTGCCGCACGCTGTCCGGAGAAGCGACTACCAGGGCGGCCAGGTAGGCCCCTTTCCCCCGGAACTCCCGGTAGTGGTCTCGCAACTCCACGAGTTGCGTCCGGTCGGGCCCTCAGCCGCACCGCTGGAAGAAGACGAGCACCACCGGCCCCTCGGCCAAGTGGTCGTACAGGGTGAACGGATCTCCGCTGGTCTCCTTCAACGTGAAGTCCGGGGCCGGAGGGGGACCGGGAGTCGGGGAGGGGGAAGGGGTGGCGAAGAGGGCGGCGAGGGCTTGCGCCATCCGCTCCTGGTAGACGACGACCTCGGCCCGCTCCCGCTCCTGGGTCAGCCATTCTTCGATGGTGCCCCCTTCCGCGACCAGGGCCTCCTGTCCCCGCTGGACCGTCAGCAACCGGGTGATGGATCGCTTCCACGCCTCCCGGTCCAGTCCCACGCCCTTCAGCGCGTCGACGACCTGCTCGTCGCTGACACCCCACCCGGCCTCCAGGGCCGCGATGTAGGCTTCTACTTCTTCGTCGGACGGCGTCTCCACCGACGGCGCAGCCTGGAGGACCAGGGCCTGATTGATCAGTTGATCGAGTGTCTCTTCGGGGGAGGGGGCCGGAACTCCGGCCAGGCCGCTCATCACCTGGTCGATCAGCACCGTCTCAGCCCACAGATTGACGCCGATGGGCTGCCCGTTGACCATCGCTACCGGCAGGTCGGCGGGGGAGGTAGGGGCCGGGGTGGGGGGCGGGGGCGGCGCGAGGCCTCCCCGCGACAGGAGAAAGACGACGAGCAGGAGGAAAACGGCCGCACCGCCGCCCGCCAGAAGGAGTGCTATCCAGCCTCTCGATTCTTGCCTGCCCATCTCTCCTCGCATCGCGGGCAACCTTACCACGGGTTGGTCGGAATGTCAACTGGCGCAAGGTGCTCCATTTGACAAACTCGGCTCAAGCGGTATACTATCGAACGTTCTGCTCTCGCCAAATTGGATATTTTTGATTAGGTGATAAACGTCTGTCAGCGTCGGATGTAAGCGGGCTTCTGTGCTTGCGGGACCTTGTGTGCGATCCGTCGCGGTCTGCCACAATCCGTCGCAATCTGCCGCAATCCGCTATCATCCGCTACCATCCGCTATAATCCGCTATAATCCGCTGACAGACACTGCTAGCGGGGCGCGCTCATCCCAGTGGAGCGCCCCAAGTCGTTCCCCGGTTACAGGAGGAAGTATGGGTGATCTGATTCATGTGAAGTTCACGGTGAACGGCCAACCTATCCAGGCCGACGTTCCTCCAGATATGACGCTGCTCCGGTTCCTCCGCGAGCGGTTGGGTCTGACCGGGCCCAAGAACGGTTGCTCCAGCGGGCACTGTGGTGCCTGCACCGTCGTGATGAACGGCAAGGCTACCCGTTCCTGTCTCGTCAAAATGAACTCCCCCCGGCTGGACGGGGCGGAGATCCTCACCATCGAGGGGCTGGCACCCGAAGGAAAACTCCACCCCATCCAGGCTTCCTTCATCGAGCGGGGAGCGATCCAGTGTGGCTTCTGCACCCCCGGTATGGTGATGACGGCCAAGGCTCTCCTGGACGAGAACCCCAACCCCAGCGAGGAAGACATCAAGAAGGCCCTCACCCGCAACCGGAACCTCTGCCGCTGCACGGGCTATGTGAACATCATCGCTGCTATTCAGGACGCCGCTGAGCGGCTGGCGGCAGGGGAAGAATGGGTGGATCTCGAGGACGTGCTGAGCAAGGAGGACGCCAACCTGCCCCGCCTGCGCAAGGATGCGCTCGGCCTGGTCACCGGCACCACCAAGTTCAGTGACGACCTGGTCTTGGAGGGGATGCTCTACGGCAAGATCCTCTGGAGCGAGTACCCCCACGCCGAGATCGTCAGTATCGACACCTCCGAGGCGGAGGCGATGGAGGGGGTCGCTCTGGTGGTGACCGCCAAGGACATCCCCGGCGAGAACCGGGCTGGCCTGATCGAACTGGACCAGCCCGCCATCGCCGAAGACAAGGTTCGCTTTATTGGAGACTCGGTGGCTGCCGTGTTCGCCGAGACGCCGGAGATCGCTGAGGAGGCGGTGAAGAAGATCAAGGTGGAGTATCGTCCCCTCCCGGCCGTCTTCACCCCCGAGGAAGCGGCCCGGCCCGATGCTCCCCTCGTTCACGACAAAGGCAACCTGATCCACCACGCCCGCATCGTCCGCGGCGACGTGGAGAAGGCGTTCGAGCAGTGCGCGGTCGTCGTTGAGCACACCTACACCACCCCGCGGATCGAACACGCCTTTATGGAACCGGAGTCCGGCGTCGGCATCCCCGATCCCGATGGCGGCGTCACCATCAAGATGGGCACACAGACCGCCTTCGACGACCGGAAGCAACTGGCCCGCATTCTGGCGCTGCCGGAGGAGAAGATCCGCATCATCCAGATGCCGATGGGCGGGGCGTTCGGCGGTAAGGAGGACATCCTCATTTACCAGTACCTGGCCCTGGGCGCGTTGCTTTCCAAACGACCAGTGAAGATCACCCTCACACGGGAGGAGTCGCTGCGCACCCATCCCAAACGCCATCCGGCCAAGATGCGGTTCAAGACCGGGGCCGACGCCGAGGGACGGTTGTTGGCGCTGGAGGCCGAGATCGTCCTCGATGGTGGGGCCTACGCTTCCCTCAGCGTCGACGTGCTGGAGAACACGCTGGTCTTCGCCGGTGGCCCTTACTACATCCCCAACGTCAAACTGGAGGGATGGGCCTGGTACACCAACAACGTCCCCTGCGGCGCGATGCGCGGCTTCGGCGTCAACCAGGTCGCCTTTGCCCTGGAGACCAACCTGGACGAGATCGCCCGCAAGTTGGGGATGGATCCCTTCCAGATCCGGTTGATCAACGCCCTCGATGTGGGCTTGCCCACCGTGGCCGACCACGTGCTGGAGGAGGGCGTGGTGGGGATCAAGCCGACCATTGAAGCAGCCCGCGAGGCGTTGAAGAAACTGGACATCCCTGAGCCTGCCCCGGGGAAGCGGATCGGCATCGGCGTCGCCTCGGCGGTGAAGAACATCGGCTTCGGCCACGGATTCCCGGAGAGCGCGGGGGCCGTCGCCGAGTTGGACGCCTCCGGCAAGGTGCGCATCCTCACCAGCCAGCACGAATACGGCCAGGGCGCGCGCGCCGGGTTGGTCCGGCTGGCCGCCGAGGAACTGGGCGTTCCGGTGGAGCAGGTGGAGATCGTCTGGCCGGACACGGCGGTGACCCCGCCCACGGGCCCCACCACCGCCTCCCGCCAGACCTTTATGACCGGCAACGCGCTCTTGATGGCCTGTCGCGCACTGAAGGAAGAGGTCGCAGCCCGGGCAGCGGAGGCGCTGGATACCGAGCCTTCTCACATCCGCATCGAGGGGCCATATCTGGTGGACGAGGTCTCCGGGCAGAAGATGCCTATCTCCGACCTGGGGGAGCGGATCACCGTGGAGAAGCGGTACAAGACGCCCCCCTCCGCGCCCCTGTTGGAGGAGCCCAGTCGTTACGGGCGGCCGGACTTCGAGTCCCGCCCCACGCACTGGTGCTACGCTTACGGGACCCAGGTGGCCGTGGTCGAGGTGGACGAGAAGACGGGCGAGGTCCGTGTGCTGACGGTCATCGCCGCTCACGATCTGGGCAAGGTCATCAACCGGGGCGCGGTGGAAGGGCAGATCCACGGTGGGGTGATGATGGGGATCGGTTATGCGCTGAGCGAGGAGTTCGTCGTCGAGAAGGGGGTCAACCTCACCGACTCGCTGCGCAAGTGTGGCGTGCCCACCGCCGACTTCACCCCTAAGGTCATTCCCATTCTGGTGGAGGTCCCCCACCCCCAGGGGCCGAAGGGGGCGAAGGGGTTCGCCGAAGGCCCCTCCCTGGCGACCGCACCAGCCATCACGAACGCGATCTATGACGCCGTCGGCGTGCGGGTCTACGACCTGCCGGCAACCCGCCGCAAAATCGCCGCGGCGTTGAAGGGAACGAAGGAAATCAAGGCAAGAGGGTAGGACCACGGACAACTTTTGGAAGGAGGTGCTGCGAGGGGGAGAAGAGAGGCGAATTCGACACGTTCGAACGGTGTGCGGACCTATTCATTAGCAAAGATGAAAGATGATGGAGGGAGGTGAAAGATGTCCCTGAAGCGTCTCAGCGTATTGGCGATCATCTTCCTGCTCGCGCTGGCCGTCGTCCAGTGCGGCCCCACGCCCACGCCGGAGGCCACCGAGGAAGCGAGCGTGCCCCTGTTCTACGCCACCTTCGCCACGCCTATCGAGGAGCCGTGGGATGGCGTGATCCACGCCGCGTTGCAGGAGGCCGCGGACGCCGGTCAGATCCAGTATGAGTGGACCGACGACATCGGCTACGCAGGCGATATGGAGCGGGTGTTGCGGGAGGTCGCCGAGACGAAGAAGCCGGCGGCTATCTTCGGCGACGCCTTCGGCAACGAGGAAGCGGTCCGCCGCGTGGCGGCCGAGTATCCGGACATCGCTTTCGTCTTCGGCTCTGGCCTCGGCCCCGCCGATCCTAACCTCTCGGTCTTCGACAACTGGATCCACGAGCCGGCCTACCTGTGCGGCCTCATCGCGGGCGGCATGACCCAGTCCAACGTCATCGGCGTCGTGGGCGGCTACCCCGTCCCCGAGGTGAACCGCATCATCAATGCCTTCATCTACGGAGTCCACGAGGTCAACCCCGACGCCGAGGTGCTGGTGACCTTCATCAACAGCTGGTTCGACCCGCCGGCGGCGAAGGAGGCAGCCCTGGCCCAGATCGATGCAGGCGCCGACATCCTCTTTGCCGAGCGGTTCGGCGTCATCGAGGCGGCCGTGGAGCACGACCTGTACGCCTTCGGCAACATGAGTGACCAGTACGAACTGGGCCCGGGCCACGTCCTCACCGGCCCGGTCTGGGATATGCGGCCGACGGTTCAGTACATCATCCAGCAGATCGAGGCGGGCTCCTACACCGCGATGGACCTCAAGGACTTCAGCATGATGGCGAAGGGTGGTGCCTATCTGGCCCCCTTCCACGGGATGGATGAGAAGATCCCGGCCGACATCCTCCAGTTGGTCCAGCAGCGGGAGGAGGAGATCAAGGAGGGTCTCTTCCGCGTCCCGATCGACGAGAACACGCCGGCCGGCGCTCAGTAGTTCCCCTACGGAAGTCCAGAGCCCCCCTCCCCCACGGGGGAGGGGGGCTTGTGAAGGAGGTGCTATGGACATCGTCCAGATGCGGGGGATCACCAAACGGTTCGGCCCGGTACTGGCCAACGACCATATCGACTTCAGCCTGCGCGAAGGGGAGATCCATGCCCTCCTGGGCGAGAATGGAGCCGGGAAGACGACGCTGATGCGCATCCTCTACGGGCTCTACCGGGCCGACGAAGGGGAGATCCTGGTCAGGGGCTGGCCCGCCCGCATCAACTCCCCCAAGGATGCCATCGCGCTGGGCATCGGTATGGTCACCCAGCACTTCGCCCTGGTTCCCCCGCTGACCGTGGCCGAGAACGTGGTGCTCGGCTTCACCGACGGTTTCGCGCTGGACCGGGCCGCCATCGAGCGGAAGGTCGCCGAGGCGGCAGAGCGGTTTGGCCTGGAGGTCGACCCCTCGGCGGTGGTCCGCCATCTCTCCGTGGGCCAGCGCCAACGGGTCGAGATCCTCAAGGCGCTCTACCGCGAGGCCCAGGTGCTGATCCTGGACGAGCCGACGGCCGTCCTCGTCCCGCAGGAGATCGATGCCCTCTTCAAGACCCTGGAGCGACTTCGGGCGCAGGGGCTATCGGTCATCTTCATCACCCATAAACTGGAAGAGGTGATGCGGATCAGCGACCGGGTCACCGTGCTGCGGGATGGACGGGTCATCGGTACGGTGGAGACGCAGAAGACGAACGAGCGGGAACTGGCGCGGATGATGGTCGGTCGGGAGACCTTTGGTGTCCATCGGGAGGAGCGCGCAGTTGGGGAACAACCGGTCCTTCGGGTGGAGCGGATCTGCGCGAATGACGACCAGGGACTCCCGGCCCTGAAAGAGGTCTCGCTGGTAGTGCATTCTGGGGAGGTCCTGGGGATCGCTGGGGTAGGAGGCAACGGTCAGAAGGAACTGGCGGAGGTGCTCACCGGCATGCGTCGTCCCACCGCCGGCCGCGTCGTGGTGGACGGCAAGGATATGACAGGGGCGACGCCCGCTGAATTCACCGCCGCTGGCGTGGGCCGTATTCCGGAAGACCGGCACGCAGGGGTGGTCAGTGAGTTGACCGTGGCGGAGAATATGGCGCTGGAGTACCTGGAAGAGTTTACCCGCAGGGGGGTGTTGGACCGGGAGGCGATTTGGAAACACGCCGAGGAACTTATCCAGCGATTCCAGATCAAGGCCCGCCCCACCGACCGGGCCCGGACCCTCTCTGGGGGCAATCTCCAGAAACTGATCCTGGCCCGCGTCCTTTCCCGCGATCCCAAGGTGGTGATCGCCTCCCAGCCGACCCGAGGGTTGGACGTGGGAGCGACGGAGTACGTGCGGCAGCAATTGTTGGAACAGCGGGCCCGGGGGGCAGCGGTCTTGCTCATCTCGGAGGACTTGGACGAGATCCTAGCCCTCTCCGACCGGATCGCTGTGATGTACGAGGGGGAGATCGTCGGCATGCTGCCAGCGCAGGAGGCGGATCCGGAACGGCTGGGGTTGATGATGTCTGGAGCGGTCAAAGAGAGGCAAGAGGCCTATGCTGAGGTTTAAGATCGAAAAGACCGGAGCGCCTGTCTGGTTACGTTCCCTGATCCCTGTCTTGGCGCTTTTGCTTACCTTTTTCATCACCTCGGGGTTGATTATCTGGGGACAAGCCAACCCGATCCGGGCGTATTATTACCTCCTCATCGCCCCTCTCTCCACGCGGGTTAGCGCGCTGGAGGTGCTGGTCAAATCCACCCCGCTGATCCTCAGCGGTGTGGCGGTGACCTTCGCTTTTGTGGCCGGGTACTACAACATTGGTGCGGAGGGGCAGTTGTACGCTGGCGCCATCGCCGCGGCCTGGCTGGGGACGGTGCTGGGGGGGCTGCCGCCTGCACTGACGATCCCCATCATGCTGCTGGGCGGCTTCATCGCCGGGGCCCTCTGGGCGCTGCCCCCCGCACTGCTGCGGGTCAAACTGGCGGTGGACGAAGTGGTGACGACGCTGCTTTTGAACTCGGTGATGCTGTTCATCGTCAGCGCGCTGCTCAACGGCCCGTGGCGGAGCCCCGTCTCCGGCTGGCCGCAGTCGCCGGAGATCGCCCCCTCCACAATGTTGCCCAAACTGGTCCCCCACTCGCGGCTCCATCTGGGGTTCGTCGTGGCGGTCCTCTCGGTGGTGGTGTTGTGGTTCGTCCTCTCCCGCACCGCCTTCGGCCTGAAGATGCGGGCCGCCGGGTTGGGGCGGGAGGCCGCCCGCTTCGCCGGGGTGAACGTAGGGCGGACGATGCTCATCGCTGCGCTGATCAGTGGGGGGATCGCCGGGGTCATCGGGGTGTCCGAGGTGGCCGGGATCCACTTCCACCTCATTGAGGAGATTTCCCCCGGCTACGGTTACACCGGTATCATCATCGCCACATTGGGCACGCTCAACGCCTGGGGGGTCGCCGTCGCCGCCCTCTTCTTCGGCCTGATCGACACCGGCGCACAGACCCTCAGCCGGGCTATGGGGGTGCCCATCTACCTGGGCGAAGTAACCCAGGCAACGATGCTTCTGGTCACCCTGGCGATGCTGTTGTTGCAGAACTACCGCATCCGGAGGGCGTGATGGACACCTTCTTGGTCAATCTGATCGCCGCGACGCTGCGAGTCGCCACGCCTTTGCTCCTGGCCGCCATCGGAGAGACGTACATTGAGCGATCCGGGGTGCTCAACCTGGGGATCGAGGGAATGATGTTCTTTGGGGCCTTCGTCGGCTTCTTCGTCGCCGACGTGACGGGGTCCCTCTGGACCGGGTTCTGGGCCGCCGTTCTCAGCGGTATCCTCGCTGGGCTGTTGATGGCTCTCTTCTCCGTCACCTTCGGGGTCAACCAGCACGTCTCCGGCCTGGGGATCACCCTGTTGTTGAGCGGATTGTCGTTGTTCGCCTTTCGACTGAAGTACGGTGGGCGGACCGTGCCTCCGTCCATCGAGCCGTTTCCCCAACTTTCCCCCTTCAAGGGAATTCCGGTGCTGGAGACGCTGTTCGAGCAGTATCTGTTCACCTACATCGCGTTTCTGGTCATCGTTCCCCTCGCCTGGTGGCTGCTCTACAGGACCAGTTTCGGTCTCAACATTCGAGCCGTCGGCGAGAATCCCGAGGCTGCCGACGCGGCCGGCGTCAACGTCTTCCTCATCCGGTACGTTGCGCTGGCCATCGGGGGCGGGCTGATCGCCGCCGGAGGTGCTTTCCTCTCTCTGGCCCAACTGGGGGCTTTCACCCACGGCGTCGTCTCCGGGAGAGGATGGGTCGCCCTGGCGCTGGTCATCTTCGGTAACTGGGACCCGGTCAAGGTGATGTGGGGCGCGCTGATCTTCGGCGGCACCTTCGCCCTTCAGTTGCGTCTTCAGGCGATGGGGCTGAACCTGCCTGTCCCCTATGAAACCTTCTTGGCCCTGCCCTACATCGTGACCATCATCGCGCTGGTCATCGCCGGCCGGAACGCGACGTACCCCGCTGCGCTGCTCAAACCGTACCGGCGGGAGTAACCCCACGCTCCCTGTATCGCATTCCCTGCGACTCTGCGACCTTGCGACGTGATTGGGTAACTAGGTGACTGGGGGACTGGGTGACTGGGTTATTGGGCGACTGGGTTACTGGGTGACTGGGTTATTGGGGAGTGGATGGTGGGGAACGGGGGGACAACTTAAA
>DROW01000037.1 GCA_011388675.1 Chloroflexota bacterium | reverse complement strand
GGCGGGGTGAGGGCTCCTGTGGGATGGGAGCACCGCCGATCACGCTTTCGGAAGCGAAGCCAGCCTCCCGCAGGTTCCCTCCGTGTATCAGCCTGCGGGAGGCTGGCAAAGTGTCGGGTAGCTGAATGAGGTACTAGTACTTCGCCAATCTGATTTTGACAAATACCCCTCCTGTGGTAGTCTAGGGGTAAGGGTAGATTGGACGCTGCAGGAGGAGGGAGATGGCGAAGAAGATATATGTGGTCGATCTTACCGATGAGGAGCGGGCTTCCTTGGACAAGCTCATTCGCGGGGGTACGACGTCGGCACGGAAGCTACGGCGGGCCCATACGCTGCTGTTGGCGGATGAGGGGAAGACGGACCGAGAAATAGCCGCAGCGTTACACACGAGTCCGTCCACGGTCCACCGAACCCGGCGACGGTTTGTGGAGGGGGGGCTAGACCGAGCGTTGAACGAAGATCCTCGGCCTGGGGCCCGGCGGAAGTTGGACGAGAAGGGGGAGGCAGTGTTGGAGACCCTGGCCCGGAGCGAGCCGCCTGCGGGGCGGCAGCGGTGGACCTTGCAGTTGCTGGCCGACCGGCTGGTGGAGATGAAGGTGGTGGAGGAGATTTCAAGTGAGACAGTGCGGAAGGTGTTGAAAAAAAACGGCTTCAGCCTTGGGTGAGGAAGAAGTGGGTCATTCCCACCGTGGGAGCGGAGTTCGTGTGGCGGATGGAAGATGTTCTGGCGGTATATGCCCGCCCCTACGACCCGAAGCGGCCTGTGGTCTGCTTTGACGAGATGTCGGTGCAGTTGATTGCCGAGAAGCGACGACCGCTGCCTGCCCAACCGGGGCAACCGGAGCGGTATGATTACGAGTACCGACGGAACGGCACGCGGAACCTGTTTGTCTTCTTCCAGCCCCAGGCAGGTTGGCGTCACGTCCTGGTCACCGAACATCGGAGGAAAGAGGACTACGCTCACGCCCTGCGCTACCTGGTGGATGAGGCGTTTCCGGACGCAGAAGTGATCGTGGTTGTGCAGGACAACCTGAACACTCATACACCGGCCGCCCTCTATGAAACCTTCGAACCGGCAGAGGCCAGGCGAATCTTGGAGCGATTGGAGTTCCATTACACCCCCAAGCACGGCAGTTGGCTGAATATGGTCGAAATCGAACTGGGCATCTTGTCCGAGCAATGCCTGAACCGCCGCATTCCCGACGAAGAAACCCTGCGGCGGGAGATCGCTGCGTGGACGGCCGTGCGAAATGAGCAACACGCCACCGTCCACTGGCGCTTCAGCGTTCCTGATGCCCGAACCAAGCTCGCGCGCCTCTACCCCAACCTGTCAGAATCATCTTGATGAAGTACTACAGTCGGTATTGCAAGTCCTGTCACTGAGCTGAAAGGAGAGTAGTGCGATGAGCAATCGATTTTGGAGTTTCCTGCCGTTCGTCTCCCGAGGCGCAGAGGAGGGGACGCCGGAGGTCCTCCAGGGCAAGGGGATCTGGGCCCGTCCCCGGCCCGACGGCACCTCCGAGCTGGAGCGGGCCATCGAGATCGCCCACCAGGTCGGTGCGACCCACATCCTTTACAAAGTGGCCCACGGGGCGACCTACCTGGAGGGCTCGGCCCAGGCCGCCCGGCGAATCGCCGACGCGGGGCTGATCCCCTTTGGCTGGATGTGGCTGCTGCTGGACGATCCTGCGGGCGAAGCGCAGGCCATCGCCCGCGCCTTCCAG
This sequence comes from Chloroflexota bacterium, assembly GCA_011388675.1. GTDB lineage: Bacteria > Chloroflexota > Anaerolineae > B4-G1 > DUEL01 > DUEL01. Next base: position 526 of record DROW01000037.1, on the reverse strand, counting down.
GACGGCTTCCAGGGGATGGTCCTGGATACGGAAGCCCCCTGCAGTCGCAAGTTCAGCGAGGCCCGGGCGCTGGCCAACGCCGTCCGCAACGCCGGAGTCGACCGGACGCGGATTTACAACTGCTCCTTCCCCAACATCTCCCACCATCGCGACCTGCCCTACGACGAGCTGAACGAGGTCTGCCGGGGCGGGCTGATGCCGATGGCCTACGGCTCCTTCTTCGCCCCCGGCGATCCTACCCCGTGGGAGGCTCAGGCTCGGCGGGTGATCGACGAGTGGACCTACGGCCACTACGAGGTCTGGGTCGAGCGGTGGGGGTACCGTCCGCCCCTCTACCCCGTCCTCGCCCCCTACCACGACGAGCACGGCGCGGCGAAGATGGGGCCGGAGGAGTTTCAGGTGTGGCTGGACCGGCTGGCCGCCCACGGGCCGACCTTCTTCAGCCTCTTCACCGCAGCAGTGATCGACGACGCGATCCTGCCACTGATCCGGGATTTCTCCGTGGCTGCCGAGGAACGGGAGGAGC
>DROW01000036.1 GCA_011388675.1 Chloroflexota bacterium | reverse complement strand
TCCGGTTCGACGCCGTGCTTGACGAGGATCTTTTCCACCACCCAGTCGGGCCAGATGAAGTCGGTGATGCGCTTTCTCACTTCACCCCCCGGTGTCGTATATCTGTTGTATATACATTATATACGGCAATGGGTATCTGTCAACCCACGGAGGGGCCGGATGAAATGTCTCTTATGCGAGGCGCATCGCTCGGGCGGTGAACTCACCCGATGCCCTGGGAGGGGGAGGGAATGATGTTGCCTGTCGATCCGTCTTCAACCGGGACCCTGGTCCTGGGGGGGATTGCCATCGGTCTGCTGGGCCTGATGCTGCTCCGTTTGGGGCGGGCGCTGGGGGTTCTGCTGATCGTCCTCGGCGTGATGGTCTTCCTGGGCCTCCTGGCCGTGGCACTGCTCCAGCAGAGCAAAGCCACGGCTGCCACTGCCACCGCCGCAACGGTGGCCACCGCGGGGCAGGCGGCAAGCGGTGTCGCCGTGACCGTCCTGGCGGTGCTGCTGGTCATCGTCATCCTCGGCGGTGGAGGGGTGGTCGGCTACCTCTACCTCCGACTCCGCCGGGCCGAGCGGCGGGGACGGTGGCTGCCCGACCCCAACGCGCGCTGGGGACGGGCAGGGGAAATGCCTCCCGTTCCCTGGTGGATGTACCCTCCACTGCCCCCGGTTTGGTGGAGGTATCCCCCGCCGATGGAGATGGGGAGAGGCTACGGAGAGCCGCCGATCATCGTGGTTGACGATGAGGAGGGACCAGGCCTCGACGCCCTCCCCTGGGAGGAGGAGTGGGGATGGTGAGGAAGCGGGCCTTTGCGGCATCTGTTGCCGTGGTGACCCTAACCCTTTTGCTCCTCTCCGCCTGCGCCGATTCCTACACCGTCCACTCTGCCGCCCCCATCCCGCCTGTCGTCACCTCCACGGTCTTGAGGCCCACCGTCGAGCACGCACAGGTGGAACTGTATCTCCACGGCGTACAGGCGGAGGAAACGCTGGCGGCGGTCCGCGCTCTCCAAACGGCGACGGCCGTTGCCGGGCAGGCCACCGCTACGGCGATGGCGTGGGAGGCCACAGCAACAGCGCAGGCGGTCCACACGACGGCCACGGCGCGGGTGTGGGAGGCGACGGCAACCGCTCAGGCCGTGCAGGCCACGGCCACCGCCCATGCCCAGGCGGTCCGGGCCACCGCAACCGCAGCGGCGAGCCAGGCCACGGCGACGGCGCAAGCCATACTCTGGCAGCAGGCGGCCACCGCCACCCGGTCGGCCTGGGAGGTGGAGGCAACCTCTACCGCCGTAGCCGCTGCTGCCATCGCCACCGCCCAGGCGGCCCGGGCCGAGCAGGCCCGGCTGGAGGCAGAGCGGGCGCGGCTGGTGTATCCCGTCCGTGCCTATGGGCCGTGGGCGCTGCTGTTCGTCGCCTTCGCCCTTCTGGTGTGGGGCGGTCTCCGCGTCGTTCCGGCCCTGGAGGCCCGCCTGCGGGCCATCCCCCGCGACGCGCGGGGGGACGCACCGATCTTCCTGATCAATGGAAAGGTCGTCGATCCCGACCGCAATCTGTACCCGGTGCTCGACCTCCGCAATCCGCTTCTCCCGGCCCCGGAGCAGCAGGAGCCGGTCACCGCCCGCGACCAGGCGGTGGACCTGGTGACGCGGGGGTTGCCGCCGGGGAAGCGGTCCGCCCGGTCGCGGGTGCAGGCGGCCCGGCGGATGATGAGTAGGCCATACCGGGTGCTCCGCCCGGGCCAGCCCCTCCCGCCCCTGCTCGACCGTGAGACGGTCCGGGCGCTGGATGCGCAGTGGAAGGAGGTCGCCGATGAGTGAGACGACGGTGGCAATCCACACCGCCCGCCACATCGCCGACCGGACCTGGCGGTTCCTGGTGCAGCGCAACTTGATCGAGCAGGATGGTCGGTCGCCTGCCCGTCCCGCCTTCTACGTCCTCCCCCGGCGGGAGCGGGTCGTCCTGGCCTTCGACCCGCTGGCGTTGAAGAGCGTGGACCGGCTTCTTTCCCGCCGCACCCTCCACCACCTTTCCACCGCCCTCGGCGGACGGCGGGTCGTGGGAATGAACAGCCGGGGTGTCTTCCTCCAGATTGCATACTGGCCTACCCCATCGGTCTCCTTGTCTTCCCGGCCGCTTGACCTATCCCAACAGCCCTCCCCGCTCCACGTTCCCATCGGGATGACGAAGGGCGGTCCGCTGTGGCTCTCGCTGCCGGAGATGGACTCGGTGCTGATCGGCGGCTCCCGTCGGTTGGGCAAGACCCGCCTCCTCCACGGCTGGGTCCAGGCCCTCCTCCACGGCGGCGAGGCAACGTTGATCCTGTGGGACGGCAAGGGCGGGGTGGAGTTCGGGCGGTACGCCGAACGTCGTGGCGTCGTGGTGGATGTCTCCGACGGCCGGCAGGGGTTGGAGCGGGCGTTTACCGAGATGTCCCGCCGGGCCGACCTCTTCCGGCAAGCGGGGGTGCCGTCGCTGGCAGAGTACATCCGCCGCACCGGGGATCGCCTCCCGCCGCTGGTGCTCATCCTGGACGAGGTGGCGTTCCTGCCGGAGGAGGGCCAGGGGGTCCTGGTGGACCTGGTGGCCAAAGGCGGCGCGTTCGGCGTCTACCCGGTCCTGGCCACCCAGCGGCCCGACGCGCAGGCGGTGAGGGGGCTGGTGCGGGCCAATCTCTCGACCCGCATCGCCTTCCCCGTCCCATCCGTTCACGATTCGATGGTCATCCTGGGCCGGCCCGGCGCGGAGAAGTTGCCGAAACGAAAGGGGCGCTTGCTCCTGGTCTGGGAGGGCCGTCTGGTGGAGGCGCAGGCGTTCCGGGTCAATCTGCCGGAGGCCGGGGGCGCTCGACCGGAAGTCCATACTCTGCTCACGGAGCGGGAGCGTCGGCTGGTGGAAGCGGCGGTGGAGATGGAAGGGTGGTTCAAGATCCGACAGATTGCCCGGGCCGTGGGAGAAAGCCGCGACTGGGTGAACAAGGTCGCCCGCCGATGGGAGGCGATGGGGTACCTGACGCCGGTGCAGGTCAACGAGCGGGGCCACCGGTTGGGCCGCCGTGTGACGGAGGCCCTGCTGCAGGCCGCCGGATTCGGCGGACAGGCGGATTTGGCGGACGAGGCGGATTAGGACGGGCTGGGGGCAAGAGGCGGTGAGGAGAATTTGGGTAGCCGACGGGCTGATGCTGGAGGTCCGGTCCGAGGGGGAAGAGGCCTGCCCGCTGATCCGGCTGCGCGTGACGGCGCGGCGGGAAGCCGGCTCGGACGGGCCCGGTGTGGTGGTCGTCTATCCTGACGAAGTGGACGGATTGATCGCCGCGCTGACCGACGCGGCGGCGGTGATCGATTCCAGGATGCACAAGGAGGCGAAGAGATGATCCGACTCGGCGTTGACCCCGGTTTTGGGAACTTCAAGGTGGCCACCGTGACCCCGGATGGGGTCCGGGTCGCCGTGGTCCCATCCGTTGTCGGCGTGGGGGAGACCGACCTGGGGATGCTGTCCATCGGCAACCTGGGCCGACGGCGGCGGAGGAGGGAGCCGGACCGCGTGGCCTTCGGCGGGGTGGAGTACCTGGTGGGGGAGGGCGTCTCCCGCTACGCCCGCCCGGTGCAGCGGATGGACTTCCTCCGCCTCTCCGACGGTCCAGAACTGCGGGCGCTGTTCTACGACGCCGTGTTCCGGCTGCTGGGCGGGGGAAGTCATCGGGACGTGACGCTGATGGTCGGCCTGCCGGTGGAGGTGATGGCCGACCGGGAGCGGGCGAGGGAGACGCTGCGGTCGTTGAAGCGGTGGATGGTGGCCCGCCACCGGTTCGCCGTCAACGACCAGCCCGTCGTCCTGCAGGTAGCCGACGTGAAGGTGATGGCGCAGCCTGCCGGTACTTTCTTCGCCTGGGGCCTGGGCAACGACGGCCGGTGGGTGCGGGCGAAGGGGGACCTGAAGGCCCCGGTAGCCGTCTGCGACATCGGCTTCAACACCCTGGACCTCTTCGCCGTCCAGGGCGGGGAGGTGGTGGCCCGGTTCACCGGCGGGGACACCGCCGGGATGCGGCGGACGGCGGAACTGCTGATCCAGGCGGTGCGGGCGGAGCACGGGGTGGAGTTGAGCCTGCACGAGGCGGACGCGCTGCTGCGGCTGAAGCGGCCCGTGATTTACACCGCGGACGGGGAGGTGAGCCTGAAAGCGCCGGTGCGGCAGGCATTGGACACGGCGGCGGCGGGGATCGTGACCTTCGTGGAGCAGCGGTGGGGGAACGGGCGGCAGTTCGCGCACCTCTTGTTCACCGGCGGCGGGGCGGAGGTGCTGCGGGAGGCCCTGCTGCGCCAGTATCCCCACGGGGTGGTGCTCCCCGATCCGGTGTCGGCCAACGCCGTCGGCCTGGCGCGGTATGCGGTGCGGGTGTTTGGGTAGCGGAGCAATGGGACCGCCTGGGACCAGGTGGGACCAGGTGGTCCCATCTCATCCGCGTTGTGGAGGGCAGAAATGCCTCGTAGACGGCCGAAAGTTGTCGTGGTCAAGGTTCGCCTCTACCCCGGTCGAGACGACGATCTGATCCGCTGGCTGGCCCGGTTCGACGACCGGCCCTACGGGGCCAAATCGCAGGCCGTGAAGGAGGCGCTCCGTCGGGGTATTGGATCGGGGCCCGGGCAACCGGCCTCCGGCCCCGCGCTCGACCTGGCCGAGATCCGGGCCGTGGTGGAGGCGGCGGTGGAGCAGGCGTTGGCCCGGTTCGAGGGGCAGGTCTCGATGGCTCCCGCGGTCTCACCGGAGGCCGACGAGGAGGTGGAGGCCCTGCTAGACGGCCTGGAGGCCAGCCTGGTACTGGAGGACGAAGGATGAGGGACGGACGGTTCACCCCTGCTACCACCTCTGCTACCCCGTTAGCAGAGGCAGCCCGTCGCACAAAGCACGAGACACCCCCATATGTGGGGGTTGGCGGATCGCTAACCACCATATCTATCGGTCGCGCGGCCGTGGCTTCGTCCTGGCTACTTCCTGTTCTGACTTTGCCCCCTCGTTGACTGACAAAACTCTACGCATATAGGATGCGGTAGCGGTAGAAGTGGGCTGATCTGGCTTGGCGGGTCTGCGAGCGGGAGGCGATCGCGGGCAATGGGTCGGGGCCAGGTGGCAAGGAGAGCCGTT
>DROW01000035.1 GCA_011388675.1 Chloroflexota bacterium | reverse complement strand
TTTTCTTGAAATTGACGCGTTGGTGGGGTTGATGGGAACCCCAGTACCGCTTCGAAAACCGCGCCCAATAGCACTTGCACCTCCGGGTCGGTTATGGTATAATATCGCCGCACCAAGCGGGCGTGGTTCAGTTGGTAGAACGTCTCCTTGCCAAGGAGAAGGTCACGGGTTCGAGTCCCGTCGCCCGCTCACGATCATCGTGGCGACGTAGCCAAGGGGTAAGGCAGGGGTCTGCAAAACCCTTATTCGCCGGTTCGAGTCCGGCCGTCGCCTCTAGGGTTCGTATCGGGTGAAACGAGGGCCCCGACAGGTGGCCCTTGTTCTCTTTCTTCCGCCAGGCCGATCCGGACTATGAAACGATCGTTCGACCTCTGGGGCACGTTGATCCTCTGGCTGACCTCTCTCCTCGGTGTCGTGGCCTTTGCCTACCCCTTTCTCCTTCAGCAGGTCCCGCAGGGCGGCCCCGCCAACGCTCTCGCCGTCCTCGCCCTGATGGTTGCCCTGTGCCTGGTGGCCGTGCTGGTGGAACTGACGTCGGGGAGGATGAGCGCCCGCGCCGTCGCCACGATGGGCGTCCTCCTCGCCATCAACGCCGCGCTACGACTGGTGGAGACGAGCCTCTTTGCCCTCCCTGGCGGGTTTTCCCCGATCTTCTTCCTCATCATCCTCAGCGGCTACGTCTTCGGGGCACGGTTCGGGTTCCTGTACGGCGCTCTCTCCCTGCTGGTTTCGGCGATGGTCACCGGAGGGGTGGGGCCGTGGCTTCCCTACCAGATGCTCGCCGCGGGATGGATCGGCCTAACCGCCGGGTGGCTCCGCCCCTTGATCGGGGGCAGGAGATGGGAGATCCCCGCCCTGGCCCTCTTCGGCCTCCTCTGGGGCTTTCTCTACGGAGGGATCCTCAACCTGTATTTCTGGCCGTACCTGACCGGGGCCGCGGGAGGCGGGTGGGAGCCCGGGCTGGACCCTATGGAGGTGGTCAGGCGGTACGCAGCCTTCTACGGGATCACCTCCCTGGGGTGGGACGCGGTCCGGGCGGGGGGGAACTTCCTGCTGATGACCGCCCTCGGGGCTCCGGTCCTGCGGGCGCTTCAGCGCTTCCAGCGGCGGTCTCAAGTGGAGTTCGAGGGGGCGCCGTCCCCCGGGTAGCGCCTTACCCTACGACGACCCTTCCCCTCTTGATCACCTGCTGGACGGGGTTGGCCCCGAAACGGTAGCCCAGGTGCTGCACGTCGGGCAGGTCGAGGATCACGATGTCTGCCGCCCATCCTACCTGGAGGCTCCCCACCTCCCCGCCCATCCCGATCGCGTAGGCCCCGTTCAGCGTGGCGGCCACCAGCGCCTGTTCCGGGGTCAGTTGGAGGTAGCGGCAGGCCAGGGCGATGACCAGCGGCATCGACTCGCACCAGGAGGTGGTGGCGTTGCAGTTGGTGCCCAGGGCCAGGACGCCGCCCGCCTCCAGGATCGCCCGGGCCGGCGCGTAGCGGTGGAGGGCCAGTCCGAACGAGGTGGCCGGAAGGAGGACCGCTACCGTATCCGAGGCTCCTATCCGCCGGATGTCCTCTGGCGGCGCGGAGGCCAGGTGGTCGGCCGAGACCGCCCCCATCTCCACCGCCAGCCTTGTTCCACCCCAGGGGCGGAACCGGTCGGCGTGGACTTTGAGGTGCATCCCTAGATCGCGGGCCCGCTCAAGGACGCGACGGGCTTGGTCTGCCGTAAAGCCGCCCTCGTCGCAGAGGACGTCGCAGAACGGGACCCGAAGGGTGCGCGTCAGGCAGGGGCCCTCGCGGGCCTCCCCCGGGCAGGCGACCAGAGGCAGCATCTCGATGACCTGGTCGACGTAGCCGTCCGGATCTTCCAGGAACTCCTCTGGCACCACGTAGGCCCCCAGGAAGGTAGGGACCAGGGTGATGGGGTGGGTTACCTCCAGGATGGCGATCGCCTCAAGGATCTTCATTTCGTCGACCAGGGAGAGGCCGTACCCTGTTTTGACTTCGGCGGTGGTGGTCCCGTGGGCCAGCATTCGGTCGAGGCGGGAGCGGGTTTCGGCCACGAGTTGCGCCAGCGGGGCCGCCCGCGTCGTCCGCACGATGGCCCTGACCTCGTCGGCCACCTTTGTGCCGCACAGGTCGCCCTCCCGGATCCGCTCGACGAATTCTCCGGCCCGTCCCCCTGCCCAGACGACGTGGGTGTGAGGGTCCACGAAGCCGGGGCATACCACCTTTCCGGAGGCGTCGATCTCGACGGGGGCCCACCAGTCGGCACGGACCTGTTCTGTAGGGCCGACGGCGACGACGCGGCCATCGGCACAGGCTACCGCGCCGTCCTCGACGATCCCCAGGTCCCCAAGCCGGGTTCCCCGTTGGGGGCCTCCGTTATGAGGGGGGATCACGCATAATTGTGCAGCAGAATGGATGAGGAGGTCGGCTTTCAATTGTCCACCTGTAAGACGGCTGGGAGACTACCATATCGGCGCGAGGGGGGTCAGGGATGATTCGGTCTGGCCTGTGCCTGCCCCTCTTTCCGCCTCCGGGGGCCGCACCACACGTCCGTCCACCGAGATCCAGATGCCCACCTGGACGTGGGGGGGTGTTCCGTCCGTCGAGCGGAAGGGCACCGCCGTCGGCCTCCCCTCCACGGTGGCGTCTGGGATGACGGCCATCACCGGCCGCTGCGTGTAACGGCTCAGCGGTCGCCGGGGCCCCAGGACGGTCAGGACGCGGGGGGAGTTCAGCGCGGCCACCGTGGCCACCCAGTATCCGTTAGGGGAGAGGCCGTTCCGCACGGCCACGGCGCGGGCGTACTCCAGAAGGACGCTCTGGGCGTACCGCCGGGTGACGCGGAGGTGGACCTGATCCCAACCGCCGTTGTAGGCGGCGAGGGCGTTGAAGAGGTCTCCCCCCGATTGCTGGAGGATGATGGAGAGGGCCCTGGCCCCCCAGAAGATGTTCGTCGCCGGGTCCATCAGTTGCTCGGCCGTGGGTCGCCAGGAGAACCCGGCCTCTTTGGGCATAACCATCATCAGCCCGACGGCCCCCGCAGGCCCACGGCGGGAGGGCCATCCCTGGGATTCCTTCCAGATCACCGCGGCGATCAAGTCGGGGTCCAGCCCCCGGCGTTCGGCCTCCGCCAGGATGAGTGGCTCCCAGCGCCGAACGGTCTCGGGCCAATAGGGGGAGAGGTGGGTGGGCGGAAGGGGCGACTGCGTGGGCTGTCGGGCAGCCACGGGGTGTACGGGGAAGAGCAGAGCCACGGCGAGGAACGCCGCAGTTATGCATCCCCACGCTACTTTGTGCATAGGCAGTTCTCTTCTCCTCCTACCCCTCGATTGCTTGCACGCCGGGCGGGATGGCCCCACTATAGACCAACCTGCCCAATTTGTCAAGGCTCGACGCTGGGGGGGGCAGGGCGATCGCATTTTTTGCGCAGGGAGAGGTCGACGCGGACGTGATATGATTCTTGAAAAATATATAAAACACAAAAAGGTATTTACAACACCTCTTTTTTCTTGTATAATTGAAGAAAAGGCCTCGACCTGACAGCGTGTCAAATCAAGGAGGTGGTGAGATGAGACGGTTTGCCCCTGTCCTGCTCGTGGTCGCGCTGTTGCTGCTGACGACTGTGTCGACGGTGAGCGCAGCACCGCCCCGGTGGGGGATCCTGGGCTATCACGTGGTTCAGCCGGGAGAGACCCTCTTCTGTATCGGGCGGGCTTATAGGGTTAGCCCCTGGGCCATCGCCACGCAAAACGGCATCGTCAACCCCAACCTCATTCAGCCTGGCATGGTCCTGGCCATCCCGGCCGTTTACGCCTCCCTTCCCCCCGGGCCGGTCTGCACCCCCCAGATCACACCTCCCGTCCCGTCCTGCTCCTGTTCTTCCTACTACATCGTTCGGAGCGGGGACACCCTGACCTACATCTCCCTCCTTTACGGCGTGAGTATGTGGCGTATCGCCGAGTGCAACCGCATCTACAATCTCAACTACATCCGCATCGGCGACAGGCTGTGTATCCCGAACCCTTAGGCAATCCTTCCACCCCGTCGTCCGCCGGGCTATGGGGAGACCTCTCCATAGCCCGGTGTTCTTTTGCGGAAAATGTGGTACCATTCTCCCATTGAGGTATCCCACCCGCTCCGTTAGAATAGATTGGGGTGTACCGATCGGGGGGACGGTCCTTTGCCGCAGGCCGGGGATCACCCCCTCCCCTCAGGGCCTCCATCTGGGGCCTGGAGAATCCACGTAGACGAGAACTGTCGAGGGCAATGCATCGGACGAGAGAGAAAAAAGCATTCGCGACGTTGACGCTGGTCGTTCTGTTGAGTGTGGCTGGTCAGGTTTGGGCCCACGCAGGTTCCCCTCCCCCCCGTTCTATCGGAGTCGTGCGCGTTGGGATGCCTCCCTTCGTTGCCCATTTCCCTCCCTCCACCGTTACCGTCGCAGAGAGCCAAGCCGACAGCGCGGATTTCGCCGCTCGGGTCGTCGAACTGATCAACCAGGCCCGGTGGGAGAACGGCCGCCTCCCCCCATTGAAGCGGCAGGAGGATTTGGACGCTGCCGCCGCTTACCACAGCCAGGATATGGCTGTGGACGACTATTTCAGCCACGACAGTTACAACCGCGTCAACGGAGAACTGAAATTCGAACGGTACTGGTACGAGCGGGTCAGCAGTTACTACTCCGGTTGGTCCACGCTCGGGGAATGCATCGCCGCTGGGTACACCAGCCCCCGGTCGGCGGTGGACGCCTGGCTGAACAGTCCCCCGCACCGGGCTATCCTCCTCGGCGAGAACTACACCGAGATCGGCAGCGGCTACTACAGCGGGGCCGGGACCTACGGCACGTACTGGACCACCGACTTCGGCAACCGGTTCGGGGTCTATCCCCTGGTCATCAACCGAGAGGCGATCTCCACCACCCAGCGCGACGTCTCCCTCTACGTCTACGGCGCGGGGTGGGCTGCCCAGATGCGGTTCCGCAACGAGACGGGCGAGTGGTCGGTGTGGGAGCCGTACAGCCCGGACCGGGCCTGGACCCTCTCCTGCGGCAACGGCCAGAAGACCGTCTACGTCGAACTGCGCAACGGCAGTGAGGTCCGTTCCGCCTCCGACTCCATCCTGCTGGACGGAGAAGAGTACCGGCTGGTCGTCGAATCGGACGGGGAGGTTGTCTTCCTCTACGATGTGGAGGCCGACCGGCTGGTCCCCGCGTCCCCCTGGACGGTTCGGGTCGTAAACGGTGGAACAGGGTGTGAGGAGATGGAGTGGGAGGCCGACTGGGAGGGGGACTGGTTCACGGTTTCCCCCGTCTCCGGCACGACGCCCTCCACTTTGTCCATCGTTCCTACCGATTTCCCCACCGACACCCTGGGCGTGTATACCGGCACGTTGACCGTCACCGCGCGCCCACCGGCAGGCGGCAGCGTGGCTTCTCGGTCCCTGTCCCTCCGGTTGCACGTGGTGGCGCACGTTGACCAGACGTTCCTGCCATTGGTGATGAAAGGACGAAGATGAAAGTAGTTCCCCAACTACGTCGGTTTCTCTCCTCGACGGGGCTGGCTCTGGCAGCCTTGCTGGCCTTGCTGTTTCTCCTCCCTTCGCTCCAGCCTTCGCCGACGTTCGCCTCGGTTTCCTCCGCTTCCCTCCTCACCACCACGGGTACCTACACCGTCTACCTGCCTCTGGTGATGAAGGACTTCAGCACCGTCGTCTATCCGAACGACCCTTACTTCGGCAATCAGTGGGGGCTTTCTATGATCGATGCCCCGCACGCCTGGGGGCTCTCCCGCGGCTCCTCCTCGGTGCTGATCGCCGTGATCGACTCCGGCATCGACCTCGACCATCCAGATCTAGCGGCGAAGGTACGTGCGGATATCGATTGGGACTTCGTGAACGACGACGACGTAGCCGACGACGACCACGGACACGGGACCCACGTCGCAGGCATCGCTGCTGCCGCCACGGACAACGGGGTCGGGGTAGCGGGGTTGGGGTGGGAGGCTACTTTGCTTCCCCTAAAGGTGCTGAGCAGTTCTGGGAGCGGCTCGAGCAGCGATCTGATCGAGGCCATCTACTACGCCGCCGACAACGGAGCCGATGTCCTCAATATGAGTCTGGCTCCGGAGAATAGGGATAGAGATGTGCAAAGTATCCCCTGCCCGCAGACTGTACAAGAGGCGGTGGACTATGCTTATGCCAAAGGAGTGGTCCTCGTGGCGGCTGCGGGTAATCACGATGGCACCAATACCTTCAACGCCGAAGTCTTCCCCGCCAACTGCGATCACGTCCTGGGCGTGGCCGCCATTAACTCCGACGGGAGCATCGCCTCCTACTCCAACTACGGCGGCCACGTCAGCGTCGCCGCCCCGGGAACGAACATCTACAGCACGTGGATGGGCGGGGGATACGGCTATATGAGCGGCACCTCGATGGCGACCCCGCACGTGTCGGGGCTGGCCGCCCTCCTCCGGGCCCGTTACCCCTCCTACACGCCGGACCAGGTCGCCTCGGCGATCCTGGACAACGCCGAGGACATCGGCCCGGCGGGGCGGGACGACTACGCGGGCTGCGGCCTCATCGACGCCTACAGAGCGCTGCTGAACGGCGCGCAGGGGGCAACGCCTATCTGCCCCGAGCAGGTCTCCGGCACGTCGTCCGCCGGGACCTCGGCCGAGCCGGCGGACGTCCCCTTCGTCCCCGGCGAACTGCTCCTCTCCCTCCGGCCCGGCGTCGAAGCGGCGGAGGTCGCCCTGCGATACCGACTTCCCCTGGAGCCGGTCTCCCGCGCGCTGGGGATCTGGCGAATGCGGGTTCCTGTGGGCGATGAACTGACCATTCTATCCCGCCTTCAGGCCGACCCCGCCATTGAGTACGCTCACCCCAACTACATCCTCACCGCCCTGCCCTGAGGGGGAATGAAACCACAGAGGCGCAGAGGGCGCAAAAATTAGAGACTCTCTGCGCCCTCTGCGCCTCTGTGGTGAAAGAACCCTACGCCGTCTCCAAGTATCGCTCCAATTCCCAGGGGGTGACCTGGATGCGGTACTCGTCCCACTCGGTCCGCCGCGCCCGGAGCATCGTCTCCGTGATCGCTGGGCCGAGGGCCTCCTGGATCACCTCATCCTTCTCCAACTCGTCCAGCGCCTCGGCCAGCGTCGCCGGTAGGGTGCCGATGGCCCGTTTCTGCAGTTCCTCCTCGTCGAAGTGATAGACGTCCTCGTTTACCGGCGGGGGCGGCTCCAGTTGCCGCTCGATCCCGTCCAACCCCGCCGCCAGCATCGCGGCGAAGGCCAGATAGGGGTTCGCGCTGGGGTCGGGGCAGCGCAGTTCGATACGGGTGGCCTTCTCCCGGCCAGCCCGCGTCGCCGGCACGCGGATGAGGGCGGATCGGTTCAGGTGGGCCCAGCAGATGTAGACCGGGGCCTCGTAGCCGGGGGTGAGCCGCTTGTAACTGTTGACCGTCGGCGCGACCACCGCTGCCAGGGCCCGGGCGTGGACCATCTGGCCGGCGATGAAATGGTAGGCCAGGCGGGAGAGGTGGTACTCGTCCTCGGGGTCGTAAAAGAGATTGTGCCCCTCCTCGTCGAAGAGGCTCTGATGGGTGTGCATCCCAGAGCCGTTGATGCCGAAGATCGGTTTGGGCATAAAACTGGCGTACAGGTCGTGGCTGGCGGCGATGGCCCGCACGGTGTACTTGAAGGTGACGGCGTTGTCCGCGCTGGTGAGGGCGTCGGCGTAGTGGAAGTCGATCTCGTGCTGACCGGTGGCCACCTCGTGGTGGCTCATCTCCACGTCGATCCCCATCGCCTGCAGGGCCAGCACGATCTCGCTGCGGACCTGCTGGGCCTCGTCCCGTGGTGAGAAGTCGAAGTACCCGCCCACGTCGTGGGGGACGGGGCGGAGGGGAGTGCCGTTGTTCCGCTTGAAGAGGAAGAACTCCAGTTCCGGCCCCACGTTGTATACGTAGCCCCGCTCGGCCGCGCGGGCGAGGACCCGCCGGAGGGCGCTGCGGGGATCGCTGGGCGACGGCTGCCCGTCCGGGGCGTAGACGTCGCAGATGATCCGCGCCCGCCGCCGCTCGGGATGGCTCCAGGGGAGGACCCGATAGGTGGCGGGGTCGGGGATGAGGACCATATCGCTCTCGTAGATGCGGGCGAAGCCTTCGATGGAGGAGCCATCGAACCACACGCCGTCCTCCAGCGCGCCCTCCAATTGGCCTATCGGGATAGTGACGCTCTTGATGGTGCCCAGGATGTCGGTGAACTGGAGGCTGATGAACTGCACCCCGTCCTCGTGAACCCGTTCGATCAGGTCGGACATCTGACTCCCTCCTCGCCGATGGATTGGACCGGGCCTTTAAACGACGAAAGCCCCTCGGGCACGGGGTTCCCCGTCCCGAAGGGCTTCGCGGCCCAGACAACGTTCGATTGTGCCTATACTATAACACGGATGGGCCGATCCGTCAAACGGCGCTGCCGGGGAAAAAGTCCGTAGCCGTTCGGTAGGGGGGTGCGCTTCAGTTTGGGGGCTTTCTCAATCTGCCCCTATTCTGAAGCACACCCTTCGGTAGATGGCCTGGTCTCACTCCTCCCCAGCCCGCCGCAGGCGGCGATAGGGAGCGGAATCTATATCACCCCCAACTCCTTCCCCACTTTGGCGAACTTTTCCAGGCCGTAGTCGAGATCGTCCTTGCCGAGCATCGCCGAGACCATCACCCGGATGCGAGCCTGGCCTTTGGGGACGGTGGGGTAGCCGATGGCCATCGCGAAGACCTTCTCCTCGAAGAGGCGGCGGCTGAACTCCTGGGCCAGTTTGGCCTCTCCCAGCATCACCGGCGTGATGGGGGTCACGCTCTTGCCCGTGTCGAAGCCCAGGTTCTTCATCTCCTCTTTGAAGTAGCGGGTGTTCTCCCAGAGGCGGTCGACCAGGTCGGTGGATTCGGAGAGGACCTCGATGGCGGCCAGGCAGGCGGCGG
>DROW01000034.1 GCA_011388675.1 Chloroflexota bacterium | reverse complement strand
GTGTCGGGGCTGGGGAATCCGCAAGCGCTGTACCGATCGTCCCGCACCAGCCGTCGTCCGGCCTCGCGGTCGGTGATGCCCTGCGGTCGCTCCCGCAGCGGGCAACCTCGCCCCGTTCCTCGCCTTCAGGTTGGCGCAAGAACTCTCCGTTTTTGACGATTTTAGATGTTCATGTTATAATGTGCTTTTGCATCTTTGAGGGTCTTCTGCTTCTGTGGTTTGCTGTCCGAAGGGGAGGGGTATGGAGTACCGATTGGATGTAGCCAAATCCTACGCCCGAATCGCGACCGCGGTCAGCCTGCCAGCGCTGATCGAGGTCCAGTTGGAGTCCTTCCGCTGGCTCCAGACGGAGGGGCTGTGGGAACTCTTTGAGGAAATCACCCCCATCGAGAGCTACACCGGCACGTTGCGTCTCCACTTCCCGAGTTCCAAGCCGGAAAGCGCCCAGTTGAACCTGGGTTACCGTTTCGGCGCACCGAAGTATTCGGAAGAGGAATGTATGGAGCGGGACGTCACTTACGCCGCTCCTTTGTATGTGGATGTCGCGCTGGAGAATCGGGAGACGGGGGAGATCGTCAAGTCCGAGATCTTCCTCGGCGATTTCCCCTTGATGACCAAGAACGGTACCTTCATCATCAACGGCACGGAGCGGGTGGTGGTCAGCCAGTTGATCCGCTCCCCCGGTGTCTATTTCGAGGTAGAGGAGGATCGTGCCACCGGCCGCCGGCTCTGTATGGCCAAGTTGATCCCCGACCGGGGCGTCTGGATGGAGTTCGAGAGCCGTAAGACCGGGTATCTCACGCTGAAGTTCAACCGCAAGCGGACGCTCCCGATCACCATCTTCCTCCGCGCACTGGCCGCCGTCGACGACGGGATCGGCTCCGACGTGCTGAAAGAGGGAACCGACGAAGAGATCCTAGCCCTCTTCGCCGACGTGGACACGCTCCAAGATCTCCAGTGGATCGCCACCACGATCCGCCAGGAGCCGGATTGGACCCTCACGGAGGGGCGCACGATCGCCGAAGAGGCGTTGCTGGAGTTCTACCGGAGGATGCGGCCCGGCGACCCTCCCACGCTGGAGAACGCCGCTGAGTACCTCACCTCTCAGTTGTTCGACGACCGGAGATACGACCTGCAGGCAGTCGGGCGGTACAAACTGAACCGTCGGTTGGGGCTGGACATCCCGGTGCAGCACCGGACCGTCACCAAGCAGGACATCGTGGAACTGGTCCGCCATATGATCCGCATCAACAACGGCATCGAGGATGCGGACGACATCGACCACCTGGGGAACCGACGGGTCAAGACGGTGGGGGAGTTGGTCCAGAACAAACTGCGTGTGGGGCTGCGCCGGTTGGAGCGGGTGGTCAAGGAGCGGATGTCCCTCCGCAGCGAGGACGAGCCGCTTAGCCCGGTGAACCTGATCAACATTCAGCCCGTCGTCGCCGCGCTGCGCGAGTTCTACGGCTCCAGCCAGTTGTCCCAGTTCATGGAACAGACCAACCCGCTGGCCGAACTGACCCACAAGCGGACCCTTTCCGCGCTGGGTCCCGGTGGCCTGCGGCGAGAGCGGGCCGGCTTTGAGGTCCGTGACGTCCATCACTCCCACTACGGCCGCATCTGCCCCATCGAGACCCCCGAGGGGCCGAACATCGGCCTCATCGGCCGGTTAGCGACCTACGCGCGGATCAATCCCTTCGGCTTCATCGAGACCCCCTACCGTCGGGTGATCCAATCCGTCGAGCCCACCGTTGAGGCGTTGACGGGAGAGACCCTGCGCGAGCCGGTGGTCGATCCGGAGACGGGGGAGGTGGTGGCCGAGGCCGGCACCGAGGTCACGCCGGAACTGGCGGAGCGGATCGCCGCGTTGGGCCTGCCCGACGAGGTGCCCATCGTCCCGCGGGTGACGGATGAGATCGTCTATATGGCCGCCGACGAGGACGAACGGTACACGATCGCTCAGAGCACCACTCCGTTGGACGAGAAGGGGCATCTTCTGCGCCCCCGCGTCTCCGCGCGGCGCGGCGAGGAGTTCCTGCTCACCACCCCCGATCAGGTGGACTTCATCGATGTGGCTCCCTGTCAGGTCGTGGGGGTCTCGGCGGCCCTGATCCCCTTCCTGGAGCACGACGACGCCAACCGGGCCCTGATGGGCTCCAACATGCAGCGTCAGGCGGTCCCGCTGATCAACCCGGAGGCCCCCATCGTGGCTACGGGGATGGAGCAGCCGGCGGCGATGGATTCCGGTCAGGTGATCGTCGCCGAGAAGGATGGGGAGGTCATCAGCGTCACCGGCGACCGCATCGTCGTCCTGGAAGAGGACGGGAACGAGCGGGTCTATCGCCTCCGCCGGTTCAAGCGATCCAATCAGTCCACCTGCATCGACCAGTGGCCCATCGTCCACAAAGGACAGCGGGTGCGCAAGGGGCAACCGCTGGTGGATGGCTCCTCCATCCGTAACGGCCAACTGGCGCTGGGGCAGAACGTCCTGGTCGCCTTCCTATCCTGGGAGGGCGGCAACTTTGAGGACGCCGTTCTGATCAGCGAGGCCCTCATCCGGGAGGACAAGTTCACCTCCATCCACATCGAGAAGCACGAGGTCCAGGCGCGGGATACGAAATTGGGGCCCGAGGAGATCACGCGGGACATCCCCAACGTGGGCGAGGACGCGCTGCGCGACCTGGACGAGGAGGGGATCATCCGCATTGGCGCCGAAGTGGGGCCCTCCGACATTCTGGTGGGGAAGATCACCCCCAAGGGAGAGAAGGAACTGACCCCCGAGGAGAAACTGCTGCGGGCCATCTTCGGCGAGAAGGCGCGGGAGGTGAAGGACACCAGCCTCCGGATGCCCCACGGCGAGCGGGGCAAGGTGATGGACGTGCAGGTCTTCCACCGGGACGAGCACCGCGACCTGCCTACCGGCGTGGAGCAGATGGTGCGGGTGAGCGTCGCCCAGATCCGAAAGATCACGGAAGGGGACAAGATGGCCGGCCGCCACGGGAACAAGGGGGTCATCTCCCAGGTGGTGCCCATCGAGGATATGCCGTTTATGAAGGACGGTACGCCGATCGAACTGATCCTTAACCCGCTGGGCGTGCCCGGTCGGATGAACATCGGGCAGGTGTTGGAAACCCACCTGGGATGGGCTGCCAGCCGCCTGGGCTTTCAGGCCGTCAGCCCGGTCTTCGACGGAGCGGACGAGGATCAGATCGCGGCGGAACTGGCCCGCGCCTGGCTGATCGACCGGGCGTGGAAGGAGATCGGCGAGCGAGCCTGGACCTGGCTGAAGGCACAGGAGTACCCGCTGGAGACGCTGACCGACGACGAGGAGGCCCGGCTCCTTTACATCGTCGCCTGGCTGGGCGATCTGGGGTACGACGTGGAACGGCTGACCCGGGATCGGGTGTATGCCCGGCGGATGGTCCTCCGGGAGTGGCTGCGGGAGCGGGGGTACGATCCCGACGAACTGCTCTCGTTCGAGGACGACACCCGACCGGCGGACGAGCGCGTAGAGGCGGACCGCGCTGCCCGTCTGGCCTGCCTGCGGATCTGGCTCCAGGATATGGGGCGGGATACGGAAGGGATGGCGGACGAAGAGGTCGAATCGCTGGCCGTGGAGGTCAGTATGGAGACCGGCGAGCCGATGCCGACGTTGGGCAAGGTCATCCTCTACGACGGGAAGACGGGCGAGCCGTTCGACCAGCCGGTCACGGTGGGCGTGATCCATATGATGAAATTGATCCATATGGTCGAAGACAAAGTGCACGCCCGCTCCACCGGCCCCTACAGCCTGGTCACCCAGCAGCCGCTGGGCGGGAAGGCCCAATTCGGCGGTCAGCGGTTCGGCGAAATGGAGGTTTGGGCGCTGGAGGCCTACGGCGCGGCCCACACCCTGCAGGAGATGCTCACCGTCAAATCGGACGACGTCCAGGGGCGGGTCCGTACCTACGAGGCCATCGTCAAGGGCGAACCTATCGGCGAGCCGGGCATCCCGGCCTCCTTCAAGGTGCTGGTCAAGGAACTGCAGAGCCTGGGCCTCTCCGTGCAGGCGATCACCAGCGACGGCGAGGTCATCCGGTTCGGCCGTGAGGAGACCCGGCCCCGGCCGCCTCGGCTGGCGATGGGGCTGCTGGACCTGGGGGAGAAGCGGGCCGGGCCGTTTGACTAAATTTCCATCCTGTGGTAAAATGCGCGGTCGCGTGAGACGGATGGCAGCCAGATCCCCTGCCATCCACATTGACAGAAGCGATCGCAGGGAGGCCATCAGGATGGTGGATGGCCTTCTTGTCTGAATTTGAAGGGGGAGTAACGTGCCGACGATCAACCAGTTGGTCCGTAAAGGGAGAAAGCCGAAGCGGAAGAAGTCGAAGGCACCAGCGCTGCAGTACATCTTCAACTCCTTCCGGCAGCGACGGATCCGGGTGCCGAAGGGCGCACCGCAGAAGCGGGGAGTCTGCACACAGGTGCGAACGATGACGCCGAAGAAGCCGAACTCCGCCCTGCGGAAGATCGCCCGTGTCCGGTTGACCAACGGGATCGAGGTCACCGCCTACATCCCGGGCGAGGGGCACAACCTGCAGGAGCACTCGGTGGTGCTGGTGCGCGGTGGCCGTGTGAAGGACCTGCCGGGCGTTCGGTACCACATTATCCGGGGTGCGTTGGACGCCGCGGGCGTTGAGGGCCGGGCGCAACAGCGGTCCAAGTACGGCACCAAGGCTCCGAAGAGGTAGAGGTGGAGAGAGATGCCGAGACGATACCGTCCACCCAGGCGTAAGGTCGAACCGGACATCCGGTACAACAGCGAGTTGGTCGCCCGCTTCATCAACAAGGTGATGAAGGACGGCAAGAAGAGCCTGGCGACCCGGATCGTTTACAACGCGATGGATCTGATCGAGGAGCGGACCAAGCGGCCGGCGCTGGAGGTCTTCGAGCAGGCCATTCGGAACGTCTCCCCCGTGCTGGAGGTCAAGCCGAGGCGGGTGGGGGGCGCCACCTATCAGGTTCCGGTGGAGGTCCCGCCCCACCGCCAGATCAGCCTGGCGATGCGCTGGATCATCGCCGCCGCCCGGCAGCGGCCGGGCAAGTCGATGGCCGAGAAACTGGCCGCCGAGTTGATCGACGCGGCCAACAAGACGGGCGCGGCCATCAAGAAGCGGGAAGACACGCACAGGATGGCGGAAGCCAACCGGGCGTTCGCCCACTACCGGTGGTAGGCGTCGGGGGCTCGGCCCGGGAGGACGTGAGACGATGGCCGGGTCGTGGCCTCTGGAACGAGTTCGGAATATCGGCATCATCGCCCACATCGACGCCGGAAAGACGACCACCACCGAGCGGGTGCTCTTTTACACGGGAAGAACCCATCGGATGGGGACGGTCGACGAGGGAACGACCGTCACCGACTGGATGGTCCAGGAGAAGGAGCGGGGGATCACCATCACCGCGGCGGCGGTGACCTGCTTCTGGCGGGACCATCAGATTAACATCGTCGATACGCCGGGGCACATCGACTTCACCGCCGAGGTGCAGCGCAGCCTGCGCGTCCTCGACGGCGGGGTCGTGGTTTTCGACGCCGTGGCCGGGGTCGAGCCGCAATCGGAGACGGTCTGGCGACAGGCCCGGTCGTTCGGTGTGCCGTTGATCGCGTTCATTAACAAAATGGATAAACTGGGCGCCGATTACGCCCACGCGGTGGGGACCATCCGCGAGCGGCTGGGCGCTAACCCGGTGATGCTCCAGTGGCCCATCGGACGGGAGTCCTCCTTCCGCGGCGTGGTGGACCTGCTGGAGATGCACGCGGTGGTGTGGGTGGACGAACTGGGGAAACTCCCCCAGATCGAGCCCATCCCCGACGAACTGATGGAGCAGGTCCTGGAGGTCCGGGAGCGGACGGTGGAGCAGATCGTGGAGACGGACGAGGAACTGACCGTCCGCTACCTGGAAGGGGAGGAGATCCCACCGGCCGACCTGCGGCGGGCGCTGCGGGCGGCGACGCTGCGAGGGGAACTGACCCCTGTCCTGTGCGGATCGGCGTTGCGCAACAAAGGGGTTCAGCCCCTGCTCGACGCCATCGTGGATTACCTGCCGTCGCCGCTGGACATCCCGCCGGTGGAAGGGGAGAACCCCTACACCGGCAAGACGGAGACCCGTCCGGCGGATGTGGACGCGCCGCTGGCAGCGCTGGCCTTCAAGGTCGCCAGCGACCCCTACGTGGGCCGGCTGGTCTACATCCGGATCTACTCCGGCAAACTCAAGGTCGGTTCGACCGTCTACAATCCGGGCAAGAAGCGCAAGGAGCGGATCCAGAAACTCCTGCGCATGTTCGCCCGGGACCGGGAGGAGGTCAAGGAGTTGACCGCCGGGGACATCGGGGCGGTGGTGGGCCTGAAGCATACCTTCACCGGGGACACGCTCTGTACACCCAGCGCGCCGATCATCCTGGAGCCGATCACCTTCCCGGAGCCGGTCATCTTCGTCGCCATCGAGCCGAAGACGGCGGCGGACCAGGACCGGATGGATGAGGCGCTGCGGCGGCTGGCGGAGGAGGACCCGACCTTCGTGGTCCGCGTGGACGAGAACACCGGTCAGACCCTGCTCTCGGGGATGGGGGAACTCCACCTGGAGATCCTGGTGGATCGGCTGGTGCGGGAGTTCCACGTGGAAGGGCGGGTCAGCCGTCCCCGCGTCGCCTATCGGGAGACGGTGGCGGCGCGGGCGGAGGCGGAGGTGGTCTTCGACCGGCCGATGGGGGGGAACCCCCAGTACGCGCGGGTCCGCCTGGCGGTGGAGCCGATGCCCAGCGGAGAGGGGTTCCGCTTCGAGGACGCGACCCGCGGCAGGGCCCTCCCGCCGGAGTTCGTGAAGGCGGTGGAGGAGGGCTGCCGAGAGGCGATGGAAAGCGGCGTCCTGGCCGGTTATCCGCTGGTGGACGTGAAGGTGGTGCTCCTCGACGGGGAGTGGCGCGAGGAGGTCTCCACCGAGGCGGCCTTCAAGGTCGCGGGCTCGATGGCCTTCCGGGAGGCGGTCGAGCGGGCCGAGCCGGTGTTGCTAGAGCCGGTGATGGACCTGGAGGCGGTGGTCCCGGAGGCCTTCACCGGCGAGGTGATCGGCGACCTGAACGCGAGGGGGGCCAGCATCATTTCGGTCACCGCGCGGCCCGATGGGATCCAGGCGATCCGGGCGCAGGTCCCCCTGGCGAAGATGTTCGGTTACGCGACCGACATCCGGTCCCTCACGCAGGGCCGGGGAACCTTTACGATGGAGTTCCACCACTACGCGCCGGTGGACAAAGAGAGGATGGACGCCATCATCTATGGCGGTACGTGGTAGAAGACGCTCTCGTGAATCGGGAGTTGTTCTCCAGAGCCGTCCGGGCCGGGGGATAACTCCGGCCCGATGTTTTGGGCGGCAAGGGTTCGAAGTGGAGTCTAGCAACAATTAAGTAGAGAATAGAAGGGGAGGGAAGAATGAGCAAGCCAAAGTTCGTCCGGGAGAAGCCGCACGTCAACGTGGGGACCATTGGGCACATCGACCACGGCAAGACGACGTTGACCGCGGCCATCACCAAGGTGCTCTCGCTGAAGGGGCTGGCGGAGTACAAGCCCTACGACGAGGTGGCCAAGGCGGACGCCAAGATGTTCCGCCGCGACGCGACCAAGATCCTGACCGTCGCCATCGCCCACGTGGAGTACGAGACGGAAAAGCGGCACTACGCCCACGTGGACTGCCCCGGGCACCGGGACTACATCAAGAACATGATCACCGGTGCGGCGCAGATGGACGGCGCGATCCTGGTCGTCTCGGCCGCCGACGGCCCGATGCCCCAGACCCGGGAGCACGTGCTGCTGGCCCGCCAGGTGAACGTTCCGGCCATCGTCGTCTTCCTGAACAAGGTGGACCTGATGGAGGACGAGGAGTTGCTGGAACTGGTGGAGTTGGAGTTGCGCGAACTCCTGGACTCCTATGGCTTCCCTGGCGACGAGACCCCCATCGTGCGGGGTTCGGCGTTGAAGGCGCTCCAGTCCGACAGCACCGATCCCGATGCGCCGGAGTACCAGTGCATCTGGGAACTGATGCGGGTGGTGGACGAGTACATCCCCACGCCGCAGCGGGATGAGGACAAGCCCTTCCTGATGCCCATCGAGGACGTCTTCAGCATCAAGGGGCGCGGTACGGTGGTGACCGGCCGGGTCGAGCGCGGGACGCTCCTGCCGATGAGCGAGGTCGAGATCGTCGGCCTGCGCGACGAGCCGATCAAGACCGTCGTCACCGATATGGAGATGTTCCGCAAGAAGCTGGACAAGGTGGTGGCCGGTGACAACGCCGGGCTCCTGCTGCGCGGTGTGGGCAAGGACGAGGTGAGCCGCGGTATGGTGGTCGCCGCTCCGGGCACGATCACCCCGCACAAGGAGTTCGAGGCGGAGGTGTACGTGCTCAAGAAGGAGGAGGGCGGTCGCCACAAGGCCTTCTTCTCCGGCTACCGGCCGCAGTTCTACATCCGCACCACCGACGTGACCGGCGAGATCACCCTGCCCGAGGGCGTGGAGATGGTTATGCCCGGCGACAACGTCAACCTGCGCGTCAAGTTGATCGAGCCGGTGGCACTGGAGGAGGGTATGCGGTTCGCCATCCGCGAGGGTGGCTTGACCGTCGGCGCAGGTGTGATCACCAAGATCTTGGATAAGTAGGACCGATGGCCAAGCAGAGGATCCGCATCCGCCTGAAGGCTTACGATCATCGCGTGCTCGACGAGTCGGCCCGCCGCATCGTCGAGGCAGCCGAGCGGACGGGCGCGACGGTCGTGGGACCGGTGCCCCTGCCGACAAAGATCGAACGGTTCACGGTGCGCCGCTCACCCTTCATCGACAAGGACTCGCACGAGCACTTCGAGATCCGCACCCACAAGCGGCTGATCGACGTGCTGGACCCGGACAGCAAGACCATCGACACGCTGATGCGGCTGAATCTGCCGGCTGGGGTGGACATCGAGATCAAACTGTAACGGAACACGCATTACGGGATGTGTGGCGCGTGATGCGTGATGCGTGATACGTGATGCGTGATGCGTGAGGGATGATGCGGTCCGTTCTGGGCCGACAGTCCCACGGGAGGAGTGTTGCCTTGAAGGGAATACTGGGTAAGAAGGTCGGGATGACGCAGATCTTCAACGAGCGGGGGGAGGCGATCCCTGTCACCGTCATCGAGGC
The DNA here is from genome assembly GCA_011388675.1 of Chloroflexota bacterium. Lineage (GTDB taxonomy): Bacteria > Chloroflexota > Anaerolineae > B4-G1 > DUEL01 > DUEL01. Next base: position 29,715 of record DROW01000034.1, on the reverse strand, counting down.
CGGCCCCTGCTGGGTCACCCAGGTCAAGACGCCGGAGCGGGACGGCTACAGCGCGGTCCAGTTGGGCTTCGAGGAGATCAAGCCCAAGCGTCTGACCCGTGGCCAGTTGGGGCATCTGGGACTGCTGGAGGAGGACGAGAAGCATCCGCGTCGGCGGAGGCTGCCGAAGCCGGTCCCCCCGCTCCGCTACCTGCGAGAGTTCCGGGTCAAGCCGGAGGAGGCTCCCGAGGAAGGGGAGATGGTCACCGTGGAAGTCTTCGAGGTTGGGGATCGGGTGGATGTGGTCGGTACCTCGAAGGGCCGGGGGTTCGCCGGTACCATCAAGCGGCACGGCTTCAAACGGCAGCCGAAGACCCACGGCCAGTCCGACCGGGAGCGGGCCCCTGGGTCCATCGGGGCGACGACGACCCCCGGCCGGGTGCTCAAGGGGACGCGGATGGCCGGGCGGATGGGAGGCCGCCGGGTGACCGTGCAGAACCTGGAGGTGGTGCTGGTGGACCCGGAGCGGAACCTCCTGGCGGTCAAGGGGGCCGTCCCGGGCCCGCGAGGCGGGCTGGTGATGGTGAAACAGGCTCGAAAGCAGAGGCAGGTAGGGAGGGAGTCGGCATGATCGTTCCTGTCCGCAACATGGCCGGGGAACAGGTTGACGAGATCGAACTGCGGCCCGACATTTTCGAGGCCCCGGTCAACGTGCCTCTGATGCACCAGGCCCTGGTGCGACAACTGGCCAACGCCCGCCTGGGGACCCATAAGACCAAGAGCCGGGGTGAGGTCAACCGGACCACGCGGAAGTGGTACCGACAGAAGGGGACGGGCCGGGCCCGCCACGGGAGCCGCAACGCGCCGATCTTCGTCGGCGGTGGGATCGCCCACGGGCCGAAGCCCCGCAGTTACCGGCAGAAGATGCCGCGCAAGATGCGGCGGGCCGCCCTCCGCAGCGCCCTCTCCGTCAAGGCGGCGGAGCAACAGATCGTGGTTCTGGACCGGCTGGAACTGGAACGGCCCAAGACCAAAGAAATGCTGACGGTGCTGCGGAACCTGGGCGTGGAGAAGAGCGCGCTGATCCTGCTGGCCGAGCGGAACGAGCCGGTGGAGAAGTCGGCGCGGAACATACCTGGGGTGAAGACCTTGCGGGCCAGTTACCTGAACATCCGGGACCTCTTCAAGTACGAGAAGGTGCTGATGCCGCTAGAGGCCCTGCAGGTCATCGAGTCCATACTGGGGTAGGGCTATGCATCCGTACGAAGTGATCAAACGCCCGGTCATCACGGAGAAGAGCCAGCGGTTGGCGGAGGACCACAACCAGTACGTCTTCGAGGTGGACCGGCGGGCCAACAAGGTGCTGGTCAAGCAGGCAGTGGAGAAGATCTACGACGTGCGGGTCACGTCGGTGCGGATCATGAACATGCCGGCTAAGGCGGCCCGCCGGTGGGGACGCCGCCGCGTCGTGCGCAGGCCGATGTGGAAGAAGGCCGTGGTGACGCTGGCTGAAGGGGACGAGATACCGGAGTTCAAGGGAGGCTAAGGTGGGCATCAAGGTCTATAAGCCGACCTCGCCGGGCCGGCGGGGGATGACCGGCTACACGTTCGAGGAGATCACCAAGACCGAGCCGGAGAAGAGCCTGCTCCGCCCGCTCAAGAAGAAGGCCGGACGAAACGTCCAGGGACGAATCACCGTCCGCCATCGCGGCGGTGGGCACAAGCGGATGTACCGGCTGATCGACTTCAAGCGGGACAAGCACGGGATCCCGGCCCGCGTGGCCTCCATCGAGTACGATCCCAACCGCTCGGCCCGCATCGCCCTGCTGGTCTATGCGGACGGGGAGAAGCGGTACATCATCGCTCCCCTGGGCCTGCGGGTCGGCGATACGGTGATGAGCGGGCCGGACGCGGAGATCCGTGTGGGGAACGCGCTGCCGCTGGAGAAGATCCCGCTGGGCACGCAGATCCACAACATCGAGCTCTACCCGGGCCGGGGCGGCCAGTTGGTCCGCGCGGCGGGGACCTCGGCCCAGTTGCTGGCGAAGGAAGGGGACTATGTGACCGTCCGGCTGCCCAGCGGGGAGGTCCGCCTGATCCGCAAGGAGTGTATGGCGACCATCGGCCAGGTGGGGAACGTGGAGCACGGGAACATCAAGTTGGGCAAGGCGGGCCGAAAGCGGTGGCTGGGGCGGCGGCCCCACGTGCGCGGCTCGGCGATGAGCCCGCGGGACCACCCCCACGGCGGCGGCGAGGGGCGCACCCCCATCGGCCTGCCGGGGCCCAAGTCCCCGTGGGGCAAGCCGACCCTGGGTAAGAAGACGCGGCGCAACAAGGCAACGGACAAGTACATCATCCGCCGCCGCGGCGCCAAGAGACGGTAGTCTGGTCGTGGATCGGAGAGTGGTGAGATGTCGCGGTCACTGAAAAAGGGTCCGTACGTAGATCCGAAGTTGCTACGAAAAATCGAGGAGATGAACCGGACGGGGGAGAAGCGGGTCATCCGCACCTGGTCGCGCGATTCGACCATCTTCCCCCAGATGGTAGGCCACACCATCGCCGTCCACGACGGGCGGCGGCACGTGCCCATCTACATCACCGAGAACATGGTCGGCCACAAACTGGGGGAGTTCGCCCCCACCCGGACCTTCCGTGGACACATCGTGAAAGAGAAGAAGGGGAAGGTTCGGAGGAAGTAACAGCGGGCGATAGGAGCGAGAGAGGATGGAGGTTCGCGCGAAGGCAAGACATATACCGATGTCGGCGCGGAAGGTGCGTCGGGTGATCGACCAGGTACGGGGGATGGACGTGGAGGCGGCCCTGGAGGTGCTCCGCTTCCTGCCCCACGCTGCGGCCCGACCGGTGGAGAAACTGATCCGCTCCGCGGTCGCTAACGCGGAGGAGAACTTCGGGTTGTCGCGGGAGGACCTGTATATCGCCCACATCGTCGCCGACGAGGGGCCAGGGGTCGCTCCCGGCAAGGGCTGGCGGCCCCGGTACGGCGCGCGCGGACGGTATCGGCCGATCCGCAAACGGTCGTCCCACATCACCGTCGTGCTGGACGAGCGGACGGAGTAGCGTTCGAGTTCTGAGAGGAGGCTTCGCTTGGGACGCAAGGTTCACCCTTACGGTTTCCGGTTGAAGATCATCCGCGACTGGCAGGCGCGCTGGTACGCGGAGGGGCGGAAGTACACTGAACTCCTGCATGAGGATCTGAAGATCCGGGACTACATCGAGAAGGAACTGGCGCACGCCGGGATCTCGCGGGTGGAGATCGAACGGTTCCCCGGGCAGGTCCAGGTGACCATCTGGACGGCCCGCCCCGGGATCGTCATCGGCCGCAAGGGGGCCTCGGTGAAGGCTCTGCGGGAGGCCCTGGAGAAGATGACCGGCAAGCACGTGCGCGTGGAGGTGCAGGAGGTCGAGCAGCCGGAACTGGACGCCCGGCTGGTGGCTCAGAACATCGTCGCCCAGTTGGAGCGGCGGATCTCCCACGGGCGAGCGATGAAGCGGGCGATCCAGCAGGCGATGCGGGCCGGCGCGCAGGGGATCAAGGTGATGTGCAAGGGCCGGATCGGCGGAGCGGAGATGGCCCGCGCCGTCTGGATGCGGGAGGGCCGCGTGCCCTTGCAGACCCTCCGGGCCGACATCGATTACGCGATGGAGGAGGCCCACACGACCTTCGGCCGGATCGGGGTGAAGGTTTGGATCTACAAGGGAGACGTGTTGCCGGAGGCGGAGGAAGAAGAGACGGAGGAAGAGCCCTTCGTGATCTGATCGCCCAGGGCCTCCGGGAGCAGATCGAGGGTATGGGAGACGAGCCATGTTGATGCCAAAGCGGGTGAAGTACCGCAAGCAGATGCGGGGACGGTTGAAGGGGAAGGCCTCCCGTGGGACGGAGGTGGCCTTCGGCGACTACGGCCTTCAGGCGTTGGAGCCGGCCTGGATCACCGCCCGCCAGATCGAGGCGGCCCGGCGGGCGATCGTCCGCCACGTCCGACGGCGCGGCAAGTACTGGATCCGCATCTTCCCCGACAAGCCGGTGACCGCCAAGCCGGCGGAGACCCGGATGGGGAAGGGGAAGGGCGCGGTGGATCACTGGGTCGCCGTGGTCAAGCCGGGGCGGATCCTCTTCGAACTGGCGGGCGTCTCGGAGGAGCAGGCCCGCGAGGCGATGCGACTGGCCGCGCACAAACTACCCATCAAGTGCAAGTTCGTAGTGCGCCACGAGACGGAGGGGTAGGGGATGCAGGCCAAGGAGATTCGCCAGTGGACCGATGAGGAGATCCGCGTGCGCCTGGAGGAGGCGTATCGGGAGTTGTTCAACCTCCGCCAGGAGTGGTACATGGGACGGCTGGAGGATCATAACCGGATCACCGCGGTGAAGCGGGATATCGCCCGAATGAAGACCATCCTGCGCGAGCGGGAGTTGGCGAGGGAGATGCAGAAGCAGCAAGGAGGCGCGCAGTGAGGGAGCGTCGGAAACGACTGGTGGGGCGCGTCGTCAGCGATAAGATGGACAAGACCGTCGTGGTGATGGTAGAACGGACCCAGCGCCATCCCCTCTATGGGAAGGTGGTCCGTAGGCGGAAGAAGTTCTACGCCCACGACGAGGAGAACACCTGCCGGGTAGGGGACCTGGTGCGGATCGTCGAATCGCGCCCCCTCAGCCGCCTGAAGCGTTGGGTTGTGGAAGAGATCCTCGAACGGGCCGAGGAGGTGGAAGGATGATCCAGCAGGAAAGTCGCCTGCGCGTAGCCGATAACACCGGCGCCAAGGAGATCCTCTGTATCCGCGTCCTGGGAGGGTCGAAGCGGCGGTACGGCGGCGTGGGGGACGTCATCGTCGCCACGGTGAAACAGGCGGTGCCCAACTCCCCGGTCAAGAAGGGGGAGATCGTGCGCGCGGTGATCGTCCGCACCAAGAAACCCTACCGCCGTCCGGACGGCTCCACCATCCGCTTCGACGACAACGCGGCGGTGCTCCTGGATCACACCGGCAGGAACCCGCGGGGCACCCGCATCTTCGGCCCTGTGGCCAGGGAACTGCGGGAGAAAGGCTTTATGAAGATCATCTCCCTGGCCCCCGAGGTCCTTTAGGGTCAGGTACGGAGGACGGACTGTGGGTAACCGGATCAAGAAAGGGGACTTGGTTGAGGTGATCGCCGGCGACGACCGGGGGGTGCGCGGCCGCGTGTTGCGCGTGATCCCCAAGAAGCAGCGCGTCGTCGTCAGCGGCGTGAACATCGTCAAGAAGCACCAGCGGCCGGTGCGCGCCGGACGGGCACAGGTGCAGCCGGGCATCATCGAGTTCGAGGCACCGATCCACATCTCCAACGTGATGCCCGTCTGCCCCCACTGCGACCAGCGAACCCGCGTCGGGTTCACCTGGCGGGAGGACGGTCGCAAGGTGCGGGTGTGCAAGAAGTGCGGCGAGACGATAGACTAACCGTGGGGTGAAGAGGATGCAACGGTTGCAGGCGTACTACCGGGAACATGTTCGCCCGACTTTGATGAAGGAGTTCGGGTACCGGAACATCATGGAGGTGCCCACGGTCCAGAAGGTCGTCGTCAACGTGGGCGTGGGGGAAGCGTTGGACAACCCCAAAGCGCTGGATTACGTGGTGCAGGACCTGATGACGATCACTGGGCAGCGACCGGTCATCACCCGCGCCCGCAAGTCGATCGCCGGCTTCAAACTGCGGGCGGGTCGGGCGATCGGCGTCAAGGTGACGCTGCGGAAGGACCGGATGTGGGCCTTCCTGGATCGGCTGTTCAACGTCGCCCTCCCCCGGCAGCGGGACTTCCGGGGCGTGCCGGCCCGCTTCGACGGCCGGGGGAACATCACCATCGGCCTGCGGGAGCAGTTGATCTTCCCCGAGATCGACTACGACAAGATCGACAAGGTCCGGGGGATGGAGATCAGCATCGTGACCACGGCCAAGACGGACGAGGAAGGGCGACGGTTGTTGGAACTGCTGGGGATGCCGTTTCGGCGAGAGAGTTGAGGACGGAGGAAGGTATGACGAGGAAGTGCCTGCCATATCGAGAGCAGCGGCGGAAGTACAAGGTGCAGGTGCGCAATCGGTGCAAGCGCTGCGGCCGACCGCGTGGCTATTACCGGAAGTTCGGTCTGTGTCGGATCTGCTTGCGCGAGTTGGCCTTGGAAGGGAAGATCCCAGGTTTGGCTAAGGCGAGTTGGTAGGGACGGAGCGATGACTGTAACAGACCCGATTGCCGACATGCTCACGCGCATCCGCAACGCCATTGCGGTGGGGCATCCAACGGTGGAGATGCCCTCCTCGAAGATGAAGGTGGCGATCGCGCGGATATTGAAAGAAGAGGGATTCATCGAGGACTACGAGGTCCGGGAGTACGATGAGCAGCCGCGCTATCGCCTGTTGATTCGCCTGAAGTACGTGGGTGAGCGCCGGAACCGGCGCCCGGTGATCCGGGGCCTGAAGCGGGTGAGCAAGCCCGGTCGCCGCATCTACACCAAGGCGAAGGATATCCCCTGGGTGAAGAGCGGGATGGGGATCGCCATCCTGACCACCCCTAAGGGGGTGCTCACCGGTCAGCAGGCCCGTCGGCTGGGCGTCGGCGGTGAGATCATCTGCTACGTCTGGTAGATCAGCAAGGGAGGTTCCCGTGTCTCGTATTGGACGAATGCCGATCCCCCTTCCGGAAGGGGTAACGGTGGAGATTCAGGGAAGCCGGGTGACGGTCCGTGGGCCCAAAGGGGAGTTGACCCGGACCTTCGATCCGGCGATGCGGATCGTGCTGGAGGACAACGTCCTGCGGGTCTACCGTCCGACCGACCAGCGCCACCACAAGGCCCTCCACGGGTTGACCCGCGCACTGCTAAACAATATGGTGATCGGGGTCTCCCAGGGTTTCGAGAAGAAGTTGGAGGTGCACGGGGTGGGGTATCGGGTGGACCTGCAGTCCGACGGTAGTCTGGTGATGCAGTTGGGCTACTCGCACCCCGTACACGTCAAGCCGCCGGAGGGGATCCAGTTTGAGGTGGATTCCCGCTCCCGGGTGATCACCGTGCGCGGCATTGATAAGGAACTGGTGGGGCGGGTCGCGGCGGAGATCCGGGCCAAGCGCCCCCCGGAGCCGTACAAGGGGAAAGGGATCCGCTACCTCGGCGAACAGATCCGACGGAAGAGCGGCAAAGCCGGTAAGATGGCGTAGGAGTGAGGTCCGAATGGCGGAAAAGAATCGGCGTTTGGGAAGGGAACGACGGCGCAAGCACGTGCGGAAGAAGGTCTTTGGGACGCCGGAGCGTCCACGTCTGAACGTCTTCCGCAGCCTGCGCCACATCTACGCCCAGGTCATCGACGACACCAAGGGGCACACCCTGGCGTCCGCCTCGACGTTGGACCCGGAGGTGCGTCCGCAGTTGGATGGGCTCACCAAGACGGAGCAGGCGCGGATCGTGGGCAAGGTCGTCGCTGCCCGCGCGCTGGAGAAGGGGATCACCAAGGTCGTCTTCGACCGCGCCGGATACAAATACCACGGCCGGGTGAAGGCCCTGGCCGACGGCGCCCGCGAGGGGGGCCTGGACTTCTAGCCACGGGAGAGAGGATTTATGGAAGGCCCTTTGCGTGATCGGGAGGTTTTTGAGGCCGAACAGCAGGAACTGGATGAGCGGGTCATCGACATCACCCGTGTGTCGAAGGTGGTGAAAGGCGGCCGGCACTTTTCCTTCCGCGTGGTCGTCGCCGTGGGCGACAACAACGGGCAGGTGGGCATCGGTGTGGGGAAGGCCCGCGGCGTACCCGACGCCATCCGGAAGGCGCTGGACCGGGCGCGCCGGTCGATGCGCCCCATCCCCCTGGTGGGGACGACCATCCCCCACGAGGTGATCGGGCGCTGCGGCGGGGCGAAGGTGCTCCTGAAGCCCGCCTCCCCCGGTACGGGCGTCATCGCCGGCGGCGGCGTCCGCGCTGTGCTGGAGGCGGCCGGGGTCCGCGACGTGTTGACCAAGTCGCTGGGCAGTTCGAACATCCTGAACGTGGTCAAGGCTACGATGGACGCGCTGAGCCAGTTGCGCAGCGTGGAGGAGGTCGCCCGGGAGCGTGGGCTCCCGGAGGCCCGAGTGATGCCCTTCTGGATGCGGAGACGATGAGCAAGGGAAAGAGCAAGAAGAAGGTACTGCGCATCACGCTGGTCAAGAGCCCCATCGGCTATTCTAAGCGGCAGAAGGGGACGGTGCGGGCGTTGGGCCTGCGCCGGATGCACCAGACGGTGGAAAAAGAGGACACGCCGGTCATCCGCGGGATGGTGGCGAAGGTCCAACATCTGGTCAAGGTGGAAGAGGTCGAAGTATGAAGTTGCACGAGTTGCGTCCGGCCAAAGGATCGAAGAAGCGCCGCAAGCGGGTCGGCCGTGGGATCGCCGCCGGACAGGGGAAGACGGCGGGCCGGGGCACCAAAGGACAGAAGGCGCGCAGCGGCGGCAGCCTGCCCCCGTACTTCGAGGGCGGCCAGTTGCCGCTGGTGCGACGGCTCCCCTTCGCCCGAGGCGTCGGCTTCCGCGACCCCTGGCGGGTCCGCTTCACCCCGGTCAACCTGGACCGGCTGGATCCGGAGCGGTTCCCGGCGGGGAGTGAGGTTTCGCCGGAGACGCTGGCGGAGGCCCGCATCATCAAGCGAGCGGACGAACTGGTGGTCATCCTGGGCCGGGGGGAGATCGACCGCCCCCTGACCTTCAAGGCCCATCGGTTCTCCGCCAGCGCGCGGGCGAAGATCGAGGCGGCGGGAGGGACGGTGGTGGAACTGCCCTGGCAGCGGGGCGGCAGGAGGACCCGGTAGCGCCGGGTATAGAGGAGAGGGAGAGCGGCGATGATCGAAGCGTTGCGCAATGCCCTGCGTCTGCCCGACCTGCGGCGGCGGCTGTTCTACACGCTGCTTCTGCTGGTGATCTTCCGGGCCGCCGCCCACGTGCCCGTGCCCGGCATCGACCAGGAGGCGCTCCGACGGTTGCTCCAGGGGACCAGCGGGGCGGCCCAGTTGGTCAACCTGCTGGATATGCTCTCCGGCGGTGCGGTGGCGAACTATTCCATCCTGGCCAACGGGGTCTACCCCTACATCAACGCCTCCATCATCCTCCAGTTGCTGGTCCCGGTCATCCCCAGCCTGCAACGGATGGTCGAGGAGGAAGGGGAAGCGGGCCAGCGCAAGTTGAACCAGTGGACCTACTACATCACGATCCCGCTGGCAGCGCTCCAGGCGTGGGGGCAGGCCCAGTTGTTCACCCAGGCCGCCGGAGGGACGCCGATCCTGCCACGGTTCGGCTTCCATCGGCCGGAGTACATCCTGCCTACCATATCGGTGTTGGTGGCGATGACGGCCGGCACGATGTTCGCCATCTGGTTGGGCGACCTGATCAGCGAGCAGGGCATCGGCAACGGGCTCTCCCTGATCATCTTCGGCGGCATCGTCGCCCGGGCGCCGATCAACATCGCCCGCATCTACACGACGGACGGGTGGCTGGGCATCTTCTTCTTCGCCATCATCACCGCGCTGACGGTGTTCGTGATCGTCTACGTCCAGGAAGGCCAGCGGCGCATCCCGGTCCAATACGGCAAGCGGGTTCGCGGACGGCGGATGTACGCCGGGGGGTCCACCTACATTCCCCTGCGGGTGAACACGGCGGGGATGATCCCGCTGATTTTCGCCCAGTCGATCCTGACCTTCCCGGCGGTCATCGCTCAGTTCTTCGCCGGGTCGGAGAACCCTAACGTGGCGGAGGCCGCCCGTAACATTATGAACTTTTTCAGCGGCGCGACGAGGGAGTGGTACACCACGTTGCTCTACGGATTGCTCTACTTCTTCGCCGTCGTCGGGTTCACGTATTTCTACACCTTCGTCCTGATCGAGCAGCAGAACTTGGCCGATACGTTGCGCAAGCAGGGGGGCTCCATCCCGGGCGTGCGGCCGGGGAAGCGGACGGAGGAGTACATCAACAAGGTGTACCAGCGGATCACGCTGGCGGGCGCGCTGTTCCTGGGTGGCGTGGCGGTGCTGCCGTTCATCACCCAGTTGATGATGAACACGCGCGTCCTGATCATCACCTCGGCGGGCCTCCTCATCGTCGTCGGCGTCGTGGTGGATACGATGCGACAGTTGGAGGCCCAGTTGCTGATGCGCCACTACGAGGGTTTCATCAAGAAGTAGAGGAACCGGATGGGTTGTCGAGTTGTCCTGCTGGGGTTGCCTGGCGCTGGCAAGGGCACACAGGCTGAGCGGCTCGCCAAAGCGTTGGGGGTGCCCCACGTGGCGAGCGGCGACCTCTTTCGCGAGCACCTGAACAAGAACACGGAGTTGGGCCAGCGGGCGCGGGCCTACATCGACCGCGGGGACCTGGTCCCCGATGAGATCACCATCGGGATGGTCGCCGAGCGGCTGGCCCGCCCCGATTGCGCCGACGGGTTCGTGCTGGACGGGTTCCCCCGCACGGTGGCCCAGGCGGAGGCGCTGGAGCGCGTCCTGGACCGGATGGGGACGCGGTTGAACATCGTCCCGTTGATCCAGGTCAGCGAGGAGGTCGCCCTGGCCCGGCTGTCCGGACGGTGGACCTGCCGGAAGTGCGGGGCGGTGTACCACACGCTGTTCAACCCGCCGAAGCAGCCTGGCGTCTGCGACGTCTGCGGGGGGGAACTGTACCAGCGGTCCGACGAGACCCCCGAGGCCCATCGACGTCGGCTGGAGGTTTACAGGGAGCAGACAGCGCCTCTGGTGGATTACTACCGTCGAGCGGGGCTGCTGGTCGAGATCAACGGGGAGCAGTCCATCGAGGACGTCCAGGCGGACCTCTGGGCTGCGGTCCGAGCGGCCTGTGGGGTGGGATGATCCACATCAAGTCGGCGTCGGAACTGGAGAAGATGCGCCGGGCCGGCCGGATCGTGGCCGAGGTGCTGGCGCGGATCGGCGAGCGGGTCGCTCCGGGGGTCACGACGGCGGAGTTGGATGCGCTGGCGGAGGAGGTGATCCGTCGGCGCGACGCGCTCCCGGCGTTCAAGGGGTATCCGCCGGGGAGCCCCCACCCGTTTCCGGCGACCATCTGCGCGTCGGTGAACGAGGAACTGGTCCACGGCATCCCCGGCCCTCGGGTCCTGCAGGAGGGGGACATCCTGAGCGTGGACGTGGGGGCGATCTACGAGGGGTACTACGGGGATGCGGCGATGACCTTCCCGGTGGGGGAGATCAGCGAGGAGGCCCGGCGGCTGCTGGAGGTCACGGAAGGGGCGTTGTACGCCGGGATCGCCCAGGCGCGGGCGGGAAACCGAACCGGCGATGTATCCGCCGCCATCCAGCGGTACGTGGAGCAGCGCGGTTTCAACGTCGTCCGGGAGTATACCGGCCACGGGATCGGTCGGCGGATGCACGAGGACCCGCAGGTGCCGAACTTCGGCCAGCCGGGGCACGGGGTGGTGCTCCGATCGGGGATGACCGTCGCGCTGGAGCCGATGGTCCTGGCAGGGGATTACCGGGTGCGGGTGCTGGACGACCACTGGACCGTGGTCTCCGCCGATGGGCGGCTGACTGCCCATTTTGAGCACACGATCCTGGTGCGGGATGGAGAAGCGGAGATTCTGACCAGGTTGTAGGGAGCAGGGAGATGAAAGTATCACCGTCTGTGAAGCGGCGTTGTCCGAAGTGCAAGATCATCCGCCGCAAGGGAGTGGTGCGGGTGATCTGCGAGAACCCGAAGCACAAGCAGCGACAGGGGTAAGCAAAGGACGGAGGGAAGCATGGCGCGTATTGCAGGTGTGGACCTGCCCCGGAACAAACGGGTGGAGATCGGTTTGACGTACATCTACGGCATCGGCAGGAGCCGGAGCAACGAGATCCTGCGCAAGGCCGGGGTCGATCCGAACAAGCGGGTGAAGGATCTGACCGAGGCGGAGATCACCCGGCTGCGCGAGATCATCGACCGGGAGTACACGGTGGAGGGCGATCTCCGGCGCGAGGTGCAGATGAACATCAAGCGCCTCATCGAGATCGGGTGCTACCGGGGGTTGCGCCACCGGATGAACCTGCCGGTGCGTGGGCAGCGGACCCGCACCAACGCCCGTACGAAGCGCGGTCCGCGCAAGACCGTTCCGGGTCGGGGCCGTCGCCGCGGGATGAAGAAGAAGTAGAGGCGCGACAGCGGGCGCAATGAACCGCGCCCGATGTACAGCGCAATTTATTGCGCTGCAATTTATTGCGCTGCGATTTATTGCGCTGCGTGGCGTGGCGCGAAGCGGTAACAGGGAATTACGGACGGAGGGAATATGGCGCGACAGAGAGGTAGGAGACGTGGAGGTCGCCGGGTAAAGCGGAACGTTCCCCGGGGACATGCCCACATCCACGCGACGTTCAACAACACGATCATCACGATCACCGATCCGAACGGGAACACGATCAACTGGGCCAGTGCGGGCTCTGTAGGGTTCAAGGGGGCCAAGAAGAGCACCCCCTACGCTGCGCGTCTGGCTGCCCAGCGGGCGGCGAAGGACGCGATGGAGAACGGGATGGTGGAGGTGGACGTGTTCGTCAAGGGGCCTGGCCCTGGTCGGGAGGCGGCCATCCGGGCCCTCCAGGCGGCCGGGCTGAAGATCCTGTCCATCACCGACGTGACGCCCATCCCGCACAACGGCTGCCGTCCGCCGAAGAAGCGGCGCGTATAGGAAGAACGAGGAGTTTTGGGAGGAAGTATGGCCAGATACACCGGCCCTGTTTGCAAACTGTGCCGTCGAGAGGGACAGAAACTGTACCTGAAGGGGACGCGCTGCTACACGCCGAAGTGTGCGCTGGAGCGGCGGGACTATCCCCCGGGTGAGCACGGGATCACCGCTCGCTTCCGACGTCAGCGGCCGTCCGACTACGCGCTCCAGTTGCGGGAGAAGCAGAAGGTCCGCCGCATCTACGGCGTGTTGGAGCGGCAGTTCCGCCGCTACTTCCGCGAGGCGGAGCGGATGCCCGGCCTCACGGGTGAGAACCTGCTCATCCTGCTGGAGCGGCGGTTGGACAACGTGGTCTACCGGCTGGGTTTCGCCGACTCGCGGGCGCAGGCCCGCCAGTTGGTGCAGCACGGTCACTTCACCGTCAACGGACGGCGGGTGACGATCCCCTCGATGCTCGTGCGACCGAACGACGTCATCGCAGTGCGGGAGGGAAGCCGAAAGCGCACATATTTCAAGGAACGGGCCCAGGTGCTGGACGCGCAGAAGGTTCCGGAGTGGCTGCAGCTGGATCCGGAGAACCTCTCCGCGCGCGTCCTGGCGATGCCCCGGCGAGAGGACATCGACATCCCGATCAACGAGCAGTTGGTCGTGGAGTTCTACTCGCGGTAGGCCCGTCTCGGATTTGAAAAGGGAGGTAGGGGGTGGTCTCATCGGTACTGCCCAAGATCGAAATTGATGCGACCTCTCAGCAGTACGGCCGGTACATCATCGGCCCGCTGGAGAGCGGTTACGGCGTTACCCTGGGGAACGCCTTGCGTCGCGTGTTGCTCTCCTCGCTCCCCGGCGCGGCGGTGACTTCCATCCGCATCATCGACGTCCCGCACGAGTTCACGACGATCCCTCACGTGCGGGAGGACGTGATCCACATCATCCTGCAGGTCAAGAAACTCCGGCTGAAGATGGAAGGGGAGGGGCCGATGCGGATGTACCTGGAGGCCCGGGGCGAGGGCGTCGTGACGGCGGGGGACATCCAGGCTCCTCCCGAGATCGAGATTCTCAACCCCGATCTCTACCTGTTCACCACCGACTCCGACGAGGCGCAGGTGGAGATGGAGTTCACCGTTGAGAAGGGACGGGGATACTCCCCGGCCGAGGAGCGGGGCCGGATGGGGATCGGAGAACTGCCGGTCGACGCCATCTTCAGCCCCGTCCGGCGCGTCGCCTTCGACGTGGAGAAGGCCCGCGTGGGGCAGATGACGGACTACGACCGTCTGACGATGGAGATATGGACGGACGGGCGGATCGCGCCGATGGAGGCGTTGAAGGAAGCGGCCCGTATTCTGGTCACTCATTTCCGGCTCATCGCGGGGATCACCGAGGAGGAAGTTACGGTCGTCGAGGAGGAAGAGGAAACCGGGATCCCGGCGAGCATCTACGACAAGCCGCTGGAGGACCTGAACCTGGGGGTGCGGGTGTTCAACGCGCTGCGACGAGCCGGCATCTCCAAGGTAGGTGAGGTCCTGGATATGTTGCGGGAAGGGGAGAACGCGGTCCTGCGTATCCGTAACTTCGGCGCCAAGTCGTTGCAGGAACTGAAGGATCAACTGGAAAAGATGGGTTATCTGGACTATCTGGAAGAAGGGGAAACCGAGGCGGAGGTGTAGGGATGCGACATCGGGTCGCAGGGAAGAAATTGAACCGATCGAGCGGCCACCGCCGCGCGTTGTTTCGGAATCTGGTTTCGGCAGTGATCTATCACGAGCGGATCGAGACGACCGAGGCGAAGGCCCGGGCGGTCCGCCGCCACGTGGAGAAGTTGATCACCCTGGCGAAGCGGGGTCTGGCGGCGGAGAAAGAGGACCCCGCCCGTGGGGTGCACGCCCGACGGCTGGCGGCAGCTCGGCTGAACCGTTGGGTCACGGAGCCGGACGGGACGCGGGTGGACCTGGTGCGGAAGTTGTTCGACGAGATCGCCCCGCGTTATATGGACCGTCCGGGGGGGTACACGCGGATCATCAAGTTGGGGCCGCGCAAGGGAGACGCCGCCCCGATGGCGATCCTGGAGTTGGTGGAGGAATAGGGGCGCAATTTATTGCCCCCTGAGGGTGGATGGTGTGAGGGTAGCCGCGCGATTTATCGCGCGGCGGTAGGGAGGGGGCGCGATGAATCGCGCCCGTACGGAGCCGTGCGATTTATCGCGCGGCGATTAGGAAGCGTGATGAATCGCGCCCGTACGGAGCCGTGCGATTTATCGCGCGGCGATGGGTAGCGCGATGAATCGCGCCCATACGAGCGGGTATGAGGTCGCCCGCACGGGCGGTGGGACGGAAAAGGGTATGCGGATACGGGCTGTCGTCGCTTACGACGGCACCGATTACCAGGGTTTCCAGCGCCAACCGAACGGTCCGACAGTTCAGGAGACGCTGGAGCGCGCCTTAACAAAGATCACCGGAGAGCCGGTAAAGGTCATCGCGGCGGGCCGCACCGACGCGGGGGTGCACGCGGAGGGTCAGGTGATCGCCTTCGATACCGAATGGCGGCACTCGCTGGAGGACCTCCAGCGGGCGTTGAACGCGGTGCTGCCGCCGGACGTAGCGATCTGGGAGGTGGCGGAAGCGCCGTCCGACTTCCACCCCCGTTACGACGCCCGCAGCCGACGTTACCGGTATACGGTGTACAACCATCCGGTCCGTTCGCCGCTGGCTCGGCGGTTCAGTATGCACGAGCCGCACCGGCTGGACCTGGAGGCGATGCAGGCGGCGGCACAAGAGATCGTAGGGGAACACGACTTCGCCGCCTTCGGCTGGCCGCCGAAGGGGAACAACACCGTACGGCGGGTGCTCCGGGCCGAGTGGAGCGGCGAACCGCCCTGGCTCCACTTCGACATCGAGGCGAACGCCTTTCTCTACCGGATGGTGCGCAAGTTGGTGGGGACGATGCTCCGGGTGGGCCGGGGCCAGATGACGGTAGAGGAGTTTGTTCAGGTCCTGGCCTCTCGGGATCGGTCCAAGGCCGGACCAGCGGCCCCACCCCAGGGGTTATGTCTCGTCGAGGTGAAGTATTGATCGAGTCGATTCCTGTCGGGAGTGAGCGAAAGGTGAAGACCTACGTAACGAAACCGAGCGATGTAGAACGCGAGTGGTTTGTCGTCGACGCCGAGGGGAAGACACTGGGGCGTCTGGCAAGCGAGGTCGCCAAGATCCTCCGCGGCAAGCACAAGCCGAACTATTCCCCCTCCGTTGACGTGGGGGACTACGTGATCGTGATCAACGCGGAGAAGATCCGGGTGACCGGTCGCAAACTGGATCAGAAGTACTATTACCGCCACTCGGGCTATCCGGGCGGCTTGAAGGCGATCCGGTTGCGGGATATGCTGGCCAGGCACCCCACCCGGGTGATCGAACACGCGGTGCGGGGGATGTTGCCGAAGAATCGGCTGGGGAGGCGGATGTTCAAGAAGCTGAAGGTGTATGCCGGGCCGGACCATCCGCACAAAGCCCAGCGGCCCAAGCCTCTAGACCTCTAGGGTGAAGGAGGAGAAGATCGGGGATGGCAGAGCAGCGAATGTACTATGAAGGTGTAGGACGGAGAAAGACGGCGACGGCGCGCGTCCGCCTGTACCCGGACGGGAAGGGCGAGTTCGTGGTCAACGACCGTCCCTTGCGAGAGTATTTCGTCCGCGAGGTGGACATCATCCACCTGCTGGAGCCGTTGAAGGCCACCGGCCTCGACGGCCGGTTCGACATCTCGGTCAAGGTCCGCGGAGGCGGGATCAGCGGGCAGGCCGGGGCTGTCCGGCTGGGGATCGCCCGCGCGCTCCTGAAGTGGGACCCCGAACTGCGGCCGATCCTGCGCAAGGGAGGGTTCCTCACGCGGGACGCCCGGGTGAAGGAGCGGAAGAAGCCCGGCCTCAAGCGGGCGCGAAAGGCCCCTCAGTACACCAAGCGGTAGTTCCCTTGGGCCGTGGTTGGCGCGTGTGGCGTGTAGCGGATGGGGGCCGACAGCCCCATCCGTCAGGTTCGAGCAGGGGAGCCCGGTCTCCGCAAGGAGCCGGGCTTCTTGATAGGAGGGGGCGTGCAGCGGAAGGATTGGACCCCTATCCGGGCCGTCGGGCTGGCGGTCGTGGTCCTTCTCCTCGTAGCGGTTGGCCTGCTGTGGGGGGATGATCTGTATCGGCTCCTGGCAGACCAGGAGGCGGTGCGCGCCTGGGTAGCAGGGTTCGGGCCGTGGGGGCCGGTGGTCGCGATCCTTCTGCACACCCTCCAGGTCCTTCTGGCCCCCATCCCCGGTCAGACAGTCGGTCTGGTCGCCGGGTACCTCTATGGCGTCGGATTGGGGACGCTCTACAGTCTGATTGGGGTGATGCTCGGCTCCGCCCTGGCGATGGGGCTAGCCCGGTGGTTCGGCCGGCCGCTGGTGGCCCGGCTGGTCGGGGCGGAGCGGCTGTCGAAGTGGGACCGAATCGCGCGCAAGCGAGGGCCGGTCTTCTTCTTCCTCGCCTTTCTGCTTCCCTTTCTCCCCGACGACCTGCTCTGTTTCCTCATCGGCCTGAGCCCCTTGCCGATCCCCTATATGCTGCTTCTGGCAGCGGTGGGGCGGCTGCCCGGCCTGTGGGTCGCCAGTTGGGTGGGGGCTAACGCTGCTACGCTCCCGTGGTGGGGGTGGGTGGGGCTGGGAGTCGGTGGTGTGGCCCTCGCCCTCCTGTTCGCTCGCTACCAGACGCGGCTGGAGCAGGGCGTCCTGGGATTGATCGCTTACGTCTCATCGCCGAGACGCCACGACCCCTGAGGTCATCAGGGGGACGAAGGGAAGGCCGGGCCGGCTCTATTCCAGGGGAAGGTAGAAGAAGGCCAGCGCCAAGATGGCGTAAACGATCAGCAATTGGACCCCCTCCATCCAGTTGGATTCTCCGTCCAGGGCCACCAGGGCGGCGATCATTGCCGCGGCGACCAGGGCGATCAGTTCGAACTGGTTGAAGGCGAGGGTCAGCGGGTTCCCCATCGCCAGGCTCAGGAACACCAGGACCGGGGCGACGAGCAGGGCGACCTGCAGACTCGACCCGACCGAGATCCCCAGGCTGAGGTCCATATGGTCCTCCGCCGCCACCTGGACGGCGACCAGGTGCTCGGCGACGTTGCCCACGATGGGCACGATCACGATCCCCAGGAAGAACTCCGACCATCCCAGGTGTTCCAGCGCCGGCTCCACGACCGCCACCAGCACCTCGCTCAGCCAGGCCACCAGTGCGGTGGAGACCGCCAGCACGAGCCCGGCCTTGGCGGGCGACCAGGTCGGCTGGGTATGGGGCGCTTCGACCGTGCCGGTGCCGGATTTGAGGCTGTAGGTCACCCCGAGAATGTAGACCAGGATCATCATCCCGGCGACGCCCAGGCTGAGGTACTCCACCGCCTCGTGGTTGGCTGCTTCAATGGAGTGGCCGAAGAGGGAAGGGATGGCCAGGGCGATGATGGCGAGGATGAGCATCGTCGCGTCCAGCCCGGCCTGCGAGCGATCGAACCGCTGCACTCCGTTGCGCAGCCCGCCGACGAGAAGGCTGAAGCCCATCACCAGAAGGAGGTTGCCGATGATGGAGCCGGTGATGGAGGCCTTGACCAGTTCCAGCAGCCCGGCGCGGATGGCGAAGAAGGTGATGATCAGTTCGGCGGCGTTGCCCAGCGTGCCGTTCACCAGCCCGCTCACCCGCGGCCCGGCTCTGGCGGAGAGTTCCTCCGTGCCCCGCCCCATCAGCCCGGAGAGGGGGATGATCCCCAGCGCGGCGGCGGCGAGGGTGAGCAGCGGCGGCCCGCCCAGGTAGCGGGAGAGCAGGGCCACGGGGACGAAGACGAGCAGGATCATCAGGTACTTCATCGGTCGGCTCCTTCTACGAAGAGATCGGCCGGGGCCTGTGGAGGGACCATTACCCGCAACGACCGCGGGACGACGCGGATGGCGACCGGCGTCGTCCCCAGGGGATCGCCGTCCACCTGAACCGAGATGGGGATCTCCGTATCGACCGTGATCCGCCGAACCTGGCGGTAGACGGTCCGGGGGTCCTGAAGCGGTTTCCCACTGAAGGCACGGACCAGGTGGCGGGCGATATAGGAGATGCCCAACCCTTTGAAGATCAGGACGTCGAGCCGCCCGTCGTCCAGGCGGGCCTGGCGGGCGATGGGGAAGAAGGCGTAGGTCTGGACGTTGCTGACCAGGACCAGCAGGGCCCGGCCGCGCACGATTCGACCGTCCAGTGCGATGTGGGCCCGCACGCCGGAGTAGTTGCGGGCCAGGGTGATCGCGGCGATGGCGTAGGGGATGGGACCCAGACGTTTCATCGGCCGGGAGCGGGGTTCCAGTTCGGCGGTGATGAGGGCGTCGAAGCCGATGCCAGCCCAGAGGAGGAAATACCGGTTGCCGATCCGACCGACGTCGACGGCGCGCACCTCCCCTTCCAGTTGGGCGATGGCGGCCTCCCGCAGGCGGAACGGGCTGGCGAGGGTGTAGACGGGGAGATGGAGTTGCCGTGCCCACATATTGCCGGTCCCGACCGGCAGGATACCCAAAGCGGTCCGGCTGCCCACGAGCCCGTTGACCGCCTCGTTGATGGTGCCGTCCCCACCGGCGACCCACACGCCGTCCAGCCCGGCCTCGGCCGCCTCCCGTGCCAGTCGTTTGGCGTCGCCGGGGTGATGGGTAGTGACGATCTCGATCTCCCACCCTCGCTTCGCCAGCGCCTTCCGCACCCGCTGCAGTTCCCGCTCCACGTCCCGCGGGCCGGCGGTGGGGTTGTAGACGATGCGTCCTTTCATCGTGGGAGGATTATAGCAGCGGTGGGCGAGATGGGCAACGAAGGGGAGGTGTAGGGCAATCGCATTTTTGGGCAAGATCTCCCGCGACGGGGGCAGGAGTGGTGGAGAATGTGCCTCGTGGGCATCACAGGGCAGATAAACGCGCATTCTCGGACTAGAGATTGGCCTCTTTTGGGCGAGACCAGGTCGATCTTGCGTCAAGAATCTATGCCAATAAGGGCTGTTCCGAAACATGCGATTGCCCTAGGGGAGGTGCGACGCACCTTGAAAGTGCGTCGCACCTCCGCTCTGTGCGGTCGATCCCTAAGGGCTGGGCCGGAGCACCAGGGGCAGGAAGACCTCGTGCCATTGGAGTTCGTCCGCGCCGATGTCTGGAGCACGACCAGAGGGGCGAGAATCTTCATGCCCGCTCTCACCGCTGGGGCTTTGTAATTCCCAGCGGCCGTTTGGAGGGGATTCCGGGTCGACGGGGGTACTTCTCCGGCGTAGCGGCCACCTTGTCCACGATCACCAGGTAGCGGGTCTCGGCGATGCCGTGGAGGTGGACCGGTATCAGCCGACGCACCTCCCCGCCCAGGATGCGGATCGCCTCCTCGGCGGCGTGGACCTCGGCGGGTGCGCTTTCCCCTTTCTGGGCCAAGATCGACCCGCCGACCCGGACCAGGGGGAGGAGGTATTCGACGAGGGTGGGCATCTCCGCCACGGCGCGGGCCACCGCCCAGTCGTACCGCTCCCGGTAGGCCCTCTGCCGCCCCAGTTCCTCCGCTCGGGCGTGGATCACGCGCACTCCCTCCAGCCCAAGTCGGCCGATGAGGTGCTCCAGGAAGACCACCTTCTTCCGCGTTGCTTCCACCAGCGTGAGGGAGATGTGGGGACAGACGATCTTCAGTGGGATGCCGGGGAACCCGGCCCCGGTTCCCACATCGACGACCTGCGCGCCCACCTGGAGGCAGGAGGCGGGTAGCGCCAGCAGACAGGAAAGGGAGTCCAGGAAATGGCGCACCTGCACCGCCTCGTAGTCGGTGATGGCGGTCAGGTTGAACCGCCGGTTCCACTCGATCAGTTCCCGATAGTAGGTCTCGAAGAGGGAGATGTGTTCTTCCCTCAACGAGATCCCCAGTTCCCGGGTGCCTCGGATCAGCCTTTCCATGCTCGTTATATCGGTTCTCACCACAGAGACACAGAGGACACGGAGTTCTCTCTAATTTTGAGGCTCTCCGTGTCCTCTGTGTCTCTGTGGTTCCCCAAGGATCCGTGCTCGGCGGGTCAATCCCGCGTCCAGTGCCAGGATGGCGAGGGCGGCCCAGACGAGGCTGAAGCCGATGAACCGAGCGGGTGGGAAGGGCTCGTGGTAGACCAACACCCCCAGGAGGAACTGGAGCGTCGGCGCGATGTACTGGAGGATGCCGACGAGGGAAAGGGGGATGCGCTGGGCCGCTGCCGCGAAGAGTAAGAGCGGCACCGCTGTCACCGGTCCCGCTCCCACCAGCAACAGGTCGGTAAGGAGGCCGGTGTGGAGGAACACTCCCTTCCCCCGCGCTTCGGAGAGGAAGAGGTAGGCCAGGGTGAGCGGAAGCAGGATACCCGTCTCCAGCGTCAGGCCGTAGAGGGACCCCAAGGGGGCGGTCTTCTTCACCAGCCCGTAGAAGCCGAAGGCCAGCGCCAGGGTGAGGGCGATCCACGGGAATGCGCCGTAGATGAACGTGAGGTAGAGCACCCCCACGGCCGCGACGCCCACGGCTGCCCACTGCAGGGGCCGCAGTCGTTCGCGCAGGAAAACGACACCCAGAGCGACGCTCAGCAGGGGGTTGATGAAGTAGCCCAGGCTGGTCTCCACGATGAACCCGGCGTTGACCGCCCAGACGTAGATCAGCCAGTTGATTCCGATCAGTGCGGCTGTGATCAGGTGGACGCGCAGGACGCGCCGGTCGCCGATGGCGGCCCGGAAGCGGGACCAGCGCCCGGTCAGCGCGAGGAAAGCGCACAGGAAGGCGAACGACCAGACGACCCGGTGGCTCATCAGTTGCACGGCGGGGACGTGCTGAAGCCATTTCCAGTAGACGGGCAGCAGTCCCCACAGGCCGTAGGCGCCGATGGCGTACCAGATTCCCGGGTTCATCGGTTTGTGGCTTTTCTCCTTGGTCGATTACGGCCCGACGGGCATCGGCGTGGGGGTCGGTTGGGCCTCCGGTGGTAGCGGTGTGAGGGGGAGGCCGTAGTAGGCCTCCACCACCTGCCGGACCATCGGCGCGGCGACGGTGGAGCCCTCCCCAGCGTTCTCTACCATAACCACGACGGCGATCTCCGGGTCGTCCGCCGGGGCGTAGGCGGCGAACCAGGAGTGGGGGAGGGATTCCGCCCCTGGAGCCTGCGCCGTGCCCGTCTTCCCCGCCACCGGGATGCTCATCCCCACGAACCGGTGGGTCGCTGTGCCGATCGGGGAGGTGGTCACTCCGGCCAGGGCTTCTTGGATGACCTGGAGGTGTTCCGGCGAGATGGGGAGGTTCCCCGTCGCCTCCGGCTGGAAGACGACCTCCGGGGCCTCCTCACCGCCCGCCCCGATCCGGGCCACGACGTAGGGCCGGTAGAGGGTGCCGCCGTTGGCGACGGCAGCCATCATCCGCGCCACCTGCAGCGGGGTCACCAGCAGATACCCCTGCCCGATCGCCAGATTGACGCCGTCCCCAGGCCACCAGCCTTCCCCATACGTCGCCTGCTTCCACTCAGGGTCCGGCATCAGGCCGGGGAACTCGGGGATCTCCTGCAGCCCCGTCGGCACGCCGAGGCCGAACGCCCGGCCGAAGGTGGGGAGGATGTTCGGGTCGGTGGTGTCCAGCCTCAGCCCCACCTCGTAGAAAGTGACGTCGCAGGAGGCGGTGAGAGCATCCTTCAGGGTGATGTTGCCGTGGCCGTCGGCCTTCCAGCAGGTCTTCCGGTAGGCCGGCCCCAGTCCCTCCCAGTAGCCGGGGCAGTAGAAGGAGGTCGTGGGGGTCATTCCC
Source organism: Chloroflexota bacterium (assembly GCA_011388675.1). GTDB lineage: Bacteria > Chloroflexota > Anaerolineae > B4-G1 > DUEL01 > DUEL01. The sequence continues at coordinate 7,256 of DROW01000034.1, read as the reverse complement.
CCGGCCTCCAGTGCAGCCGCCATCGTCACGATCTTGAAGACGGAGCCGCAGGGGTAGCCCCCCTGGGTGGCCCGGTTCAGCAGCGGGCGGTCGGGATCGGTGAGGATGGCGATCCGCTCCGGCTCGCTGCCCGGGCCGACGAAGGCGTTGGGGTCGAAGGAGGGACCGCTGGCCATCGCCAAGATCGCCCCGGTGTGCACGTCCATCACCACGATGGCCCCTCGCCGGTCCCCCAGGATCTGCTGGACCTTTTCCTGCAGGTTTCGGTCGATGGTGGTGTGGATGGGCCGGCTGGGGACGGCGTCGCGGTGGGCGACGATGGAAATGACCTGCCCGGTCGGGTCCATCAGGTAGAGGGTGCCGCCGTGCCGTCCGGCCAGATAGGGTTCTCCCCACTTCTCCAGCCCGGCCACACCCACCCACTCGTCCCCGCGATACCCCTGGGCGCGGTAGGCTTTCAGTTCTTCTGCGGGGATGGGGGCTACCCAGCCGACGATGTGAGGGGCGACGCCGCCGTCCCAATAGGTGCGTCCCTCCTTCTGCCGTGCTTCGATGCCGGGGATGTCGAGCAGGTCGGCGTGCTGCACGGTGGTCTGGACGGGGATGTCGGCGATGGGGGTCCACCAGTCGGCCGGACGACCGGCGTATCGGCTACGTACCTCCTCCGACGGCAGGCCGGTCAGCACGGTCAGCGCGGAGACGACCTCCGCTTCGTCCTGGATCTCCCCCGGCACCACGCCGACGGTGACGATGGTCCCTTTGGTCGCCAGGGCCAGCCCGTTGCGATCGTAGATGTTGGCCCGGGCGGGGATCTGATATTCCATATAGAAGTAGTTGTTGTCCCCCAGCCCCGGCCAGATCAGGTTGCCCGACCATTCGACGCCCCAGCGGTCGCCGTAGAGGGAGAGGGGCATCACCGTCTCGGTGATCAATGTGCCGACCAAGCCGGTTTCCCAGGTGATCTGATAGGTCGCCTGGGCGTGGGTTCCTTCCTGGAGGACGGCTTGGAGGTCGGTCGTGAGGGTGAGGACGGTCGCCGTCTGCAGGGCGGCCTGGTAGCGGTGGACGAAGGTGTCCAAGTCGACGGCGGTGCGGCTGGGGGGGGAGAGCAAGCCGTACATCGTTTCGTAGTCCCCCCGCTCCCAGGCGTCGAGGAAAGCGGCGGCGGTGGCTTCCGGGAGGTGGGGGATGGGAGGGGTGGTGGAGGTCGGTGGGATCGGTGTCGGTGTAGGGCTGACGGACGCGGTTCGGCAGCCGCCCGCCAGGATCATCAACACAAGGCCGGTGATCAGCGCCTTCCTCACGCTGGGGATTATAACGGGGAACGGGCCGAATGTCCAGGCCGGGGATGGGCACGAGTAGCGGATGTCTGCATTCGTGATACGTGAGGCGTGAGGCGTGATGCGTGATGCGTGATGCGTGAGGCGTGAGGCGTGATACGTGAGACGTGATGCGTGAAGGCGTTCCCTTGTCCAATTTTGTGTCTGTGGTATAGTAATCTGGCCCGACGGGGGGAGGCGAATGGGCTGAATCTACCCAGGAGAGCGATCGATGACAGGGCTGGATATTTTCCTCATCCTGATCTTCGCGGTCGTCTGTATCGCGGCGTTGGTGCAGGGTCTGATCCGCCAGTTGATGAGCCTGGCGGTCCTTTTCATCGTCACCGCCGTTGTGGGGAACGTCTACCCCTACGGTGCGCTGGCCCTCGCCTGGGTGCAGGAGCGAGCACCCACCCTGGCGGACGGCATCGCGTTTTTCGTTATGTTTCTCTTCTTCACCATCGCGCTGGAGGTGCTCCTGCGGCGCAGTTTTCCGGTAACGCGGTTGCCGAAACTGAAGGCACTGGATAACATCCTCGGCTTCCTGGTTGGCCTCCTCAATGGGCTGATCATTGTCAGTCTGCTCCTCACCCTCGTCGGCTACTCTGCTCATCGGTCGTGGGGGGAGATCGCCCCCCGGGCCCGTCGGGCGCTGATCCGCGCCTATCGGGATGCTATGCTGCGCCCCTATCTGGCGACCTTTTGGGAGGGGTACCTGACCGCCCACACGCTCTGGTTCCCTCGGACGCCCCCGCTGCTGGGCTACCTGTTACGCTGATGGACCCGAAGCACTGGCAGACCCTCGAACTTCCCAAGATCTTAGAGCGGTTGGCCTCCTACACTTCGTTCTCCGCGGGGGCGGAGAAGGCCCGGAGCCTCACCCCAAGCACCGATCCAGGGGAGATCCGCGCCCGGTTGGAGGTCACCACCGAGGCACGGGCTTTGCTGGAGAGCCGACCGCAGACCAGTCTGGGCGGGGCGCGGGACGTCCGTCCGTTGGTGGACGCGGCACGGCACGGGGTGACGCTGACCCCGGCCGAACTTTTGGACGTCCGTCAGACGCTGGTGGCGGCCCGCACGCTCCACAACTCGCTCACCCGGCTCCGGCCCCAGTTCCCCCGCCTGGCGGCCATCGCCGGCCGGATCGCGTTCTGTCCGGACCTGATCGAGGCCATCGGTCGCTGTCTGGACGAGCGGGGGGAGGTCCGGGATACGGCGACGGACGCGCTGCAACGCATCCGGCGAGATCTGAAAGGGGCCCACGAGCGGGTGTTGCGCCACCTGGAGCGGCTCGTGTCTTCGCCGGAAAACCAGCCGTTCCTTCAGGAGCCCCTCGTTACCCTGCGGGCCGGCCGGTACGTCGTCCCCCTCAAGGCCGACTTCAAGGGCCGTATCCCGGGCATCGTCCACGACGTCTCCGCCTCCGGCGCTACCCTCTTCATCGAGCCCCTCAGCGCCGTCGAGTTGAACAACGCCTGGCGGGAACTGCAAATTGAGGAGGAGCAGGAGGTCCAGCGCATCCTCGCCCGCCTCTCGGCCCAGGTGGCCGCCTGCGGGGAGGAGATCGAGGCGACGGTGGATGCGCTGGCCGACCTGGACCTAGCCTTCGCCAAAGCGCTGTACGCAGAGGACCTGGAAGCCGCTGCGCCGGAATTGGTCCCCTTCCGGGAGGGGCCGCCGGGCGCGCGGGCCACCCTCCGTCTGGTGCAGGCCCGCCACCCCCTGCTCGACCCCGAGACGGTGGTCCCCATCGACGTGGTGCTGGACGACGAGCCCCACGTCTTGGTCATCACCGGCCCGAACACCGGCGGCAAGACGGTCACGCTGAAGACGGTAGGGCTGCTGACCCTGATGGCGCAGGCGGGGCTGCACATCCCCGTCGCCCCCGGTTCCGCCCTCTCCCCCTTCGCCGCCGTCTACGCCGACATCGGGGACGAGCAATCCATCGAGCAATCCCTCTCCACCTTCTCCGCCCACCTGACCAACATCCTCTCCTTCATCGACAAAGCCGACGACCGCTCGCTGGTCCTTCTGGACGAACTGGGAGCCGGGACCGACCCGGCGGAGGGCTCCGCGCTGGCGCGAGCGCTCCTGGAGACCTTCCGCCGCAGTGGGGCGACCACGTTGGTCGCCACTCACTACCCGGAGTTGAAGGCCTACGCCCAGATGACGGAGGGGGTGCAGAACGCCTGCGTCGAGTTCGACCCCGAGACGCTGCGCCCCACCTACCACCTGACCATCGGCCTGCCGGGGCGGTCGAACGCCTTCGCCATCGCCCGGCGGCTGGGGCTGGACGAGGAGATCGTCCGCGCCGCCGAGTCGCTGGTCTCCCGGGAGGACCGGCAGACGGAGGCGCTGCTGACGGACATCCACCGGTTGCGGCTCCAGGCGGTTCGGGAGCGGGACGCAGCCCACGCCGCCCGGCGGGAGGCGGAGCAACTGGCGAAGGAACTGCGGCAGCGGCTGGCCCGCATCGAGGAGGAGCGAGCGGAGGTGCTGCGGGCCGCGCGGGAGGAGGCGGAGGCCGAACTGGAAGCGCTGCGGGAGGAGATCCGCGCCCTCCGCAGGCGGCTGCGGGCGGCGGCCGAGCCGCTGGCGGAGGTGGCAGCCGTCGAGGAGGCGGTGGAGGCGCTGGAGGAGCGGATCGAGGAGGAACTGGAGGTCGAACCGGAGCCGATGGTGCTCCCCTCCCCTCCGTCCCGCCCGGTGCGGGTGGGCGACCGGGTCTGGGTGAAGCCGTTGGGGGCGGAGGGGGAGGTGCTGGCGCTGGGGGAGACGGTGGAGGTGCAGGTCGGGCCGGCCCGGGTGCAGGTCGCGCCGGAGCAGGTGGAACTGCGCGGGGTTGCTCCCCCCAGGCCGGAGCCTACCCTGCCCTCCTACCGCCCGCCCCCTGTCCAGACCCGCCTCGACCTGCGGGGGTGCACCGTGGAGGAGGCGCTGGAGCGGCTGGACCGGTACCTGGACACGGCCTCGCTGGCGGGCCTCACCCGCGTGGAGATCGTGCACGGGAAGGGGACCGGTGCGCTCCGCCGGGCAGTGCGGGAGTTCCTGCGCGGCCATCCCCACGTGGAGACGTTCCGGGCCGGGGAGGAGGGGGAGGGAGGAGAAGGAGTGACGGTGGTGGTGTTGGGTGACTAGGTGACTGGGTGACTGGGTGATTGGGGGAGATGGAGGGATTTCTGCACGCACAGGGGTTGATCATCCTGCTGGTGTTGGTGGCGACGTTGGTCGCCATCGTCGTCCGCCGGATCCGCTTTCCCTACACGGTGAGTCTGGTACTGGTGGGGCTGTTCCTCTCCGTCCAGCGGCCGTTGGACGTGGAGGTGACGCCGGAACTCATCCTGGCGATCTTCGTCCCGCCGCTGATCTTCGAGGCCGCCTTCCACCTGGACTTCAGCCTGTTGCGGGAGAACCTGACGCCGATCCTGGTGTTGGCCGTGCCGGGCGTCGCGCTGACCACGCTGCTCGTCGGAGGGATCGTGGCGGCGGGGACGGGGATGGGTCTGGGCGCGGCGTCGGTCTTCGGCGCGCTGATCGCTGCGACGGATCCGGTGGCGGTGATTGCCCTCTTCCGCGCGCTGGGGGTTTCTCGCCGGTTGGCGGTGGCGCTGGAGGGGGAAAGTCTCTTCAACGACGGCACGGCCATCGTCCTCTTCCGCATCGCGCTGGCGGCGGCCCTCTCCGGCTACTTCAGCCCGGTGGAAGGCCTCTTCGACTTCGTGGCGGTGGCGCTGGGCGGGATCGGTATCGGCGCGGCCCTGGGGTGGCTGACGGCGCAACTGATCGCCCGCCTGGAGGACCGGCTGGTGGTGACCACGTTGACCACCCTCCTCGCCTACGGGGCCTATCTGTCCGCCGAACAACTCCACGTCAGCGGGGTGCTGGCGGTGGTGATGGCCGGGCTGGTCTGCGGGAACGTCGGTCTGGCCGGAGCCTCCCCCACGACCAAGATCATGCTCTTCAACCTGTGGGAGTACCTGGCCTTCCTGGCTAACTCTCTGGTCTTCCTCCTCATCGGGTTGACGGTGGACCTGGCCCAATTGGCGGCCAATCTGGCCCCCATCGGTGTGGCCGTGGCGGCCGTGCTGGTCAGTCGGGCGGCAGTGGTGTACGGCCTTTCCTGGCTGACCCACGCCGGTCGGAGTCGTCCCCACATCCCGCTCCGCTGGCGGCACGTCCTCTTCTGGGGCGGGCTGCGGGGGGCGATCAGCCTGGCGCTGGCGCTGAGCCTTCCCGCGGCCCTGCCGGAGCGGGAAACCCTTCAGGCGATGGCTTTCGGGGTGATGCTGTTCACCCTCTTGGGACAGGGCACCACCATCCACTTCTTGTTGCGGAAGTTGGGACTGATCTCCCTGCCCCAGCACCGATTGGCGCGGGAGAAGCGGCTGGGGCGGCTGTTCGCCGCCCAGGCGGGCCTCCGGCGGCTGGAGCGGTTGCATCGAGAGGGGCTGCTGACCGACGAGATGTGGGCCGGGCTGCGGGAGGACTACCGCCAGGCACGGCAGAGGTTGATCGAGGAGATGAATCGGCTGTTCCGCGAGCACGCCGAGTTGGAGCGGGAGATGCTGATCCAGGCTCGACGGGAGGCGCTGCAGGCGGAGCGAGGGGCGTTGGGCGACGCGCTGCGGCGGGGGTTGATCTCGACGGTGGTGTACGAGGAATTGACGGAAGAGGTGGACCGCCGCCTGGAAGCGCTGGAGATGATCCAGGCGGCCCTGCACGGGGAGCGGGCCGGGGAGTTGGAGAGGGATGGAGCGTAAACCGATCGTGTGCGCCACGCGCGGCGGGGAGGCCAGCCGACGCACTCAGGAGCGGGCGATCGCGCTGGCGAAGGAGCGGGGGGCCGACCTGATCTTCCTGTACATCGTGGACCCCACGTTCGCCGGGCCGGTCAACGGTGCGCTGGCGGCGGCGATGGAGGACGAGTTGAAGCGGTTGGGGCGGTCGCTCCTCTCCATCGCCCAGGCGCGCGCCCAGGAACAGGGGGTTCGGGCCAAGACGGTCGTCCGCGCCGGACCGGTGTGGGAGACGATCAAGGCCTACCTGAAAGAGGTGGGGGCCGGCACGCTGGTCCTCGGCGCGCCAGGGGACGAGGTGGACGAGGCGGCCGACGTCGGGGACGTGAACCGGCTCGCGGAGGAGGTGCGGCGGGAGACCGGCGTGGAGGTGGTGGTGGTGTGAGATTTTCACCACAGAGGCACAGAGGACACGGAGAAGAAAATATTTGGAGAAACTCTGTGCCCTCTCTGCCTCTGTGGTTTCATTCCGACAAGCCGCCGGGGCGAACCGGTTGGGGAGTTCGCCGGACGGTGTCCTTCTTGACCTCCAGGATCCCCCGCAGTTCGAAGATCTGATCCCGCAGGAGGGCCGCCTTCTCGAACTCCAGGTCCTCGGCGGCCCGCTTCATCTGCCGCTCCAGTTCGCGGATCAGCCGGTCCAGTTCCTCCACAGGCAACTGCGCCGGGGTGAGGTCCGGCGGGGCCGTCGGAGCGGCCTGGCGGCGGACCCGGTCGGTCAGGTCGCGCACCTCCTTGACCACGGTGGTCGGGACGATGCCGTGCTCCTCGTTGTACTTCATCTGGATGCGTCGCCGCCGTTCCGTCTCCTCGATGGCCCGCCGCATCGAGTCGGTGATCCGGTCGGCGTAGAGGACCGCCGTGCCGTGGACGTGCCGGGCCGCCCGGCCGATGGTCTGGATCAGCGCCGTCTCCGACCGGAGGAACCCCTCCTTGTCCGCATCCAGGATCGCCACCAGACTGACCTCGGGCAGGTCCAGTCCCTCCCGCAGCAGGTTGATCCCCACCACCACGTCGTACACCCCCAGCCGCAGGTCCCGCAGGATCTCCACCCGCTCGATGGTCTCGATCTCGCTGTGGAGGTAGTGGACCTTGATCCCGAGTTCCCGCAGGTAGTCGGCCAGGTCCTCCGCCATCCGTT
>DROW01000033.1 GCA_011388675.1 Chloroflexota bacterium | reverse complement strand
GAACGAACGTGGGCCTGCCGGAGGCTCAAGAGAGTGCCTCTTGAGCCTGGCTTTGCTCTGCCAGTACAGCCTTCCACAGGAAGCGATCCCTTTCGCATCACGCTGACCGTCGCCTGCTTCAACTTCAAATTTGCCAGAGTCCAGTACCCAATTACCAATGACCCAATACCCAACCACTACCCAAACCCACCTCCACCGCCACCGCCGCCACCGCCGCCGCCAAAGCCACCGCCGCTCCACCCACCGCTGCTCCAACTGCTGCTGCTCCAGCTGCTGCTACTCCAACTGCTGCCGCCGCTGCTCCAACTGCTGCCGGAGGAAGACGGCGCGGGAGCGGGACGGCTGGTGAAGATCGTGGCCGCCGTATCCAGCATACTGCCCAGCCCCTTCGCCATCCGGTCCAGCCCCGCGCCCAACCCCTGACTCAACCGATCCAGCGACGGGGCCTGGGCAGGGGATGCCTTTCCCGGAGGTCTCCCCTCACCCCCCTCCGTCACGCCTGCTCCCCATCCACCGTGCGGGACATACCACGGGACAAGGGTGGGGGCCGGTACATCCTTCAGCCGCTGGAACTTCCGCATCCAGGAGCGGTCCACCCCGAAAGCGACCGCGTAGGGAAGGTAATCGTCGAACCGATCTGCTGCCTCCTTCAGGTCGGTGTACCGCTCGATCTCCTCCAGATACCGCTTGAACGCCCGCCAGCGGGCCGCCTCCTCCGTCCCCTTCCGGGTCTTGACCGGCATATAGCGCCCCGCGAGCAACAGCGTCAGCGCTGTCCCGACCAGCCCAACGGACGGGCAGAAGAAAGCGTCGGTATAGTAGGCAAGGAGACGCACAAGAACACAGCCGACGACGACGGAGGCGACCAAAGCGACAACCCCCGCCGTCTCGTATCGACTCCGCACCCGATCCGGGCGGGTCCGGAAGAACCCCCGCCGCACCACCTCGTCGTAGAGTTTCCCCTCGATCTTGGGGATGTACTTGTAGAACCGATTTCTCAGCCGGGAGAGCGACCTCTCTGTCCCCTTCTTCCCGACGATGCGAGCGAGGACCTCCTTCTCAAAGGGGACCAAGTCGTCTGCCGACTTCTCCGTTCGTCGGAAAACGAAATCCCCTTCCGTTTCCTGGATCTGCACATAGCCCCGGCGTGCCAGATCGATGAGGGTGGCCAAAATATCCCGCAGGTCGGCCCGCTCGTCGACGAGCGTGCCAACCACACCCGGCGGCGTGTCCGACGGCGGCTCGGTCAGGTAATCGGCCGGCAACGACACTCGCGGATCGCGCCCGCGCAGGAACCAGAGCAGGAGCACCAGGAGCGGGCCGCCGACTAGGATCAACACGGACGCCAGACCCACCGCTAAGTTGATCGCCGGACGATAGTCCTCCCGGATCTGCCACAGGCTGGGGCCGCCCGCGACGACGCCGTGGGGGAACTGGACCCGCACCTCGAACTCCTCACCTGGGTCGATCGTATCCGTCGCCTCAAAGACGACGGTATCCGTGCCCATCCCTGAGATCGTCGCCTCGGTAAAGTAGGCGGCCGCCTTCTCCGCAACCGCCCCGTCCGGCAGGTGGACCGTCACCCGCGAGGCCATCACAGGGAACGACCGGTTGGGGAAAACCGCCTTCCACCACAATTGATCCCCGCCCGAGTAATACCGAAGCCCCCCGTGCACCACGTACTGTACCACATACGTGTGCTGAGAACCTTCGCGGGGGCCGGGCATATACCATTTGATCTGGAACTCGTCCCCTTCCTTCCACGTCTCCACCTCGCAGGGCACCCCGTCCTCCCATACCTGTACGTCGGTGATGCGGGTCAGGCGGTCCATAGGAATGGAGCGATAACCGTAGGTGAAGGAGCCTATCAGGAAGTCGATCAGGTGGGCTTCCTGCACGAGGAAGGTGCCATCCTCCCGAACCGTGATGTCCACATCCAGCCGCTCCCAGAGCAGCACCTTCGTCTCAGCCCGGGCGATCGAAGGGACGAACAGGACGGACGCCAGGGAGAGACAGAGCAGCACAATCAACGGGAGGGCCCTTCGCCTGTCCGTCTTCCAGGTCAACCGCACGTCTTTCACGCCCATCTCCTCCGCCAGGCTCCTATCCAAACCCGCCGCCGCCGCCACCACCGCCGCCGCCACCGCCGCCGCCGCCGCCGCTGAACCCACCGCCGCCGCTCGAACTGCTGGGGCGGCTGGCAAGGGTGTTGGCCGCGGAATCCAGCATCCGTCCCAACCCCTGGGACAGCGCATCCAGGCCGCTCCCCAGGCCCTGGCTCAGCCCGTCCAGCGAAGGGGCCATCGTCCGCGACGGCACAGGCGAGGCCAGTCCCCGCTTGCCGCCGATCCCTCCCGCCGTGGGGTACCCCCTGTAGACCGGGAACGGCACGTACCAGGTCGGCATCGAGACGGTCTCGACGCGGCTGAACTTGCGCAACCAACTTCGATCGATGCCGAAAGCAACCGCGTAAGGGAGGTACTCCTCGAACCGATCGGCCGCCTCCTTTAGATCGGTGTACATCTCGATCTGTTCCAGGTACCGCTTGAAGGCCTGCCAGCGGGCCGCCTCCTCCGCACCCTTGCGCGTCTTCGCCGGCATATGCCGACCAATGAGGATCATCGCCAGGGCTGTGGCCCCCACGCCAACCGCCGGACAGAGGGCTGCCTCAGCGAAATCGGTGAAAATCGCTGTGAAGAACATCCCCCCAGTGCAGGTGAAGAGCAACATCAGTACGCCGATGCCCGTGTAGAGATTACGGATCTTCTCGGGGGACGTGCGGAAATACCCTCGGCGGACCACTTCGGCGTAGAGCCATTTCTGGATCTTCGGGATGGCAGTGTAGAACCGGTTGCGCAACTGAGACATACGCCTCTCGCCACCCCGCCCCACCAGCCGGCGCAGGAGATACTGCTCGTAGGGCAGGAGATCGTCGGTCGGCTTCCCCGTCGACCGGAAGATGAAGTCGTAGTGCGCTCCGAAGAAACCCCGCGTCCTCTCCTCCACAATCTCCAGATACCCCCGGCGGGCCAGATCGACGATGGTCGCCAGGATGTCCCGCATATCCGCCTTCTCGTCCACCAGCGTCCCAGCCACCGCAGGTGGCGCATCCGACGGGGGCTCCGTCAGGTAATCGGTGGGCAGGCTCACGTGGGGGTCCCGCCCCCGGACGTACCACAGCAGCAACAACAGAAGCGGTCCTCCCACCAGCAGCACCATCCCCAGCACCCCCATCGCCAGGTTCACCACCGGCTTCATATCCTCCACCCGCTGCCAGGCGGCCGGGCTGCCCGCCACGATGCCGTGAGGGAACTGGACCCGTACCTCGAACTCCTGACCGGGGTCGATGGACTCCAGCGCGGTGAAGACCACGGTCCCGGTCCCCACACCGGCGACGTCCGCCTCGGTGAAGTAGGCCTCCGCCTTCTCCGCAACCGCTCCCTCCGGCAGACGGACCGTCACCGTGGACGCCCGCACGGGGAACGATCGATCGGGGAAGACCGCCTTCCACCACAACTGGTCCCCACCTTCGTAGTAGCGGAGAGCGCCGTGGACCACGTACCGCAGGACGTAGGTGTGGCGGGAGTCGCTGCGGGGCTCGGGCATATACCATTTGATCTGGAACTCGTCCCCTTCCTTCCACGTCTCCACCTCGCAGGGCACCCCGTCCTCCCACACCTGCACGGCAGTGATGCCGGTCAGCCGGTCTGTGGGGATCGACCGATACCCGTAAGTGAACGTGCCGGAGGTGAACCGAATCACCTGCGTCTCCTGGACGACGAAGGTCCCATCGGTCTGGACGGTGATGTCCACATCCAGCCGCTCCCAGTAAAAGGACTTACCCTGGACCGCGGCCAGGGTCACTAGCAGGAGAAGCAGCGAAGCCGCGAGCAAGAACCGTTTTCGTCGCATCGTCCCCTTACCCTCGTGATCGAAAGTGCCTCACGACGTTTCCCCAGCAGCGAGGTCACGCCGACGATGGGCAGCCCGAGGCCAGGCCGGGCCTCATCCCTCTTCCTCAAAACCGACCCGTCGGGCGACGGTGTAGAGAGGCCGCCCGCGGACCTCGTCGTAGATGCGGGCCAGGTACTCGCCGAGGATGCCCACGAAGACCAGTTGCACGCCGGCCAGCAGGAGCGCGACGGTAAGCATCAGCCCCTGCCCGGCCAGGGGGGTCGTACCCGCGATCCGTAACACCAGCAGCACCACTCCCAGGAGCAACCCCAACCCCAACATCGCCGCACCGACCAGCCAGGCCAACCGCAACGGGAAATCGGAGAAGCCCGTGATGGCGTCCAGCGCCAGCCGGAACATCTTGCGAAAGGGATACTTGGTCTCCCCCGCGAAACGGGGATGGCGGACGTAGGGAACGCCGATCTGCCGGTATCCCACCCAGGAGGTCATCCCCCGGACGAAACGCCGGTGTTCCCGCATCCGGCGCAGGTCTTCCACCACCTGACGGTCGAGCAGCCGGAAGTCCCCCGCCTCCATCGGGATCTCCACATCGGTCAACGCCGCGATGATGCGATAGAAGAGGCGGGCGGTGAACAGTTTGAACCAGGTCTCCCCTTCCCGCTCCGCCCGCACTCCGTAGACGACCTGATACCCTTCTTTCCAGCGGGCGATGAGGTCGGGGATCACCTCGGGCGGGTCCTGCAGGTCGCAGTCGATCGTGACCACCGCGTCTCCGCTAGCGTGGTCCATCCCGGCCGTGATGGCGATCTGATGGCCGAAGTTGCGGGCGAACTCCACGAACCGCACCCGGGAATCCTGCCCGTGCAGCCGTTCCATCACTTCAGCCGTGCCGTCGGTACTGCCGTCGTTGACCAGGATCAGTTCCCACGGTTCCCCCAGCCCATCCATCACCTCTCGCACGTGGCGGTAAAACTCGGGCAGGGTCTCCTCCTCATTGTAGGCCGGTGCAACGATGGAATACCTCGGTCGCTGTGGCATCGCTCCTCAACCCGTCCGTTCAGGTTACGGGATATAATACTCTCATTTGGGAGAGCAGGCAAATGAGACGCGCGGGTGCGGCGCACCTCTCAGGCACGCCGCACCCTTTTCCACCCGAGCCACGCACGGGACCCTCGCCGCTACAGGGATTTCAACAGCCCCGTTCTCTCATTGAAAGCCTCGATCAGCGCATCGATCTCCTCCACCTGGCGGTGGATGCGATCCCAGTAGTCCCGATCGTACCACTGGGCCTGGATCTCCTCGTAGGTCTTCCCCTGCTGCTCGACCCAGGTGTAGTACTTGAGGTTGTGGATGCGCCGACGATCCCAGTACCCCAACTCCTCCACGTAGTCGGTGGTACAACCCAGGAGGTAACGGTGATAATCGGCGGCGGCGTCCGTCTCGGTGTACTCACCCCGCTCCTCCCGCAGTTCCCGCAACCGACTCTGGTACAACTCCATCGAGTCGGTGAAGACGGTGAGAACCACGTCGTGCTCGCCCAGTTCGTACCACTTGGCGAACTTGATGGCGGAGAGGACGTTGGCGATGGAGGAAATGCCCAGGAGGTCCAGTTTCTCCACCAACTCCTCCGGCACCCCCTGCTTCACCAGATAGGCCCGTCCGGCCGGTTCGTTGAACAGCCGGACCAGGCTCATACAGGCCTCGTCGTCGATCGCCATCACCATATCGGTGTTCTTGACGTTGTGGATCCAAGGGACGTGCTTGTCGCCAATGCCCTCGATGCGGTGCCCGCCGAAGCCGTTGAGGAGCAGCGTGGGGCACTGGAGCGCCTCGCTGGCAGCCACCTTGCTGGTGGGGAAAACCTCCTTGAGGTAATCGCCGCAACCGATGGTGCCCGCCGAGCCGGTGGTCAGTACCACGCCCCGATACTCGTCGTCCGGGCCCAGTTCCTGCTCCAGGACCTCCTCCATCGCGTGGCCGGTCACGTAGTAGTGCCAGAGGTGGTTGCCGAACTCCTCGAACTGGTTGAAAACGAAGATGTCCTCACGGGTCCGCCGCAGTTCCCAGACCTTGTCGAAGATCTCCTTGACGTTGCTCTCGCACCCCGGGGTGGCGATCACCTCGCCGGCGAAGCGGGAGAGCCACTCGAACCGCTCCCGGCTCATCTCCTCCGGCAGGATGGCGATGGAATCGCACGCCAGCAGGGTCGCGTTGTAGGCCCCTCCGCGGCAAAAGTTGCCGGTGGAGGGCCAGACCGCCTTGTGGTAGGTGGGATCGAACTGACCGGTGACCAGCCGGGGCACCAGGCAACCGAAGGTCGCCCCCACCTTGTGCGAGCCCGTGGGGAACCACTTGCCCACCAGGGCGATGATCCGGGCCGGAACGCCGGTCAACGACGGAGGAAGTTCGAGGTAGTTGACCCCGTCGAACCCCCCGCCGGAGGGGACCGGCTCGTTCTTCCACGTGATGCGGAACAGGTTCAGCGGATCCACATCCCACAAGCCGATATTCCGCAGCCGCTCCTTGATTCCGTCCGGGATCAACGAAGGATCCCGCATCTGCGCGAAGGTGGGGATGATGATCCCCCGCTCCCGCGCGCGCTGCACCGTCCGCTCCAGTTGTTCTTCGTGGACCGTAAGGTCGATCATCCTACCTCCTTGACGAATCGAAATTTACCGCTCGAACATCCACGCCAGCGCGGTCATTGCCTGCAAGGCCTGATAGACGGTGGGCATATCCTCCCCGGTCCATTCGACGGTGAAGCCGTCCAGCCGCCGACTGCCCGGCAGCATCGCGGCCATATCGGCGTGGATCGCCCGCCGGAAGACGATCCGCAGGGTGATCGGCGGTGGCACGACGAACGGAGCCACCTCCAGCCGCATCGCCCGCTCCGCCGCCTGGCGGATGCGCTCCCGGGCCACAGTCGGATGGAGGCACCGGGCCGCGTACCGGCTCACCCCTTCTTTCACCGCCACCGTCTCGATCTCCCCCAGCAACGCCCGCGCTTCCTCAACCACTGCCTGATCACCCGTCACCAGCACGACGGGTGCGCCGAAAGAGCCCGCCAGGGCAGCGTTGAACCCCACCTCGCCGACAACCTGCCCGTTGAGGGCGACCTCACCCACCACCCGACCGCTCCACGTATGCTCCATCACGGCCGCGCCGGTGCCGGAGGCGGCGTGGTAACCGACGAAGAAGACCCGATCTACCTCCGCGTCCATCCCCTGCATCATCCCCAGCGGCTTGGGGCTGCCGGAGATCAACTCCGCGGCTGGGTGGAGGTCCTCGATCAAGATGTTCGCCATCCCCCCGTGGCTGTCGTTGACGACGACGTGGGTCGCCCCGCCCGCCAGCGCACCTTCGATCGCCGCGTTGGTCTCGGCGGTCATCAACTTTCGAAACCGCTCGTACTCCTTCTTATCCGACAGCACGTGGGACATCGCCACGACGCCCGCGACGCCCTCCATATCTACCGAGATCAACACCTTCACGATACCACCTCCCGTCGGATCGCCCTCTCTGCCAGCCACCCGGTCAGTGCACCGATCGCCGTCCCCAGCGTGTTGAGCGCCCAATCGCCCGGCTGGGCCACGCGGGCGGGGAGGGCTGCCTGCACCAGTTCGATGCTCAGGCTGAACCCCGCCCCCAAAAGCACCGCCAGCCCCAAGCGACGGCCCGCAGGTCGCCCAGCCAGGGCCAGCACCAGGGTCGCCCCCAGGGGGACGAAGACGAAGACGTTCCCCGCCAGGTCGATCAGCAGGTAAGGGGAAAACCCCAACGCAGCCGCCGGCCTGGTCAGCGGCGAAAGGTCCGCCGCGACGGCCTGGTTGGGCCGCAGCGTCATCCACAACAGCCACGCGGCGACGCCGGCCCCAATCCCCCACCAGAGCCACCGGGCCCGCATACGCGCCATTCCCGCTACGGCACCCGTCCTTCTTCCACCAACCGCTTCACGTCGGTCAGGTCGGGCGCGACGACGCGGGCCTGCCCCACCGCCTTCATCACGCTGGCGACGTCCTTGAGGCCGGAGCCGGTGGCGAGGACGACGACGCGGTCGTCGTTCCCCACGATCCCCTGCTCCACCGCGCGGACGAGGCCGGCGTAGGCGGCAGCGGCGGCCGGCTCGGCGAAGACCCCCACCCCTTGGGCCAGGGCGGGGATGGCGGCCAGGATCTCCTCGTCGGTCACGCGGAGGAACACACCGCCGGTCTCCCGCACCGCCCGCAGCGCCTTGATCCGGTCGCGCGGCAGCCCCGCCACGATGCTGTCGGCGACGGAGTGCGCCTCCACCGGCTCCATCTCCCACCCCTCCAGCCCCCGCTCCCAGGCGTCCACCAGCGGGGAGGAGCCCTCCGCCTGCACGCCGATGATGCGCGGCATCCGGTCGATCCAGCCCAGCGCCATCAGGTCGCGCAGCCCCTTGTGGATACCGCCGATGATGCATCCGTCGCCGACGGGGACCAGGATGACGTCGGGGGCCTGTAGGGGCGGACGGCCGTCCGCCCCTACAGCCACCCCCAACTGCTCGCAGATCTCATATGCGGCGGTCTTCTTGCCCTCGGACATGTACGGATTGTAGGCGGTGTTCCGGTTGTACCAGCCGAACTCCCGCGCCGCCTCCAGGCAGAGGTCGAACGCCTGGTCGTAAGTGCCGTCCACCAGGAGGACCGTCGCGCCGTAGGCCAGGAGTTGAGCCACTTTGGCCTGGGGAGCCGTCTTAGGCACGAAGATCACGTTGGGTTGACCGACCGCCGCACACAACCCGGCGAGGGCCGCGGCCGCGTTGCCCGTGCTGGCGGTGGTCACCACCGCGGCCCCGCGCTCCCGCGTCTTCACCACCGCGATCGCCGAGGCCCGGTCCTTGAAGGAAGCCGTCGGCTGACGACTGTCGTCCTTCACCCAGAGATGGTTCAGCCCCAGCCGCTCCGCCAGCCGAGGAGCCGGATACAAGGGGGTCCACCCCACACTCCCCAGCACCGTCCCCTCCGCCAACCGACGGGCCACGTCCGGATCGACCGGCAAGAGGGGCAGGTACCGCCAGATGGATCGCTCCTCGCTGGCGAGCAACTGCTCCAGAGGGAAATCGCGGCGGATCGCCTCGTAGTCGTACAGGACGTCCAGGATCCCCTCGTCGCCGTGGTGGGGGCAGACGTAATCCACCTCGTCCACCCCGTACTCCGCTCCGCAGATGGTGCAGCGAAGGCCTACGACATATTTCAGCGTCATCGTTTCTCCTCCCGCACGTAGGGGATCCCCAACGCTGCCGGTGCCCCCACCCGCTTGCGCACCGCCTCCCACCAGGTGATCATCACCAGGACGAGGATGGTGAAGAAATAAGGCGTCATATTCAGGAAAGAAGCAGGGATCGTCGTCCCGGCCGCTTGCATGCGGAACTGGAGGGCGTTGATGCCACCGAAGAGGACCGCGCCGATCACCGCCCGGATCGGATCCCACATCGCGAAGATGACCAGCGCGATGGCGATCCAGCCCCGTCCGCCGGTGATGTTATCCGCCCATCCCTTGAGGTATCCCAGCGAGAGATGAGCACCCGCCAGGCCCATCAGGACACCGCCGAAGATGGTGTAAGCGTAGCGGGTAGCGGCCACGTTGATCCCCATCACGTCGGCCGCCTGGGGATTCTCCCCCACCGCCCGCAGGTGAAGGCCGGAGCGCGTCTTGTAGAGGTAGAACCAGAGGAACGGAACCAAAAGGTACAGGAAGTACGTCAGCACATCCTGCGTGAAAATGGAGGGGCCGACGATGGGGAGATCGCTCAGCACGGGCAGGGGGATGCGCTGGAAGGAAGGGCCCTGGAGACCGACCATCGTGGTGCCGCCGGGGCCGAGCCGCTGGCCCATAAAACTGGCCAGTCCGGTGCCAAACAACGTGACCGCCAGGCCGCTGACCACCTGATCGGCCCGGAGGGAGACGGTGAGGAAGGCGTGGATCAGCGCCATCAGGCCGCCGACGAGCACCGCAGCCCCCAGCCCCAACCAAATGTTGCCTGAATGGTAGGCGACAGCGAACGCAGTCGCCGCGCCCACCATCATCGTCCCTTCCACCCCGAGGTTGAGTATGCCCGACCGCTCGGTGTAGATCTCGCCCAACGTCGCATAAAGGAGCGAGGTTCCCGCTCGGATGGTTATCGTTAAGATCGAGGTGATGAGGTCCTCCATAATCCCTCCAAATGTACCGTTCGGGGTTCAGTGTTCAGAGTTCGGCGTTCAGGCCTCCTCCGGCCGCCTGCGGCCTTTGACGATTCGGATCCGGTAGTTGACGAAGATGGAGCCGCCCAGGACGAAGAAGAGGATGGCCCCCTGGAGCACGAGGGCGACGGCGGCGGGCAGGCCCATCGCCACCTGGAGTTGGTCGCCCCCCACCAACAGCGCGCCCATTAAGAAGGCGACGAAGAGGATGCCCCACGGGTTCAGGTTCGCCAGCCATGCGACGATGATGGCCGTGTAGCCGTATCCCACGGTGAGGCCCTGATAGAGCCGACGGGAGATCCCGGACACTTCGGCCATCCCCGCCAACCCGGAAAGCCCTCCGGAGAGAAGCATCACCAGCAAAACGTTGAAGCCGATATTGATCCCGCTGTACCGGGCGGCGCGGGGATTTTCGCCGATCACCCGGATCTCATACCCCCATCGGGTGCGGTTGAGGACGAACCACATCAACACAGCCGCGACGATTGCGAAGACCAAGCCTAGATGGACACGGCCGGTAAATCGAGGCAGCCACGCCACCTGGGGGAACTGAGCCGTGCCGGGGAAGCCATACCCTTGGGGATCGCGCCACGGCCCCAGATAAAGGTACTCCACCAACAGGATGGCGATGTAGTTCATCATCAACGTGGTGAGGATCTCGTTGACCCCCAAGACGGCTCGAAGGAAGGCCGGAATGAGGCCCCAGATCGCTCCGGCCAGGACTCCGGCGACGAACATCATCGGGAGCACCAGCGGGCCGGGCAGCCGGTCGGCCCAGAAAAGGGCAATGTAGGCCGCCGCGATCCCGCCCATCGCCAGTTGTCCCTCTGCGCCGATGTTCCAGAAGAGCATCCGGAACGCGATGGCGACCCCCAGCCCGGTCAGCATCAACGGGATCGCCTTCACCAGCGTCTCGGAGAGGGCATAGCCGCTGCCCAGCGAGCCCTCGACCATGACCCGGTACGCCTCCAAGGGGTTCACCCCAAAAGTCAACAGGATGATAGCCCCAAAGATGAGGGCCAGGACGAACGAGAGGACGGGTACAAGGAACATGGCCCACCGAGATCGGGTCAATCGCTTCTCAAAGACGATGGTCATGCTACTTTCTCCTCCAGCCGCTGCCCGGCCATCATCAGGCCGAGGGCCTCTGGCGTGGTCTCCTCCGGCACGACGACGCCCATGACCTCCCCCTCGTAGAGCACGGCGATCCGGTCGGACAACTGCATCAGTTCGTCCAGATCCTCCGAGATGAGAAGGATCGCCGCTCCCTTATCTCGCTCCTCCAGCAGCGCTTTGCGTACCGATTCGGTGGCTCCTACGTCCAGCCCCCGGGTGGGGTATACCGCGACGAGGACCCCCTTGCTGGCAGTGATCTCGCGGGCCAGCACCACCCGTTGCTGATTGCCGCCCGAGAGGAGGCGGGCCGGGGTACGGTGGTCCGGTGTGACGATGTGGAACACCTCGATCAGACGGCGGGCGAAATCGCGCAGGGCCCCCCGATCCAGCAACGGCCCGCGCGCCAGCGGGGGCTGCCGGTACGCCTTCATCGCCAGGTTGTCCGCCACGGAG
>DROW01000032.1 GCA_011388675.1 Chloroflexota bacterium | reverse complement strand
GCCGGAGGTGGAACTTTCCCCCCAGAACGCCTACATCCGGCGCCGCCAGCACGAGATGGCCCGCGCGGCCAATCTCTCCTCCTACTCCGTGGGAAAGGGAGCCAACCGACGAGTGCGCATCTACCGGGAGGAGTAGCCTTTTGTGTTGATCACGTTTGAGGGCCCCGAGGGCAGCGGGAAGACCACTCAGGCCCGGCTCCTGGCCGAGCACCTGCGGGAGAAGGGATACGGCGTGGTCCTTACCAGGGAACCCGGCGGAACCCCCATTGGAGACCAGATCCGGCGGATTCTCCACGACCCGGACAACGTGGGGATGTACGCCTGGGCCGAAGTCTTCCTCTACACCGCCTCCCGCGCCCAGTTGGTCGCCGAGGTGATCCGGCCAGCGCTGGCGGCGGGCAAACTGGTCATCTGCGACCGGTTCTACGACAGCACGCTGGCTTACCAGGGGTACGGCCGTGGGCTGGACCTGAAGACGCTGTGGCAGATCACCCGCATTGCCACCGGCGGGCTGGTCCCCGATCTGACCCTCTATCTGGACATCCAGCCCGACGAGGGGCTGACACGGCGGCTGCTGGGCGGCGGGGAGTGGAACCGGATGGACCAGGAAGCGTTGGCCTTCCACCGCCGAGTGCGGGCCGGCTATCTGGAACTGGCCGGGATGGAACCGGAGCGGTGGGTCGTGATCGACGGTGCCCGCTCGATCCAGGACGTGCAGCAAGAGATCGTGGCAGTAGTAGAGGCGAGGTTGGATGCTGGTCGCTAGTTGCTGGTCGCTGGTCGCCGGTTGGCCGGCTGATGGGCGGTCGGGGCGATCACTCCTCCAGATCGCCGCCGAGGTCCTCGCCCCCCTCGCCGAGCAGGTCCGGCATTTCCTTCTCGATCTCCTCCGGGCTCTGCCCGGCTTCCAACCGATCGACTACTTCCTCGAACTCCGGCCCCAGGTCCTCCCCTACCTCGTCGGCCATCCGGCGCATCAGCCGGGCCATCGAGCGGGGGTCGTTCTCGTCGAAGTCGGAAAGAAAGGATGGATCGGCCAAGTCTTCCAGGCGGCTCTCCTCGGAGCGGACCACCCGCACGCGGGAGACCAGCCGGGTGAGGTGCGTGGACCCGCAGCGCGGGCAGACCGGTTCCCCTGTCTCCGCCTCGGAGAAGGTGCGCCAGAAGATGGCGACCCTGCGGTGGCAGTCGTGGCACCGGTACTCGTAAATCGGCATACGCACCTCCTGCAGAAGATGGCCGTTTATTATACCGCCAGGCAAAGCGAGGTGCAACCTTGAGCGGCGAACCGTTCGTGCCCCGGTGGTATCCTCTGCTCATCGTGATCTCCGGTCCGGCAGGCGCGGGGAAGGATTCACTGGTACGCCGTATGAAGGAGATGGGATGCCCCTTCCACTTCGTGGTCACCGCCACCGACCGCCCTCCCCGCCCCGGCGAGGTCCACGGCATCGATTATTTCTTCCTCCCCACCGAGGAGTTCCTGCGGATGGAGCAGGAGGGGGAACTGCTGGAGCACGCTATCGTCTACGGGCAGCACAAAGGAATCCCCAAACAGCAGGTGCGGGAGGCGATGGCGGCGGGAAAGGACGTGGTGATGCGGGTGGACGTTCAGGGGGCGGCCACCATTCGACGCATCGCACCCGAGGCCGTGCTCATCTTCCTCACCGCTTCGATGGAGGAACTGGAGGCCCGCTTGCGTCGGCGCGGGACCGATCCTCCCGAGCAGATCGCGCTGCGCCTCAGCAAGGCTCGGGAGGAGATGGCGCAGATCGAGATGTTCGACTATGTGGTGGTGAACCGGGAAGGGGAACTGGACCGGGCGGTGCATCAGGTGGTGGCGATCATCGAGGCGGAGCACTGCCGGGTGCGCCCGCGGATCGTGCGGCTGTGAGGGGCGGGGGCAGGACGTAGGGTGCAAGATGCAGGATGCAAGAAGTGGTAGAAGATGAACACCGAATCCGACTCTGACGTTCCGTGGTCTTCCACCCCCCCGGCGCCGCGGTGGGTACGGCTTTCGATTCCACACGCTCAGCCGCTCTGGACCTACGTGATCCTGGGTCTTAACGTCACCGTCTTCGCCGTCAGCCTCCTGGTGGGGCAGGATTTGGCGTTTGCGCTGGGGGCGAAGATCAATCAGGCCATCGTCGCCGGGCAGTTGTGGCGGTTGGGCACCGCGCTCTTCCTCCACGCGGGTCTGCTCCACCTCGGCTTCAACAGTTATGCCCTCTGGATCTTCGGCCCCCAGGTCGAAATGCCCTACGGGCGGTTCCGCTTCCTGCTGATCTACTTCTTCAGCGGGCTAGCCGCCAGCGCCGTCAGTTTCGCCCTCACACCCGCCGTCTCGGTAGGGGCCTCCGGAGCGATCTTCGGGCTGGTCGGCGCGATCCTCGCTTACATCTACCGCTACCGCGACCGCCTCCTGGCGGGTCGCCGTCGGCTGGCGAACCTGATCGGGATCGTCGCCTACAACATCCTGTACGGGTTCGTCTCCCCCTGGGTGGACAACGCCGCCCACATCGGAGGGCTGCTGGCAGGGCTGGCCCTGGGTTGGTTCCTGGCCCCTCGATACGAGATCGTCCACGCCGACCCCACCCGGCCTCCACGACTGGTAGACCGCTCCTCCCTCTCGCAGTGGGCCGTGGGCATCGGATTGGTGGGACTGGGAGTCGGTTGGGCCCTCTTGTTCGGGTTCGCACGATGGGGAAGATGATCCAGAGGAAGTCGAGATGACCCATTCGGTGTGGCTCATTCTCCTGCGCGTGGCGGGCGTGTTCTTCCTGATCGGCGTGAACGCTTTCTTCGTTATGGTCGAGTTCGCCGTCGTCGCCTCCCGGCGCACGCGGATCGATCAGTTGGTCGAGGAGGACGGAAACCGCGCCCGGATCGTCCAGCGGTGGGTTTCCTCCCACGAGCACAAAGACGCACTCATCGCCGCGGCCCAGTTGGGCATCACCATCGCCAGCCTGGCCCTCGGTTATCTAGGCGAGGAGACGTTCCAATCGATCATCGAGGCCCTTCTGCACAACGTCACCGTCCCTCCCTCGCTGGAATCGGTGCTCTCGGCGCTGCCCCTGGCGATCTCCCTCACCGTCGTCACCGGGTTGCACGTCGTGTTGGGCGAGCAGGTGCCCAAGGTGGCCGCCCTCCGCGCGCCGGAGCGGTTGGCCCTTTTCGCCGCCCCCTGGATGGACCTCTTCCAGAAGGTCTTCCACCCCTTCGTCTGGCTGCTGGATCGGGCGGCAGCCGGCGTCCTGCACGTCCTGGGAATGGAGCCGATGGGGTATCATTCCACGCTTTACAGCCTCGACGAGTTGCGGCAGATCGTCCGCGAGAGCGAGGAACAGGGTGTGCTGGAGGCCTATGAGGAGGATATGCTGCAGGCGATCTTTCGGCTGCGCGCCATTCGGGCGTCCCAGGTGATGGTGCCGCGGACGGAGATGGTCTGTGTGCCCGCCGAGGCGACGCTGAGGGAGGTGGCAGAACTGGCTGCGCGTACCGCGCTGACCAAGTTCCCCGTCTTTGAGGAGGATCTGGACCACATCCTCGGCGTTGTCCACCTGAAGGACCTGGTCGCCCGGATGCCCGAGGGAGACCTGGACGCTCCCGCGCGCTCGCTGATGCGGGAGGCGCTCTTCCTGCCGGAGACGATCTCGGTCGTCGATCTCCTGACCGCCTTCCGCCGCGCGCGTCAGCACATCGCCATCCTGGTCGACGAGTACGGTGGGACGGCGGGCCTGGTTACCCTGGAGGACCTGCTGGAAGAGATCGTCGGCGAGGTCCAAGACGCCTTCGACCGGGCCTCCCCCACCATTCAGCGCATGCCCGATGGAAGTGTCCTGGTCGACGGCCTGGCCCAGATCGAGGAGGTGAACGAGATCCTCGACCTCGCACTGGAGGACCCCTACTACACCACGATCGGCGGCCTGGTGATGGGGCTGCTGGACCGGGTGCCCAGGGTGGGCGACGAGGTGGCGGTCCCCGACCAGCACATCCGACTGAGGGTGGAGGAAATGGACGGTCTGCGGGTGGCGCGGGTGCGGATCATCCCTGGTCAGCCCACGCCCGCCGGAACCTCGACCTCTGCGGAGGAACGGGCCTGTCGGGGAGGAGCAGATTCGGCAGGAGGCAGCCAAGTTGCAGGTGCGGATTGACGACATCGTCCAGATGCGTAAACCGCACCCCTGCGGGAGCCTGGAGTGGGTGGTGACCCGCGTGGGGGCCGACATCGGCATCCGCTGCCTGGGCTGCGGGCGTCGGGTGTTGTTGCCCCGCTCCCGGTTCGAAAAGCGGGTCAAGCGGGTCGTCGGGCGGCTGGACCCTGCGCAGCGGGATGGCTGACCGTTCTCCCCGTTTCCTGCTGCTCTACTCGGCGACCGGGGGTGGGCACCTCGGCGCGGCCCGAGCCGTGGCGGAGGCGCTGGAGGAGCGGTCGTCCCGGGTTGAGTTGGTGGACGTCTTGGCCGAGTATGCTCCCTGGCCGCTCTCTCACGCGCCGGAGTGGTACGGGGCTGCACTGCGGGACGGCGGTTGTCTCTATGGGGTGGGGTTCCGCCTGCTGGACGGCCGTCGGCGGGCATACGTCCTCTCGGCCCTGTTTCGACCGTGGGCCCTTCCCGCCGCGTGCCGCCTCCTGGCGGAGCATCCCGCCGACGTGGTCGTGGCCTTCCACCCCGTGCCGATCCATACCCTCGCCCACGCCCTCTCCCACCTCCGATCAGCCGTTCCCCTCGTCGCCGTAGGCACCGACTTGGTGGTGATGCACGCCTTCTGGGCCGATCCCGGCGTCTCCCGCTACCTGGTGGCGACGGAGGCGGCGCGGAGGCAGTTGCTCCGCCACCGGATCGACCCGCGCCGGGTGCAGGTGGTGGGCCTGCCTGTGAGTCGGCGGTTCCACGAGGTGCGAAGCCAGAGGCCGGAGGTGTTTCGCCGCCGCCTGGGGCTGGACCCCGAGGTGCCGGTGGTGCTGGCGATGGCCGGAGGGGTAGGATTCGCACCGCTGGAGCGGGTAGCGCGCGCGCTGGTCAACGCACGGTTGTCCGCCCAGATCGTCGTCATCGCCGGACGTAACCGGTGGTTGTACGAGCGGCTCCGCCACCTCGCCGCAGGCGGGGGAGTGCGGGTGGAAGGGTTCGTGG
The DNA here is from genome assembly GCA_011388675.1 of Chloroflexota bacterium. GTDB lineage: Bacteria > Chloroflexota > Anaerolineae > B4-G1 > DUEL01 > DUEL01. The sequence goes on along the minus strand of DROW01000032.1, from coordinate 38,407 downwards.
AGAACGTGCACGAGTGGATGCGCGCAGCGGACCTCCTGGTCACCAAAGCGGGTCCGGCCACCCTCGCCGAAGCGCTGGCGGTGGGGGTCCCTCCGGTGATCTGGGGGGCGATTTCGGTGCAGGAGATGCCCAACGTGCGGTTGGTCGTCGAAGCGAAGGCGGGCGTGTGGGCACCGGGGCCCCGCCAGACGGTGGAGGCCGTCCGCCGCCTCCTGAACGACCCCGACGCCCGGCGTCAGATGCGTCGGCAGGCCCGCCGACTGATCCACCCGGATGCAGCGGCGCAGGTCGCGGAGGCCCTGTGGGAGGCCGCGGGGGAGAGGGTGGACCGGAGGCGGGGGAGGCCAACGGCCCTTCTCGCAAAAGTGCGGTCGTCCCCAAACTGAAGCACACTTAATGCACCCTATAGAGGCCCCCTACAGGCACTCTTGCCTTCGTTTCACAAGTGGTGGTCACCCCTCTTGCCCTCCGCTTCGAACACCCGCTGGCCCTGCCGGTTGCATCCCCCTCCCCTCCGGAGTATAATCCCACCGCTTGTACGATCCCGCGAGGGGAAATCAGCCAAACGGGAGGTGGCGCAATGGAACTGCTGGGAACAATCGGTTGTATCGCCGGTCTGGGGCTTCTCTTCCTGGTCGCTCTTGCCAGTGCCTCGATCAAGGTGGTTCAGGAGTACGAGCGGGGCGTGATCTTCCGCCTGGGGCGGCTGGTCGGAGCCAAAGGGCCGGGACTGTTCTTCATCATCCCCTTCATCGACCGGATGGTCAAGGTCGACCTGCGGGTGGTGACGCTGGACATTCCATCTCAGGAGTGCATTACCAACGACAACGTCACCGTCAAGGTCAACGCCGTCGCCTACTTCCGGGTCCTCGATCCGGAGAGCGCCATTGTTCAGGTGGAAGACTATCGGCGGGCTACCTGGCAGATCGCCCAGACCTCGCTGCGGAACGTCATCGGCCAATCGGAGTTGGACGAACTGCTGGCCCACCGGGAGAAGATCAACACCCAGTTGCAGCAGATCATCGACGAGCAGACCGAGCCGTGGGGGATCAAGGTGAGCGTCGTCGAGATCAAGGACGTCGAACTGCCGCAGACGATGCAGCGGGCGATGGCCCGCCAGGCGGAGGCGGAGCGGGAGAAGCGGGCCAAGATCATCCACGCCGAGGGCGAATACCAGGCGGCCCAGACGCTGGCCGAGGCGGCTAAGAAGATCGGTGAGGTGCCGGCTGCCATCCAGTTGCGCTATCTTCAGACCCTGACCGAGATCGCCGTGGAGAAGAACTCGACCATCATCTTCCCCGTGCCCATCGAGTTCCTCCGCGGCCTGGCCGACCTGCTGGGACGCATCGGTGCGGAGAAACAGGCCGGGTAGGACGGGCAGGGGATGCGCTTGGAGAAACTGCGCCTGGAGGACGCCGCCCAGCGATTGACCGAACCGTTCTCTATGGTCGATCTGGTCACCGTCGGTGATCTGACGGTGAGCCTCTACCTTTGCCAGGGAATGCTGGCCTGGCATCGGCACCTGGACCAGGACGAACTGTTCTGGGTCCACAAAGGCGTCATCCTCCTGGAGAGTGAGCGGGGGAAGGTCCGGCTGCGGCCGGGGGAACTGGCGGTGATCCGGAAAGGGCTGGCTCACCGCTCCAGTTCCCCCCTCCGATCCACCGTCATCCTGATCCGTTGCACTGTCCTTCCCAACCGGAGGAACGGCCGGTTTCGCCTGTACGGGACGACTGAGCCCGGTCCGGAACGGATCAGCCTGCGCGAGGCCGCCAGCCAGTTGGTGGCCCCTTTCCAGCCGCGAACCGTCGCCAGGGTGGAAGATGCCGTCGTCCAGGTGGCCCGGGGGGAAGGGACGTGGCCGCTTCCGGAGGTGGCCGAACACGATACCCTTCTGGTCGCCCTTGAGGGCACGGTGGTCGTCCAGACGGACCGAGGGGGGCTTGCCCTTCGTCCCGACGAATTGACGGTGGTGCCTCGGGGAACCCTGTACTCCCTCACGACGACCAACGACGCTGTCCTGGTTCGGTTGACCCGGGACGAATCCCTAGGTTGACCTCTCATCGCTGATCGGGCTACCCGACGCAGGTGCGACGCACCTCCAAGGTGCGTCGCACTTGCCGAGGGTTGCGCTACCCCCCCATTGATGTTAGACTAGACGGGGGCACAGATTCGGAGCACGGTCCCACAGGAGACGGAGATGACCCAGGCCCTGTATCGCAAATGGCGGCCTCGGACCTTTGAGGAGGTCGTCGGGCAGGAGCACGTGGTGCGCACCCTGCGCAACGCCCTCAACTCGGGGCGAATCCACCACGCCTACCTCTTCGCCGGTCCGCGCGGCACGGGCAAGACGACCACCGCCAGGCTGCTGGCCAAAGCGGTCAACTGCCTGGCCCCCGACCCCGCCGAGCGGCCCTGCAACGAGTGTGCCATCTGCCAGGCGGTCAACGAGGGGCGGCTGATGGATCTGATCGAGATCGACGCCGCCTCCAACACCGGCGTGGACGACGTGCGGGAACTGCGGGAGCGGGTCGGCTTCCGGCCCAACGTGGCCCGCTACAAGGTCTACGTCATCGACGAGGTCCATATGCTCTCCAACGCCGCCTTCAACGCCCTGCTCAAAACGCTGGAGGAGCCCCCGCCCCACGCCATCTTCGTCCTGGCGACCACCGAGCCGCACCGCATCCCGCCGACCATCCGCTCCCGCTGCCAGCGGTTCGACTTCCGCCGTATTCCTCTGGAGACGATTGTCGAGCGGCTGGAGCGGATCGCCGAAGGGGAGGGGATCGCCGTCGAGCGGGAGGCCCTCACCCTCATCGCCCGCCAGGCCACCGGCAGTATGCGGGATGCAGAAAGCCTCCTCGACCAACTGGCCGCCTACTCCGACGAAGGGATCACCGTCGACGTGGTGCGGGCAGCGCTGGGGACCGGGGCGGAGGAGGCGGTGATGGGGCTGGTGGACGCCCTCGCCGAGGGAGACACGGCCCGCGGACTGGCGTTGATCAACCGAGTGGTGGACCAGGGAACCGATCCTCGCCAGTTCGCCCGGCAGGTGGTGGAACACCTGCGGGGGCTCCTGCTCACGCGGCTGGGCTCGGAGGAGACGCCGCTCCACGTCCCCAACGGGCTTCGGGAGGCCTTCCAGGCCCAGGCACGCCGTTTCGACCCCCGCCGGCTGGCCCGGGCGGTCCGCCTGTTCAACGAGGCCGCGACGGAGGCCCGCGCCGCCTGGCAACCACAACTGCCGTTGGAACTGGCCTTCGTGGAGGCGGCCCTGCCGCCGGAGGAGAGGCGGTCTGGGGGCGGATCGCCTCCGGCCGTTACGCCTCCGGGGTACAAGGGGGCCTCCTCGCCGCCTGGGGAGCCTCGGCCGAAGGTCCCATCGAGGCAACAAGCCTCCCCGAGGTCGGCGGAGCGTCCCTCCACCCCTTCCCCGTCGCGCTCCGCGGAACCCCCTCCACCCCAGCACGTCGCGCCGACCCGTCCCCCTGTGGAGGGGATGCCACCGCTGGAAGCCTTCCGGGATCGCTGGGCCGATCTTCTCCGGGCGATCCATCCTCACAACCATTCCCTGGCCGCCCTCCTCCGCTCCGGCCACCCGCTGCGGGTGGAGGGGGAGACGCTGGTGCTGGGCTTCCAGTACCCGTTTCACCAGGGCAAGGTCTCGGAGGAGAACAACCGGCGGGCGGTGGAGGACGCGCTGGAACGACTGTTCGGCCGGCCCATCCGGGTCCGGTGTGAGTTGGTCCCCAAAGACAACCAGGCTGCCCCTTCCCACCCGGCCCCCTCTGCGTCCCAGCCATCGGTGCGGGATGAACTGGTGGAGGCGGCCGTGCGGGAACTGGGGGCTCGCGTGGTCAGGAACGCGGGAAACCGTGGGGGGACGGAGAACGCCAGGGGCTTTTAGCGCGGAGAAAACATCTCTGCGGTAGAAGATGGACAGGGAGAGATACGGTATGGCGAAGAGAGGAAAACGCCGAATCGTGGGAGGCCTCCCCGGCCAGGCCGGGATGCTCAAGCAGTTGCAGAGCCTCCAGGAGAACTTGCTGAAAGCCCAGGAGGAAATCGCCGCGATGACCGTCACCGCCAGCGCGGGTGGGGGGGCGGTCACCGCCGTCGTCTCCGGCAACCGCCGGGTTCAATCCATCACCATCCAGCCCGAGGTGGTCGACCCAGAAGACGTCGAGATGTTGCAGGACCTCATCGTCGCGGCCGTCAACCAGGGGTTGGAGCAGATCGAACAGGCAGCGGCGGAGAAGATGAACGAGGTAACCGGAGGGCTGGGAGGGTTGATGGGGGGATTGTTGGGGTAGGAGGCGAGGAAGCGGGGAAGCGAGGGGGTGTGCTTCACCGACGGACACCTTCGCCCCCAAACCGAAGCGCACCCGAAGCGAGGGACGTGGCTCCCCCCTTCCCCCGTCGGTGGGCTGATCGATGGGTTCCCGTGTCCGCTATTACCTGGCGTCGATCCCTACGATCCTGGGGCAGATCGAGAACTGGTACGTGCTCTTCTTACTCCTCCTCGGGAAGCGACGGGCCGTGTTGCGGCTCAGGAACGGGTGCCGGTTCATCGTGCGCAGCCTGATGGACGCATGGATCGTCAAGGAGACCTGCCTGGATCGGGAGTACGAGGCGAAGGGGACACGGATCGAGGACGGATGGACCGTCGTCGACGTCGGGGCAGGGATCGGGGATTTCGCCGTCTGCGTGGCGCGGAGGAACCCCGGCTGCCGGATCTACGCCTTCGAGCCCTTTCGGGAGTCGTTTGAACTGCTAGAGCAGAACATCGCGCTGAACGGGGTGCGCAATGTGACGCCGTTCCAGGTCGCCGTCGGGGCCCGCTCGGGGCGGACCCGGCTCCTCGCCGCGGGGGAGGCCGTCCAATACACCACGGTCCCGAGGGGCGATTCGTCCCCGGCGCTGGAGGTCGAGGTCGTGTCGCTGGAGGAAGCCTTCGAGCAGGGCGGGATCACGCACTGCGATTTCCTGAAGATCGACTGCGAAGGCTGCGAGTTCGAGACCCTCCTCGACGCCCATCCGACCGTGTTCGAAAGGATTCAGCGCATCTGTGTGGAGTACCACGACGGCTTCACGGACCGTTCCCACGGGGACCTGGCGGACGGCCTGCGGCGTAGGGGGTTCCAGGTGCAGGTCTTCCCGAACCCTGTGCACGGCCACCTGGGATTGTTGTACGCGTACCGTTAGGAGGAACGATGCAGGCAATGCCTCCCTCTGTGGAGCGATTGATCGAGACGCTCTCGGAACTGCCGGGGATCGGGCCGAAGACGGCCTCCCGGCTCACCTTCTTCCTCCTGCGGGCCGAGTCCGATCTCCCGCTGCGCCTCGCCGAGGCCCTGCGCGACCTGAAGGAGAAGACCCGCTTCTGTTCCGTCTGCTTCAACATCACCGAGGAGGACCCCTGTCCGATCTGCAGCGATCCGGCACGGGACCGGTCCACCATCTGCGTGGTGGAGGAGCCGCTGGACGTGCTGGCCATCGAGCGGACGGAGCAGTATCGCGGCCTGTACCACGTCCTCCACGGCGCGCTGGCCCCCATCGAAGGGGTCTTCGCCGAGGACCTGCGCATCGCGGAGTTGCTACAGCGGGTGCGGACCGGCGAGGTGAAGGAGGTCATCCTGGCGACCAATCCCACCAGCGAGGGGGATTACACCGCCGCCTACCTCGTCTCTAAACTGCGCCCCTTCGGCGTGCGGATCACCCGGTTGGGCCGGGGCCTCCCCGTCGGCGGGGACCTAGAGTACGCCGATCAGATCACCCTAGCGAACGCGCTGGAGGGGCGGAAAGAGGTGTAGCGGAAGTGAGGAAGCGGGGAAGCGGGAAGGCAGGGAGGCGGGGAAGCAGGGAGACAGAGGAGCGAGATGCAGGACACGAGGAGTGAGTTGGAAACGTTGATCCGCCAACACGTCGCCGTGGCCGAACCGCTGTTTAAGGCCCACGCGCTGGCCCAGTGGGAGGCCCACACCACCGGCAGGCCGGAGGCCCAGGAGGAGGCGGCCCGGCTCAGCGCCGAGGTGATGCGGCTCTACGCCCAGCCGGAAACGTTCCACCAATTGGCCAACTTCCGCCGTACCCCTCCCTCCGATCCCCTCCTGGCCCGCCAACTGGAGCGGCTCTACCTCCGCTACCTGGTCGGCCAGCGGGACCCCCAGGTCATCGACCGGCTGACCCAAATCGAGAAAGAGGTCCGTGCGGAGGTGGTCAACTACCGACCGCTGGTCCAGGGACGGCCTGTGTCCGACAACGATATTTCAGCGATCCTGCGCGAGGAGACCGACTCGACACTGCGCAGGGAGGCTTGGGAGGCCAGTAAGGAGATCGGCGGCCGCATCGCCGACCGGGTCCGCCAACTGGCCCGGTTGCGCAACGAGGGGGCCCGCCGCCTCGGCTTCCCCGACTACTATCACCTCGCCCTCGCCGGGCAGGAACTGGACCCCGGTGAACTGTTCGACCTGCTGGACCGGCTGGCGAAGCAGACCGAGGAGCCGTTCCGTCGGGCGAAGGAGTGGCTGGACCGACGGCTGGCCCGTCGGTTCGGGGTGCCGCCCCACCAACTGCGGCCCTGGCACTACAGCGACCCCTTCTTCCAGCAGGCCCCGAGCGACCCCGACCTGGACCTGAGCCCCTACCTGGAGGGAAAGGACCTGGAGGAACTGGCCCGGCGGACTTATGAGGGGATCGGGATGGAGATCGACGACATCCTGGCCCGGTCCGACCTCTACGAGCGGCCGGGGAAGGATCAGCACGCCTTCTGTATGGACGTGGACCGGAAGGGGGACATTCGGATCCTCGCCAATCTCCGGCCTATCGAGCGGTGGATGGCGACGCTGCTGCACGAACTGGGCCACGCCGTCTACGACAAGTACATCGACCGCGGGCTTCCCTGGCTGCTGCGCCGGCCGGCCCACACCTTCACCACCGAGGCTGTGGCGATCCTGATGGGCCGTCAGGTCCGCACCCCCCGCTGGCTCCGCGAGGTGCTGGGCCTTTCAGAGGAAGAGGTGGCGCGCCTGGCAGACAGGCTGGCCCGTCAGGAACGGCTCAACTCCCTCGTCTTCGTCCGCTGGGCGCTGGTGATGGTCCACTTCGAGCGGGCCTTCTACGCCGACCCCGACCAGGACCTGGACAACCTGTGGTGGGACCTCAAAGAGCGGTTCCAGTTACTCGCCCGCCCGGAGGGGCGGCACGCGCCGGATTGGGCAGCGAAGTACCACATCGCCCTCGCCCCCGTCTACTACCACAACTACATCCTGGGTGAACTCTTCGCCTCCCAACTGGACCAGGTGATCACGGAGCGGTTTGGGGGGGTGGTGGGCGTGCCGGAGGCCGGCGCTTTCCTGATCGAACGGGTGCTGGCCCCGGGGGCGCGGTTGGACTGGCGGAGTCTGGTCGAGCACGCAACCGGACGGCCGCTCACGCCAGAGCCCTTCGCCGCGTGGGTCTCCGACGGCACCATCCCTTCAATTTGAGGAGCGGAGAGCCGATGTTCGATTCCCGATCCCCGTCACGAGACCTGCTGAGCACCGTCTTGGTCGCCTTCGGATTGATCCTGCTTCTGGCTGGAGGAGCGCTGATGAGCCCTGATCTCATCCCTCACGCTTCCACCGTCGTGACGCTCCCTCCTCCCCTCCCCTCAGAGCCCTCCGTCGCTCCTCAGGCCACGCCGTCCCCCTCCGCCACCCCCGTCCCACCGGCCCTCCTTCCCTCCTTCAAGTCGGACGAGGATCGCCCCGCTGGCGATCCCTCTTCCGACGCACCCGACCTGCTTCCTACCCCTACCCCCGCGCCGGAAGGGTTCCCTCCCACCCGCATCGTGATCCCCTCCATCGGACTGGACGCGCCGGTGGTTACCACGACGTGGGAAGTGGTGAACGTGGGAGGAGTGCAGCAGGCCATCTGGAAGGTTCCGCCGATGCGGGCCGCCGGATGGCACCAGGGCTCCGCCCCCCTCGGCGTCCCGGGCAACACGGTCCTCAACGGACATAACACGACCCACGGGGAGGTCTTCCGCGACCTCTATCGGGTCCAGCCGGGGGACCTGATTTTCCTCTATTCGGATGATCGGATCTTCACGTATGCGGTGGACGAGGTGCTGATCCTGCCCGAGGCGGGACAGCCACTGGAAGTGCGCCAGGCCAATGCCCGGTACATCCAGCCCACCGAGGACGAGCGAGTGACGCTGGTCACCTGCCATCCCTACGGGAGCCTCCGCTACCGGCTCATCGTCATCGCCCGGCCGGTGGAGGCCCTTCCCCAGGGAGCCAAATAACGAGGAGGTCTGATATGCCCATCCCGATCCTCTTGCTGGTCCACCGGCTTCGACAGCACCACGCGCTGGAACACGCGACGATCCACGTCCTCAGTCAGCGATACCCCAACTTGAGGATGGTGGGGCGGTCCACCCTAGACGGGTTCGTCCTCTACGGCGACCTGCCGACGGAGGGGGTGCTGCTGGCTGCCCAGCACGCCCTGAAGCGGCTGCAGGCGGGGCAGCGCAACCTGGCGATCCATCCGGCCTGCGGGACCAACTTCGTGGCCGCGGGTGCGCTGGCTGGACTGGGGGCCTTCACGGTGTTGACTCCCCGTCGGCGGGGGTGGAGGGAGTGGCTGAGCCGTCTCCCTATGGTCGTCCTGGTCGCCACGCTGGGAACCATATTGGGACAGCGGGTGGGGCTCCTCCTCCAGGCGCTGGTCACGACCGATCCCGACGTGGGCTCGCTGCGGATCGCCGGGATCGTCCGCGAGCAACGTGGCGCGCTGGTGGTCCACCGCGTCCGGGTGAGGGAGGGATGAGCCAGCCACACCCCACTTTCTACGTGTTTCACGGCGACGACGAACTGACCTGCGCTGAGACAGTGGCCGACCTCCGCCGACGGTTGGAGGGCTCCGGGATGGCGGACCTCAACACGGCGGTCCTGGACGGCGAGACGGTCACTCTAGCAGCGCTGCGGAACGCCTGCGAGGCCCTCCCCTTTCTATCCGACCGCCGGTTGGTCATCGTCGAGGGGCTTTTGAGCCACCTCCAGCAGAAAGGGGACCGGTTCCTCCAGGGGCTTCTGGATCTTCTCCCCGCGTTGCCGGAGACGACCCGCCTGATCTTCGTCGAGGGCCGCCCCCTCCCCGACAACCACCCCGTGCTCCAACTGGCTCGTCGTCATCCCCGTGGCTACGTGCGCCGGTTCGACCTGCCCACGGCTAAGGAACTGCCCCGCTGGATCGCCCGACGGGCCCGGCGTCACGGCGGCCGGATCACTCCGCGCGCCGCCGCACGGCTCGCGGCGGTGATCGGCTCGGACCTGCGGCTGCTGGATCAGGAGGTGCTCAAACTGGTCACCTACGTGGGTCCCGGGCGGGAGGTCACCGAGGAGGACGTCGCCCGCCTCGTCCCCTACGTTCAGCAGGCCGTCGTCTTCGACTTGGTGGACGCTCTGGGACGACGGGATGGGCGGACCGCCGCCTCGACGCTGCAGCGGCTTCTGGATGGGGGGGAGCACCCGATGGGTATCCTGGCGATGATCGTCCGTCAGTTCCGGCTTCTCATCCAGGTTGCGGAACTGCGCCAGGCTGGGGAGAACGCCGTGACGATCGCCCGCGTCCTGAACCTCCACCCCTACCCGGCGCGCAAACTCTTCGTCCAATCGACCAACTTCACCCCCGCCCAACTGGAGCAGGTCTACCGCCATCTGCTGGCGACGGACGCCGAGATCAAGCAGGGACGCCTGACGCCGGAGGTCGCGCTCGATCTCCTCGTCGCCGGGCTGACCGGCCGGACGGCCGCCCGTTGACCTTCTCCTCGCCTACCCAGAAGTGGTGCCGCAGGACCGTCGGCAGCGGGAGCACCTGCACCCCGCCCACACGGCAGGACTCCCCGCCCAGCAGGGAGGGGTGGACGTAGCAGACGTTGGGGGACCGCCCGAACTTCTGCCGGTACCGCTGCACAGCCCTGTTGACCTTTTGAGTCAGGTCCCGTTTCGGGTCGTCGTCGAACCAGAGGAGCCCCTCTCTCATCCCACTCATCGGTCTCCCTTGCCTACCATCGATGCCCCCCGTAGTCGCTTTCCTCCTCTTCGCCGACGACGGTGAACTCCCGTGGCGTGGGAGGCATCGGCTGCATATAGGGCGGCATATACCCTCCCTGGGGCAACGCCGCTGGGTTGGCGTGCGGCGGCGATTGGATGACGACCACCGGCGGATACGCTCCCTGTTGCGCTGGAGTCGGCCGTGCCTCCTGACGGCGTCGGGTAACCCAGGCGATGAGCAGGCTCGTGGGGATGCTGGCCCCGACGCCACAGGTGGCCCCCGCCAGCACGGCGACGGCCTGGTCGCTGAGCCGCTGGCCGATCATCACCGCCAGCGTGACGGCGAAAGCGACCACCACTACTCCGACGAAGAACCCTACGCGCCCGCCCCGCCGTGGACTGCCTGCTCCCCCCCCTGGGGGTGGACCGTAATACCCGTAGTCCGGACCGCTGTGCATTCCCTCTCCCTCCTTGCGAGGCAGGTCCCCCGCACCCCTCTGCCGCCGTGCGGGCGAACCCCGAGCCCTCCCCCTCACGCGGGCAACGGCTCCTCCACCCGCGGGAGGAGGTACCGGGCCGGGGCAGAGGCCGGGAGGGCCTGCCGTCGAAGCCCGTCGACCAATTCCCCGATCTCCTCAAGGGAGACGTAGGCGGCCTGGAAGCGGAAGAGCCGCCCCTCCGCTACGGCGATGAAGTCCCCCCGGCCCTGTAGCCGCTCCGCTCCAGTTCCACTCCATCCAGAGGCTATCCGCGCGTCCTGGGCCGACGCGACCTTGCCCACCAGCCGTACCGGGAAGTTCGCCGTCACCAGGCTCCCCAGCACCGCCGAGGTGGGCTTCTGCGTCGCCGCCACGATGTGGATGCCCGCCTCCCGGCCCCGCTGCACAAGCCGCGTCAGGTGGTGCTCCGCCGCCCTGCCCCCCACCATCATCAGGTCCGCCAGTTCGTCGATGAAGGCCGCCACCGCCGGGCGGTTCTCCCCCAGCCGGTCCCGCCGTTCCATCAGCCGCACCAGGTCCTCCAACACCCCGACCGCTTCCTCCGCGCTCCGCACCACCGGCCGGACCAACTGGGGCAGCCCCTGGAAGCAGCCGAAGGCCCGGCCCCCTTTGGGGTCGATGAGCACCAGGGCGAGGTGGCCCCGCCGGGGGTGGCGCAGCGCCAGACTGATGATCATCGTGCGCAGCAACGCCGTCTTGCCGCTCCCCGTCGTCCCGGCCACCAGGATGTGGGCCACGTCTGGGGAAGGGAGGCGGATGAGCAGTGGGACGCCGTCCTCGTCCATCCCCAGGATCGCCGTCATCGGCGGGACGTCGGTGACGGTGCGCAGCAGCGGGAGGAGACGGACCGGCTTGGGGTCATCGCGGGGGATCTCCACCATCACCGCGGCCCCCTGACGGGCGACCCGGCAGGTGGGGGCATCCAGCGCCGCTGCCAGTTCCTCCGCCAGGCTCTTGATACGGGAGATGCGAGCGCCTATCGCCGGCATCACCTGAAACCGGATCCACCGCGGCGTCACCCGCCCACCGGTCACCCGGGCTGGCACCCGGTGCTGCGCCAGCACCGCCTCGATCCGATCCGCCTGATACTCCAGCATCTCGCGCATAGATTCCTCCCATAGACGCGACTGGCCGGATAGAACATCAGTTCTATCCGGCCAAAGGATACCGCGGATGAAGGCGGCTGTCAAGGCAGATAAACAAAATTTAACGACAAATTTTTCCCAAATCTCCCAGCCAGAGCCACCCGATCCCGGCTGCGACCAGCGCGCCGACGACGGAGGAGAGGAAGTTCACCAGGTCGTTGCCCAGCCAGGTGAACCCACGCACTGGTCGGGCGACGGTTCCACATCGGTGGACCGGCCGCTCGGTCTCCTTCTCGCACCGGGGGCACCAGTAGATGCCCTGCCACGTCGCCCCCAGCAGGCTGTCGAAGAGGCTGCCGGCCGACCCGCCGATCAGGCTGCCGGTGAAAGTACAGAGGGCGGTCGGGACCGAGCGGACCTCCAGCCAGGCCCCTGTGGCGGCGAGCAGACCGATGAACGCCGCGCCCGCCAGGCCGACCAGCAACCCCAGGCCGGTCACCCCGCCGGAGGTGCCGACCTCCACGCGGCGACCGGTGGTGATCAGGCGGGGCGGCCGATGGCTGAGGACGCCGACCTCGGTGGCCCAGGTATCTGCGTTGACCGCGGCCATCGCGCCAGCACACATCCCGTAGAGAAGCGTCCGATGTCCGAAGAGGGAGGCCACGGCCAGCCCCATTCCCACCCCGGCGTTTGCCAGCGCCTGCCCCAGGTCCCGCCGGTGGCCCTTGGCGAATTTCTCCGCCAGCCCGGCTTTTTCCCCGGCCCGGTAGAGGGAGAGGAGGCTGGACGAGACGAAGAAGCCGATGAGGAGGAGGCCCCACGTCCATCCGCCGAGGCCGAACATCACGGTGCCGCTCAACAGCGCGCCCACGACGCCGCTAGGGGAGAGCGATTCCCGTCGGTACGCAACCCCCGCGATCGCCGCCGAGAGCACCAGGCCGCCGATCAGGTTGGGCCAACTCGGAGGGTTTTCCATCGCCCGCTGCCGACCGCGCTCACAGGGCGCGCAGGATGCCGACCACTGCCGCCCACAGAAGGATCTGGGTCAGGCCTGCACCGCCCCACAAGAGGTAGGCGGCCACCCGTTCCCGTCGGTACAACAGCCCGCCCAGCCCGCCGTTGACCAGGAGAACGACCAACCCGATGACGGGGATGAAGAAGATCTGCTGTCTCGGCCCCAGTCGATCCGGCGCACCGGTGGCGTCGAAGTGCAGGGGAAGGAGCCGGGGCAGGGTGGGGAACCGGGCGGAGAGGAAACCGAAAAGGGCCAGGACCCCCAGCGCGGCCCCTGCCAGGAGCGCCAACCCCAGCCGATCCCGCCAGAAACCCCACTCCAGAAAGGCCGGCCCCTCGGAGGTCGGCTCCACCCGCTGCGTGGGCCCCATCTGCAACCGGGTCTGAAGGGTGTGCAGGAACCCCTCCACATCGTCCGGCGAAATCCCGTAGGCCACCCCCTGAGCGACGATAAAGATCTGCTCTCGCGGAGGGGTGGTGGCGTAGAACACCGTCGGCCCGATCCCCTCGATCCTGCCGGAACCGACCCAGTAGCCGGGCCAGCGGACGCCGCGGAATCGGACTTTCCCCTGCAGTTCGCTTCCCAGGAGGACCCGCTCGATGAGGGGGGTAGGCACCACGTGCCGGTTCTCTCCCCACACGATGGTCAGCGCGTTCCGGTCCAGCGCGTAGACGGAATGGAGCAGCCCGTTCAGCCAGTAGCCCATCAGGGCGACGAGGCCCAGGCTGAAGAGGACCCAGAGGCCCACCAGAAAGGTCCAGAAAGAGACGGGGCGGCCCGCGACCCAGGCGATCAGCCCGCCGTCCACCAACAGGATGGCGGTGATGATGCCCACGCCCACCCGGAGCCCCTGTTGCAGATCGGTCTCCCATTCGGTCATCTTCGTTCCTCTCCCCAGGCGGGCCGAATTATACCCCGCCCGGGGGGCGGGGTCAAATAGAGATCTGCGGCGATCGTCCAGATCTCACCGCCCTTGCTCCCCTCCCCGTTCTGGGGTACAATCCCCCCGAGAACGCCACCCTAGAGGAGGTTTGCCGATGATCAAGACGATCCGAATCGAGAACGTCGCCCAGCACGTGGGAGAGGAAGTCCGTATCCAGGGGTGGCTGTACAACCGCACCGACAAAGGGAAACTCCAGTTCCTCCAGGTCCGAGACGGCTCTGGTTTCGTCCAGTGCGTCGTCTTCAAGAAAGAGGTGCCGGAGGAGGTCTTCGAGGCGGCCCGGCGGCTCACCCAGGAATCCTCCCTCGTCGTCACCGGCGTCGTCCGTCAGGACGACCGCGCCCCCGGCGTCCCCGGCGGCTACGAGATCGGCGTGACCGGCCTGGAGGTGATTCAGTTGGCCCAGGACTACCCCATCCAGCCGAAAGAGCACGGGGTGGACTTCCTGATGGACCACCGTCACCTCTGGATCCGCTCCCGGCGACAGTGGGCCGTGTTGCGGGTGCGGGCCACGGTCATCCGCGCCATCCGCGACTGGCTGGACGACCACGGCTTCATCAATATGGACACGCCCATCCTCACCCCCGCCGCTTGCGAGGGGACGACCACTCTTTTCGAGACCGACTACTTCGGCGAGCCGGCCTACCTCACCCAGTCGGGCCAGTTGTACAACGAGGCCAACATCTACGCCTTCGGCCGCGTCTACTGCTTCGGCCCCACCTTCCGCGCCGAGAAGTCCAAGACCCGCCGCCACCTCACCGAGTTCTGGATGGTCGAACCGGAGATCGCCTTCTGCGACCTCGATCAGTTGATGGAGATCGAGGAGCAGTTCGTCTCCTACATCGTCCAGCGATGCCTGAAGGAACGATCGGCGGAACTGGCGCTGTTGGGGCGGGATACCTCCCTCCTGGAGAAGGTTGAACCGCCGTTCCCGCGCATCTCCTACGACGAGGCCCTGGAGATCCTGGCCGAAGTTCGGGAGCAGACGGAGGACCCCCAACTCAAAGAACTGCTCAAGATCGAATGGGGGGAGGACTTCGGCTCGCCGCACGAGACGGAGTTGACCAAACGGTTCGACAAGCCGGTCTTCGTCTACGGCTATCCGACCATCGCCAAGGCGTTCTATATGGAGCCCTGGCCGGGCCGACCGGAGATCACCAAGAGCGTCGACCTGCTGGCCCCGGAGGGGTACGGGGAGATCACCGGCGGTTCGGAGCGCATCTCGGATCCCGACCTGCTGTTGAAACGGCTGGAGGAATGGAACCTGCCGCGGGAAGCGTTCGAGTGGTACATCGACCTGCGCAAGTACGGATCGGTCCCCCACTCCGGCTTCGGCCTGGGCGTGGAGCGGACGGTCACCTGGATCTGCGGCCTCAACCACCTGCGGGAGACGATCCCCTTCCCGCGGATGCTGAAGCGGGTGTACCCGTAGCAGGAACGATCCGTGAAGCCGAAGTTTCTCGTCGCCCGCCTGATGCGGCGGTTCCCCTTCCTCTACCCCATCCTCGTCCATCTGATCCAGTGGACCGCCGCCCGCTTCACCGTGGGGGTCACCGGCGTCGTCTTCAACGACCGGGGGGAGATCCTGCTCCTGGAGCACGTCTTCCGGGGGCGCTATCCCTGGGGGCTGCCAGGGGGCTGGGTCCGCCGACGGGAGCGACCCCAAGACGCCCTCCGGCGGGAACTGATGGAGGAGGTCGGCCTGGCGGTGCGGGTCGGTCCGCCGGTGATGATCGAACTGAACGGCCCGCCGAGCCACCTGGAGACGGGCTTCCTCTGCGAGGTGGAGGGGAAGGTGGATCACCTCAGCGGGGAGATCCTCGCCGCCCGCTGGGTCCATCCGGACGATCTCTCCGGCGATCTTTACTGGCTTGACCAGGAGATGATCCGCCGGGCGCTGGAGAAAAGGAGAGCCGGCGATGGCGACTGACCTGGTCGAACTGCGCCGTCGGGTCCGCCCGCTGCTCGATCTCTCTGCCCCCAGGGACGCCCTCGCCGCCTACTACACCCTCTACCACGACCCGTCCCGGACCCGCGTCTACGTCGAGGAGCGGGGAAAGCGGATAGAGGGGTTCCTGACCATCTGCCAGACAGGGCGGGACCTGTTTCGCCTGCTGGCCGTGCTCCGCGCCCGCACCCTCTCCGCCGCCCGGGCCCTGATAGAACGCCACCTCCACCCCCGACGACCTTATTATCTGGTCACCACGCTGGATCTACAACCGGTCGTCGAGACGACGTTGCTCATTGAGCAGACCCAGATCAACCGCATTTACCGGCTGGACCTGCGTCGATACACACCCACGCTCAACGTGCTCGTCGTCCCGACGCCGACGCCGGATGGTTCTCCCCGCTTTGTCATCCGCGTCCGCGGGGAGGTGGCAGCGGAGGCGGGGGTCAACTGGCAGTCCCCCCACTTCGCCGAGGTGTACGTGTGGACCGCGCCCGAAGCCCGTGGGCGCGGATGGGGGAAGGCGGTCCTGGATTCCTGCATCGCCTGGGTGCTGCGCACCGGCGTGCAACCCCTCTACGTCGCCCCCGAGCGAAACGCGCCCTCCATCCGCCTGGCGGAGTCGACCGGCTTCGTGGACACCGGCGCACGGGAGTTCGCCGTGGAGGCGGTGAGGCTCGCAGAGTGAGATGCACACCGTGCGCTCTGCTGTCCTGCTGCTTTTGATCCTTTTGGCTGCCTGTGCTCCTGCCTCCCCGGTTTCCCCCACCCCAGCCGCCCGCCCACCGACCACCGCCCCGGCCCTTTCCCCATCTTCCTCTCCCACCCCGGCCCCCACCGACCTCTACTTGACCCCTGGCGACGTCCGCCTCTACCCCGGCCCCGACCTTTACAGCGGGGATCGGGTTACTTTCGACGTCACGCCGCGCAACCTGGGCTCCATCGACCCGGCCGATCTGATGGTCCGCGTCTATCTGTGGACCGAGGACGGCCCGGAGCCGATCGCCGAGGGCACGGTAGGCTACCCCACCTTCGACCAGGTTCCCCGCGCCCGTTTGGTCTGGGCCTGGGACACGACCGGGCTGGTGGGTCGGCAGGCTCTGACCGTCCGCCTTGATCCGGACGACCGGATCCGCAAGGGGGACGAAGACCCCCGTAACAACGTCGTCCACCTCACCGTCCGCCTTCGGCCCGCCGAGGAGCGGCCGCCTCTTGAGGCGAACGCCTCCTGGAGCACGACCAGCACGGTCTGTTGCGAGGTCCATTACCTCACCGGCACCGCGGCGGAGCGGGACCTCCCCCTCATCGTCGAAAGGGCCGACGAAGCCACGGATTACGTGGAGGCGCGGCTTCAGGTCTGGCAGGAGGAACCTATCTCGATCTACCTCATCGGCCGGGTGATCGGGCACGGAGGGTATGCTCAGGGTGGCGATCGGCTGGTGATCTCCTACCTGGATCGGCATTACGCGGGTGCTAACCTTCAGGAAGTTCTACGCCACGAGATCACCCACGTGCTGGATGCCGCCGGGCTCAGTCCGCAGGCACCGCCGCTGATGCGAGAGGGGTTGGCCGTCTGGGTGGCTGGTGGTCACTTCAAGCCGGAACCGATCCGGGCGCGGGGGGCGGCGCTCCTCCGCCTCGGGTGGTACATCCCGCTGGGGGAACTGGCGGAGAGGTTCTACACCCACCAGCACGAGGTCAGTTACGCTGAGGCGGCGGCTTTCGTCGATTACCTGATCGAGACCTACGGCTGGCAGCCGTTCCGGGATTTCTACGCCGGGCTCAGCACCTATGAAGGGAGCGAGGTCGAAGTGCTGGACGGGGGGCTGGTGGAGTCGTTCGGCGAGGGGCTGGACGAGGTGGAGGCGGGTTTCCTGGCCTGGCTGGAGAATGCGCCCCCTTCTCCCGAGCAGGAGCGGGACCTGGAGGATACGGTCCGCCTCTTCGACCTGCTCCGTCGCTACCAGCAGGCCTACGATCCGGGGGCCTACTTCGCCAGCGGTTGGTTCCCCGATCCGGTGGAAGCGGAGCAGCAGGGGATCGTCGCCGATTTCTTGCGCCATCCCCACACACCGGAGAACGTCGCTCTGGAGACGATGTTCATTGCGGCACGGGAGGCGCTGGAGAGGAGCGACTTCCACCAAACGGAGCGTCTGCTGGAGAGCGTCGAAGGCGTGTTGGATCGAGGGGATTTCGCTGCTCCCCCGGCCGCAACGTACCTCGAAGTCGTCCGTGCAGTCGGCCGGGCGGGCTATGAGGCGCAGCGTATCGACCTGGAGGAAGACTCGGTTACCGTCTGGGCCATCGCCGATTGGCCGCACCTGGAAGAACTCCACCTGGTCCGCACCGAAACCGGGTGGCAGGTGGAAGATGACCGGGGGTGAGGCCAGCGCGCTCCCGCGCGATAACTGGCCTTCCCCTGGGGCTGAAAATGGGGTACAATCGCAGGAGGTGGGCGGACCACCCGTTTTCCGAGGGCAAGCGTGCATAGGAAGGCAGGGAAATGAATAATGACCCTCTGCGGGAAAACCTGAGACGCCTCGCCTCGAAAGGAGCCGTGTACGAGGCGGATCGCGTCCTCCGCCACTCCTGCATCGGGCGCATCGTCAGTATGCTCACTTTCCTCTTCATCGTCATCTGCATCGTCGTGTACGGCCTCCTTGTTTATGGCCTCTATCGGATCGGGCTGGCGGAGCGGCTGGGGTCGATGCTGTCTGTGGGCTTCTTCGTCGGCCTGATCCTGGCCGTGGTGGCGGCGGGGCTCGTCGGCAACTGGCTCCGCAACCGCATCTGGCGGTTCCTCCTGCGTCGTATGCGATAAGTAAGGAGGTGAGCGGTATGGTGCCGGAGGAGGTCCGCAAACGGGTCGAGGAACTGCGGCAGGAGATCCACTACCACAACTACCGGTACTACGTCCTCAACGCGCCCGTCATCAGCGACGCCGAGTACGACGCGCTGATGCGGGAACTGCGAGAACTAGAGGAGAGATACCCCGAACTGGTCACGCCCGACTCGCCCACCCAGCGGGTCGGCGCGCCACCGGCGGAGGAGTTCGCCCGGGTCCGCCACCCCGCTCCCATCCTCAGCCTGGACAACGCCTTCGGGCCGGACGAGGCCCGAGCCTGGCTGGAGCGCATCTCCAAACTCCTCCCGCCGGGCACACGGCTGGACTTCGTCGTCGAGCCGAAGATCGACGGGCTGAGCGTGGTGCTCCATTACCGGGACGGCGTTTTCGTCCAGGGGGCCACCCGAGGCGACGGCGAGGTGGGGGAGGACATCACCGCCAACCTGCGCACCCTCCGCCAACTTCCCCTCCGCATCCCGGTCCACCCGGACGGTCCCACCCCGCCCCCTTACCTGGTGGTGCGGGGCGAGGCGTTTATGACCGTGCGCGACTTCGAGGCGTTCAACCGTCGGCAGGCGGAGCGGGGGGAGAAGACCTTCGCCAACCCCCGCAACGCCGCCGCCGGATCGTTGCGCCAACTGGACCCCAACGTCACCGCCCAGCGGCCCCTGAGCCTCCTCTGCTACCAGGTGGTCGCTTACGAGGGGGAGCCCGCCCCGCCGACCACCCAGTGGGAGGTGCTGCAGTACCTGCGGGACCTCGGCTTCCCCGTCACCGAGCACGCCGCTCACTTCGACAACCTGGAGGACGCCGTCGCCTACTGCGAGGAGTGGGCCCAGAAGCGGGACACCCTCCCCTACGAGGCCGACGGGATGGTCATCAAGGTTAACGACCTGCGGGTGGCGGCCGATCTGGGGATCGTGGGCCGTGCGCCGCGGGGGGCCATCGCCTACAAGTTCCCCGCCCGCGAGGTGACGACGAAACTGCTGGAGATCCGGGTCAACGTGGGGCGCACCGGCGTTCTCACCCCCTACGCGGTGCTGGAGCCGGTGCAGATCGGCGGGGTGACGGTGAGCAAAGCCACGCTCCACAACTTCGACTACATCGCCGAAAAGGACATCCGCGTCGGCGACCGGGTGATCGTCAAGCGGGCCGGCGACGTCATCCCCCAGATCGTCGGCCCCGTCGTGGACGCCCGCACCGGCGCGGAGCAACCCTACAGGCCACCCGACCGCTGCCCGGCCTGCGGCGAGCCGGTGGTCCATCCGCCCGACGAGGTCGCTGTCTACTGCGTCAACGCCGCCTGCCCCGCCCAACTGGTCCGCCGCGTCGCCTACTTCGCCTCCCGCGGGGCGATGGACATCGAGACGCTGGGGGAGAAGACGGCCAAACTGCTGGTGGACCATCATCTGGTGGAAGATGTCGGCGACCTGTATTACCTGAAGAAAGAGGACCTTCTCCAACTGGAGGGCTTCGCCGAGAAGAAGGCGGAGAACCTCCTGGCGGGGATCGAGGCCTCCAAGGAGCGGCCGTTCCATCGCGTGCTGACCGGCCTGGGTATCCGGTACGTCGGCGGGATCGTCGCCGAGATCCTGGCCCGCCACTTCGGCTCGGTGGACGCGCTGGCGGCGGCCACGGTGGAGGATCTGCAGGCGGTCGAGGGGATCGGCCCGCGCATCGCCGAGGCGGTGGTCGACTGGTTCCACCGCCCTCGCCACCAGCAGATCATCGACAAACTCCGCAGAGCAGGCGTCCATCTCTCCACCGTAAGGGCGCAGTTCATTGCGCCCGAAGCCGCGCCCCTACAGGGCCTCACCTTCGTCATCACCGGCACCCTCTCCCGCCCGCGGGAGGAGATCGCCGAGATCATCGAGCGGTACGGCGGGCGGGTCACCTCCAGTGTCAGCCGCAAGACCGACTACCTGATCGTCGGCGAGAATCCCGGCGGCACCAAGTACCGCCGCGCCCAGGAACTGGGCGTGCCGATGATCGACGAGGCCCGACTGTGGGAGATGATCGGGGATGAAGTGTTCCACCACAGAGGCGCAGAGAACGCAGAGTTTTCTCAAAAATAGAGAGTCCTCTGCGCCCTCCGTGTCTCTGTGGTTAACACAAACAACCGGCAGGAGCGAGGATGAGCGAGATCGAACGGAAAGGTGCCTTCTACCTGGGACGGGAGTACGCTCTACAGGCGGAAAAGATCACCGACCGGCCCGTGCTCTACCCTGCCCGTCACCTGACCACCCACGCCGTCCTCCTGGGGATGACCGGGTCGGGCAAGACCGGCCTGGGGCTGATCTTACTGGAGGAAGCCCTGCTCCAGGGGATCCCCATCATTGCCATCGACCCCAAGGGGGATGTGACCAACCTGCTGTTGACGTTCCCCTCGCTGTCGCCGGAAGCGTTCGAGCCGTGGGTGGACGCGGAGCGAGCGCAGCGCAAGGGGCTGACCGTCCAGCAGGCCGCCGAGCAGGCGGCAACCCTGTGGCGGAACGGCCTGGGCGACTGGGGGATCGGGCCGGATCGGCTTGCCCGCCTGCGGGAGGGCTCGGAGATGATCCTCTACACGCCGGGGTCCAAGGCCGGCGTGCCGGTGAACGTCCTCCACCGGTTCGACCCGCCCGCGCTGGACTGGGAGACCCACGAGGAGACGCTGCGGGAGCGGATCCAGGGGTTGGTGTCCGCCCTGCTCAGCCTCGTCGGGCGGGAGGCCGACCCCCTCCAGAGCCCCGAGCACGTCCTGCTCTCCCTGATCGTCGAGCACGTCTGGCGGTCGGGGCAAGGGCTCGACCTGCCGACGCTGATCCGGCTGATCCAGCAGCCACCGGTCCGGCAGGTGGGCGTGTTCGACCTGGAGAGTTTCCTGCCGGAGAAGGAACGGATGTCGCTGGCCCGTGCCCTGAACAACA
Source organism: Chloroflexota bacterium (assembly GCA_011388675.1). Classification (GTDB taxonomy): domain Bacteria; phylum Chloroflexota; class Anaerolineae; order B4-G1; family DUEL01; genus DUEL01. The sequence goes on along the minus strand of DROW01000032.1, from coordinate 17,125 downwards.
TCTTCGCCTCCCCCGGCTTCGAGGTCTGGCGGGAGGGGACACCGCTGGAGATCGGCCCGATGCTCCGCACGGAGGACGGTCGCCCGCGGGCCAACCTCTTCTACCTGCCCCACCTGGACGACACGGAGCGGCACTTCTTCGTCACCCTGCTCCTGGAAGCGGTCCGCGACTGGATGGCCGCCCAGCCCGGCACGTCCGACCTGCGGGCGATCCTCTACTTCGACGAGGTTTTCGGCTTCTTCCCACCCCATCCCGCCAACCCACCGACGAAACAGCCGCTGCTGGCTCTGATCAAGCAGGGCCGCGCCGCCGGGCTGGGGGTGGTCCTGGCTACCCAGAACCCGGTCGATCTGGACTACAAGGGGTTGAGCAACGCCGGGACCTGGGCCATCGGCACGCTGCGGACGGAGCGGGACAAGGATCGGGTGTTGGAAGGGCTGGAGGGGGCGACCCGGGCGGCGGGTGCCGGGTTCGACCGGGCCAGCCTGGATAAAGCGATCACCGGCCTCAAGTCGCGCGTATTCCTCCTCCACGACATCCGTGCCGACCGCCCCGTCTTCTTCCACACCCGCTGGGCGATGTCCTACCTCCGCGGCCCCCTCACGCGGGCGCAGGTCCGCCAACTGGTCGGTGCCCCGATGCGGGAGCGGCCCTCCGCCGCTGCCCCGACGTCCGCGGCTCCGCCGTCCCCGCCAGCGCCGGCCTCCGAGATGCCGACGGTCTCGACGCTTCCCACCCTGCCCTCCTCGGTCCCGCAGATCTTCCTCCCTGCTGCCGACACCTTTGAGTGGGCGCTCCGTCAGCACGAGGAACGGACTGGAAGGGAGGTCGTCGTTCGGTCCAAGCGGCTCGTCTACCAGCCTCGGCTGTTGGCGGTGGGGACCGTCTATCTGGAGGACGAGCGGAAGGGGGTGCGCCACCAGGAAACGGTGGCCCGGCTGGTGGAGCCACCGCCCCCTCCGGCCCCGGTGAACTGGGAGGAGGGGGAGGTGGATCTCGATCCGGACGATCTCTCCCACGAGCCGGTGGGCGAAGGGGAATACCTACCGGTGCCGGCCCATATGGCCCGGGCGACTGCCTACAAGCGATGGACCCGCGCTTTCTCCGAGTACCTGTACCGCAACGTCCGGCTTACCATCTGGCACAACCCGGCGCTGAAACTGTACGGCAAGGTGGGCGAGACGCGACTCGATTTCCGGCGTCGCTGCGAGAAGGTGGCCCGCGAACGGCGGGATGAAGAGGTCGCCAAAGCGAAGAAGAAGATGGACAAGAGGATGCAGCGGCTCCAGGAGAAACTCCGCCGCGAGCAGCGGGAACTGGAGGAGGATCAGGCGGAACTGGAGGCCCGCAAGCGGGAGGAACTGCTCACCCTGGGCGAATCCGCCCTGGGCTTCCTGACCGGCCGTCGATCCCGCGTCCTCTCCACCGCCAGCCGGAAACACCGCCTCACCAAGCAGGCCGAGGCGGACGTGCGGGAGTCGGAGGAGGCGATCAAGAACCTGGAGGCACAGTTGAAAGCGCTGGCGGAGGAGTGGCAGGAGGAGGTGGAGGAGATCAACGACCGCTGGGCGGCGACGCTAGAGGAGATCGAGGTAGTGGAGGTATCTCCCCGTCGGCGGGACGTCGTGGTCGATTACTGCGGACTGGCCTGGGTGCCGGAGTGGGTGGTAGAGACAGAGGACGGCGGGCAAGTGCGCCTCGCGGCGTGGGGGGAGGGTTGAGGAGGCGGGGAAGCAAGGAAGGGAGGGAAGCGGGGAAGCGGGGAAGCAGGGAAGCGGGAAAGAGAGGGAAGATGCCCTGACGCGGCTTGCAACCCGAAACGTGGAACATAGAACGCAGAACGCAGAACACAGAACGCAGAACACAGAACGTAGGAGGAGAGAGATGGCGGAGATCTTCTACGACGATGGCGTCCACAAGTGTGTCCGGTTCGACAACCTGGCCGGCGAGGGAGAGGTCCAGGCCAACCAGTTCCTCATCATCCACGGCGACGCGGGCGTCCTGCTCGACCCCGGCGGCAACCGGATGTTCTCCAAACTGAGCGCGGCGATGGCCGAGTACCTGCCGCCGCAGAAACTGGCCTACATCGTGCTGACCCACCAGGACCCGGATGTGGGGGCCGGGCTGAACGGCTACCTTCTGATCACCGAGGCCACCATCTGCTTCCCGGCCATCTGGCTCCGGTTCATCCCCTCGTTCTGCAGTCAGTCGCTGGCCGAGCAGCGCGTGCTGGCCGTGCCCGACGAGGGGACCCGAATCCGCTTCGCCGACGCTGAACTGATCCTCCTTCCGGCCCACTTCCTCCACTCGGCGGGGAACCTCCAGGTGTACGATCCCGCCTCGAAGACCCTTTTCTCCGGCGACCTGGGGGCCTCCCTCCTTCCGCCGGACGGAAGGTACGTCCGGGTTGAGGATTTCGACGCGCACGTGCAGTATATGGAGGCCTTCCACCAGCGGTATATGCCCTCCCCCGCCGTCTGCCGCCAGTGGGCGGAGATGGTGCGCGGGCTGGAGATCGAGCGCATCGTCCCCCAGCACGGGGCGATGTTCGAGGGGCGGGAGATGGTGGACCGGTTCATCGATTGGGTGGCGAACCTGGATTGCGGCGTGGAACGGATGATCGCGCAGGGGGTGTACCGTATTCCGTCGTGATCGCGGTCGGGGGAGAGAGGTGCGGGTTTACCTGCACAGCCTGGGCTGTCGGCTGAACTGGAGCGAGATCGAGGCGATGGCGCGACGGCTGGCGACGGCGGGCCACGCCGTGGTGGATGAGCCGTCCCAGGCCGACGTCTGTATCGTCAACACCTGCGCCGTCACCGCCGAGGCGGAGCGAAAGACCCGCCACGCGGTCCGTGCCCTCCACCGGGCCAATCCTCGGGCCCGCATCGCCGTGGTCGGCTGCGCGGCCACCCTAGCCCCGGAGACCTTCGCCCAGTTTCCCGGTGTGGCGTGGGTGGTGCCGAACGAGGGGAAGGAGACGTTCGTCGAGCGGTTCGTGGGGATGGAGGGAAGCGAGGAAGCGGGAAAGCGGGGGAGGTTGCGGACCCGGGCTTTCGTCAAAGCGCAGGATGGGTGCGACAACCACTGTACCTACTGCATCGTCCGCATCCTGCGCGGGCCGGGGCGCAGCCGTCCCCTCGAAGAGGTGCTCGCCGAGGTGCAGGAGCGGACGACGGAGGGTTACCAGGAGGTCGTGCTCACAGGAGTCAATTTGGGCTCCTACGGGCGCGACCTGGGGATGGAGCGCGGGCTGCACCGGCTGGTGGAGGCGGTGCTGACCCACACCGACGTTCCCCGCCTGCGGCTCTCGTCGGTGGAGCCGTGGGACCTGGACGAGGAGTTCTTCCGCCTGTGGGAGAACCCCCGTCTCTGTCGCCAACTCCACCTGCCGCTGCAGGCCGGGTGCGACGCGACGCTGCGCCGGATGGGGCGGCCCATCACCACGGCCCGGTACGCGGCGCTGGTGGAGACCGCCCATGCCGCCATCCCCGACCTGGCCCTGACCACCGACATGATGGTCGGCTTCCCCGGCGAGGACGAAGCGGCCTTCGCCGAGAGTCTGGCCTTCGTCGAGCGGATGGGCTTCGCCCGGCTCCACGTCTTCCCCTTCTCCCCCCGGCCGGGGACCCCTGCTGCGCGCTTGCCCGACCAAGTGCCCGTCGCCGTCCGGCGGGAGCGGGCCCACCGGATGCGAGAGGTGGGTAAGCGACTGGCCGAAACGTACCAGCAACAGTTCGTGGGCCGCGAGATGGGGGTCCTCTGGGAGCACCGCCGCGACGATGGCCTCTGGTACGGACTGACGGACAACTACCTGCGCGTTGTTACGTCGTTTGGGGAGAGGCTGACCGGCCGGATCGTGCGCACCCGGCTCGTCGCCTTGCACAGCGGCCTGTTCGTCGGGGAGGTCGTCGAATGAACGAGTGCATCTTCTGCCGCATCGTGCGCGGGGAGGCACCGGCCCGGATCGTCTACCAGGACGAGGCGGTGACCGCCTTTCACGACCTCAACCCCCAGGCTCCGGTGCACGTGCTGATCGTACCCAACCGACACATCAGCGGCGTCGCCCAGGTGGAGCCGGAGGACGAGCCGATGTTGGGTCGCCTGTTCACCGTGGCTCGCAGGGTTGCCGAGGAGATGGGGGTTGACCGGGGCTATCGCCTGGTGGTCAACAACGGCCGTCCTGCAGGGCAGTCGGTGTTCCACCTTCACCTCCACCTTTTGGGTGGCCGGCCTTTTCAATGGCCGCCGGGGTAGCGGAGGTACGCCCTGCGATGAAAGTCCGGGTCCTGCAGGCCTTTGAACGGCGGGCGAACTGGCGGGGGATCCTCCTCTCTGCCGTCGTTACGCTTCTCCTCACCCTGCTCGTCTCCCACGCCGTCGGCCCTCAGGACGGCACAGCAGCGCAGACGCCTCCGTTCGACACGCGGGTGTGGTACACGCCGGAGGAGGTGTACGGGGACCTGGCGCTGTACACCTCCGCCCAGCGGCGGAGCGCGGTCGTGGGCCATCTCACGGCCGACCTTCTCTATCCGTTGGCCTACGGTACCTTCTTCACCCTCTCCCTCATCGGTCTCTACCGTCCCCGACTTTCCACCTCCCGGTGGCGTTGGCTGCCGCTCCTTCCCTGGCTGAGCGTGCTGGCGGATTATTCGGAAAACGTCGCGCTCTCCGTGCTCTTCCTGGCCTACCCGACCCGTCTGCCCGGCCTGGTCGTCGCGGCGGCGATCTGCACCGCGGCGAAGTGGTCCATCGTTGGGCTCACTGCGCTGGCCCTGACAGGGGGTGTGATCTTCCGTGCACTATCGGCGTTGAAGGGAAATCGAGATTGAAGCGAGGAGGTTGCTATGCTGGTGCGGGATCGAATGACGCCCAATCCGATCACGGCCACGCCGGAGACGAGCGTGAAAGAGGCACTCGAACTGCTCCGCAGCCATCCGTTTCGCCACCTTCCCATCGTGGATGAGGAGGGAAGGCTCGTCGGCATCACCACGGAGAAAAGCCTGGTGTACGCCTCTCCGGCTTCCGACGTCTCGCTGAGCATCTTCGAGGTGAACTATCTGCTTTCCCGGATGACGGTTGAGCAGGTGATGGCCAAAGAGGTGGTCACCGTCCCGCCCGACCTGCCGCTGGAGGAGGCGGCGCGGGTGATGATCGATCACCAGATCGGCTGCCTGCCCGTGGTGGAAGAAGGTCGTCTGGTCGGCATCATCAGCGACACGGATATCTTCCGCGTGTTTGTGGAGGGACTGGGCGGGGGCTACCCCAGCCTCCGCGTCACCGTCGTCATCCCGGAACGGGTGGGTAGCCTGGCCCGGGTGGTGGATAAGATCGCCGAACTCGGAGGGAACATCCACTCGCTGGGGACCTTCTGGGGGGAGCGGCCTGAGGACCGGATCATCGCCTTTCGGGTGGAGCAGGTGGATCGGGAGACCCTGCTGCGGGCCCTGGACGAACTGGGCGTACAGATCCGCCACGTGTGGGAGCCGGGGGACCTGGCAGCCTCCTGAACCCGCGAGCACCGGTGGATGGTCCCGGTGGGGGGTGGAGGAGCGACGTACCTCTCCACCCCCTCGCGCTTCGCCTCCCGCGGACGGTGCTTCCGCCCTCACCGCCTGCCCAAGATGATCCCCGACCGGCCTGCGCCGCTTCGCCGGTCGGGTTCTTTCGTTCCCCCCGTCTCCTCTTCCGCTTCCTCCTCCAGGAGGGCGACGAGCCTCTCCACGTCCTTCAGGTTGAGGCCCAACCGCTCGCCGTGGTCGAGGAGGGCCCGGGCAAGCCGCCGGAGGAGCAGCCGCTCCAGTTCGGCGGGGGAGGCGAACAGTTGCCACTCCACTCCCTTCTGGTAGAAGGCCCACAGCGCCGAAGGGGAACGGGAAACCCGCTTGGAAAAGGCCAGCGTCGCCCGGCGATGGCGGCGGGCCTCCTGCCACTCGCTGCCCATCGGGGCGGCGAAGTCGGCCCCTAACAGGACGACGAAAAGATCACACGAGGCGACGAAGGAAAGCGAGTCGCCCTCCGGTTCGCCGGTGAGGGGGGTGTGGCGGATCTCCCATCCCAGGGAGACGGGCAGTGCGGCCACCGCTCTCCCCAGAGCCTCCCGCTCCGCCTCTAGATCTGGGCTGCTGCTGACGTACAGCCGAATCACCCGATCCACGCCCCGCTCCTCTCTTGGCAAAGCGGCCCCGCTTCTACGAGGGACGATAGGCGATCCGGGCCAGCAGGATGCTGAATCCGTACAGGAGGATGAGGGGCAGCATCACCAGGCTCATATTCACCGGGTCCGGTGTGGGGGTGATGACGGCGGCCAACACAGCGATGAGGAGAATGGCCACCCGCCAGCCCCGGATCAGCATCTTGTAGTCGATCAAACGGATTTTGGCCAGGAAGAAGAGGATCAGGGGGGTCTCAAAACTCACACCGATCCAGAACATAATGCTCGTGACGAAGGAGAAGTAGTTGGCTGGGCGCAGGCGGACGGGGATGTCGGCGAAACTGATCAGGAAAGGAATGGCGGCGGGCAACATCACGTAGTAGGTGAAGAGCGCACCTCCGAGGAACAGGAACGTCGCCAGGGGGAGGAGGAGGTAGACGTAGCGACGCTCGTGGGGGTACAGGCCGGGGGCGACGAATTGCCACATCTGATATAGGATGAAAGGCATCGCCAGGGTGACCCCTCCCAGGAGGGTGGCCTGCATAAAGACCCCTACGTTCTCGGTGACCTCAATGGCCTCCAGTTGCTGAAGCCCACCGCCCGGAAGGGGGCGGGCCAGCCACTCGAGGATCTGTGGGGCAAAAATTGCGCTAAGGATGACGCCTACCCCTAGCGCGATCAGAGAGCGCAGCAATCGACGCCGCAGTTCCTCTATATGTTCAAGAATGGGAAGAGTCTCCTCCTGCTGCGTCGCTTGTCGTTCCATCGGTAGCCTTGTCCGTTCCGTCCTCCTCACCCGGCTTTTCGTCCGCCGTTGTTTCCCCTCTTACGCTCGCCAGCCCCCCGAGGGGGTAGATCGACGACCGTGGGGAGGTGATCCAATCGGAGGTATCCAGGGAGATCTCGTCCCGCACTGACTGGACCTCCGTCATAACGTCGCGCTGGATCGTGCGCCACTCCTGTTGCAGACGGGCCAGCAACCGGCCCGCCTGCTGCATCAACTGGACGGACCGCTTGGGCCCGACCACCAGGATAGCGAGCAGAGCGATGAAGAGGAGTTCGCCGGGACCGATGTTAAAGAACTCCATCGCCGGGAAGAGGCTGGACTACGCCTTGTCGGTCTCGGTGGTCTCCTCCTCGATCTCCACTTCTTCGCCGGAGAGCGCCTGGCGGAAGTTACGGATGCCTTTCCCCAGTTCGGCCCCGATCTTCCCCAGCCGGCCTACGCCGAAGAGCACGATCACGATGAGGAGGATGATTAACAACTCCGCAGGCCCAAAGTTTCTCAACATTCGATCCACTACCTCCGTTGATCCGCTTTCTACCGGCCGATCCCAATCGGCACGGGGATTGTACTCCTGCTCAGGGGAGTTGTCAACCGTTCTGGGGTGGGAGAGTGTGCTTCAGAATGGGGGCAGATTGAGAAGGGCAGGTGCCCCTACTCTGAAGCGCATCCGGGGTGTTGCAATCTCGCGGCCGTGTCCGAACTCACGTCCGAAGATAAGGAGCCCGCGAAGTTGCCAGGATCTCCAGATTGGACTACAATGGGCGCGGCCGGGGAGGAGGGGAGAGATCGCTGGAGAGGGAGATGACAGATCAGAAACCCATCTCGCGCGCTCTGGTCGTCGGCGCGGGCATCGCCGGGATGCAGGCCGCGCTGGACATCGCTAACGCCGGTTACGATGTCGTCCTGGTGGAACGGCTGCCCTCCATCGGCGGGCGAATGGCCCAACTCTCGGAGACCTTCCCCACGCTGGATTGCTCCCAGTGCATTCTGACCCCACGCACCGTCGAGGTCGGTCACCACGACCGGATCCGACTGCTCACCTACTCCGAGGTCGAATCGATCTCCGGAGAGGTCGGACACTTCCGGGTCCGCATCCGCCGCCACGCCGCTTACGTGGACTGGGATAAGTGCACGGGGTGCGGCATCTGCCAGGAGAAATGCCCCAAGAAGGTCCCGGCCGAGTTTCAGCGGGGCATCGGCGTCCGCAAGGCGATCTACACCCTCTCACCCCAGGCGGTGCCCAACAAACCGGTGATCGACCGGGAGGCCTGCATCTTCTTCCAGCGGGGCAAGTGCCGCGCCTGCGAGAAGTTCTGCCCCACCCAGGCCATCGCCTACGACCAGGAGGACACCTTCATCGAGGAAGAGGTCGGCGCGATCGTCGTCGCCACCGGGTACGACCTGTACGGACTAGACAAGATGCCCGAGTACGGCGGGGGTCAGGTTCCCGACGTGATCGACGCGCTGGCCTTCGAGCGGCTGCTCTCCGCCTCTGGCCCCACCTCCGGCAAGGTCCGCCGCCCCTCCGACGGCAAGGTTCCGAAGGAGGTGGTCTTCATCCAGTGCGCGGGCTCCCGCTCGCCGGAGCGCCACAACCCCCACTGCTCCAAGATCTGCTGCATGTACACCGCCAAGCAGGCCATCCTCTACCGCCACCGGGTCCACGACGGGCAGGCCTACATCTTCTACATCGACATCCGGGCTGGCGGCAAGGGATACGACGAGTTCACCCAGCGGGCGATGGAGGAGGAGCGGGTCATCTACCTGCGCGGCAAGGTCTCCCGCGTCTTCCGCGAGGGGGACAGGGTGATGGTCTTCGGGGCCGACACGCTGAGCGGGCGACAGGTGCGGATCGCCGCCGATCTGGTGGTCCTGGCCCCAGCCATCATCCCCCGCCCCACCACCCGCCGCCTGGCGGAGATGCTGGGGATCGAGGTGGACAGCGCGGGCTGGCTCGTCTCCGCCGACGGCAACATGCAGCCGGTGGAGAGCGGACGGGAAGGGGTCTTCCTGGCCGGCACCGGCATCGGGCCGATGGACATCCCGGAGACGGTGGCCCACGCCTCCGGTGCAGCAGCCAAAGTACTAGAATTGTTCGCCCAGTGGGGGAAAGGGACCTAGGGCTTTCGCCCCAGGGACGGAGGTCTTTCGCCTAGAACCGCTCAATCGTTTTCCACCCGCCCTCAGGACGCCACACACCTCTTTTCCTCCCCGCCCTCCGACCCGACGGTACACGCGGGCACGCCGTTTCTCTTTCCTCAACGCCATAATACCCTACGGAGGGAAGATGGGATCCAAGCGTTGGGCCGCCCGCGCCCTTCGATGGGCGATCCCCGCCCTCGTGCTGGTCGGGGCGGTCCTCCTACAATGGCTGGTCCCCACCTGGGCCGACCGGGCCGAGGGGTGGACGATCGACCTGCGCTTTCGACTGCGCGGTCAAGAGGAACCCCGCTCCCCCATCGTGATCGTCGCCCTCGACGAGGCCTCCTTCCAGATGATGGGCGATCTGCATGGGGAGAACATCCGCACCTGGCCCCGCGCCCGCTGGGCCGAACTGATCGAGCGGATCAGCGCCGGGAACCCGCGCCTCATCGGGGTGGATGTGGTCTTCGATACCCCCGGTTGGGACGAGGGGGGCGACGAGAAACTCGCCCAGGCCCTCGCTGCCGCAGGCAACGTCGTCTTGGCAAGCCACCTCCTCCGAGTGGCTCCGGCAGGATACGAGGCGACCACCCTCAGCCCCCCGATCCCTGTCCTCTCCGAAGCCGCCGCCGGGGTCGGCCTGACCAACCTTCCCACCGACGCCGACGATTCCATTCGGCGGACGTTCCTCCTCCACCCCTGGGGAGGTCAAGTCCACCCCTCGTTCTCCCTCGTCATTGCCACCCTCTACGCCGGAGGCCCCATCGATGTCCCTGGGTCCGCCCTGGGAAGCGACGGCACCCTCCCGATCCACTTCCGCGGTCCGGAAGGGACCTTTCAGACCGTGCCGATGCACCAGGTCTGGTCGGGTGAGGTGCCGCCGGAGGTCTTCCGGGATACCATCGTCCTGATCGGCTACACGACGCTGCTGGAGCAGGACCGGCATCCGGCCCCCTTCGCGGGACCGACCGGGATGCCGGGGGTGGAGATCCAGGCCAACGCCGTGGACACGCTCCTGGCAAAGGACTGGCTGCACCGTCCACCCCAATGGTTCCCCCCGGTCGCCGTGGCGGTGGCTGGACTGCTGGCCCTTGTCGCGACCGGCCTGCGTCGGCCTGGGGTGGGGATGGCGGCACTGGCGGGAGGGATCGGCCTCTACCTGGCGGCAGGAGGTCTCTTGTTCACCCAGGCCGACCTGCTCCTGCCGCTGGTCGCGCCGGCAGCGACAGCGGCGGTGGTGGGCGGGACCGCCATAGCGCAGCGAACGATCCTCGTCGAGCGGGAGAGGCGTCGGCTGCGACGACGGTTCGCCGGGGTGATGTCCCCGGAGCGGCTCCGGGCCGTGCTGGACAACTGGGAGGCCCTCCTCCATACCGACCGACCACAGAAGGAAGCCGCCGTCCTCTTCGCCGACATCCGCGGCTTCACCAACGCCACCGAGACGCTGATGCGCCAGGGACGGATCGCGGAGATGGTCCGTTTCCTCACCGCTTACCTGGACGCGATGACGGAGGCAGTCTTCGCCGAAGGAGGGGTCATCTACGATGTGGTGGGGGACGGCCTGATGGTCCTCTTCGGCCTCCCGGAACCGCTCCCCGACTACGCCCTGCGGGCGGTGCGGGCCGCGGTTCGGATGGCCCAGGCGACCCGATCCCTGCAGATCGTCTGGCCCCTGCGGGACCAGCGCCCGCTGCGGATAGGGATCGGCGTCCATTGTGGGCCGGTGGTGGACGCGATCGTGGGGCGCGGGCGACGGGTGGAGTACTCCGTCATCGGCGATCCGGTGAACACCGCCGCCCGCATCGAGGCCCACTGTAAGGTGGCGATGAAGATCCCCCGCCCGCCCGGCGGGGAGGTGCCGGAGGAGGTCACCATTCTCCTCAGCGCCGACCTCTACGACAAGGTTCGGGAGACTATATTAGTAGACGAGGCCATCCCGCCCTTCACAGCGCGTGGCAAGTCGGAGCCGCTGCGAGTGGTGCGACTGTTGGGGCTACGAGGCGAGATCTCGGCTCCCACCACCGAGACGTAGAGAACACAGAGCATCCCCTGGGTCCTCCGCGCCTCCGTGGTGAGAACGATAAGTCCCGTCAAAACCCGAGGGAGGAAGAAGATGAAAGGACGATGGGTGATGATGATTGTCCTGCTGGCGGCTTTGCTGGCAGGCTGCGGAGGCGAGGAGGGACCAGCGACTTCCCCGCCGACCGAGCAGACAGGGGCGGCGACGCCGCTGCCGACGGAGCCGCCCGCCCCAGAGGGTCCGACGGCTACCGTCGTCGACGTGGTCAACGAGGTGGACGCCCACGCGCTGCCCGAAGCGGAATGGGTGGAGGCGGTGGCGGATATGACCATCTACCTCGGCGGTGAGGTCTGGGCCAAAGAGGCCTCCACCGCCCGCGTGGGCCTGGAGGAGGGGATGGTGCGGGTCGCCCCCAACACCATCTTCACCTTCGCCCAGCCCGACCCCGACACCGTCCGACTGACGATGCAGGAGGGACAGGTGTGGGTCAACGTCGAAGGGCTGAGGCCGGGGGAGACGTTCGAGGTAGAGACCCCCGCAGCGGTGGCCTCGGTGCGGGGGACCCGCTTCAGCGTCCGTACCACGCCCGACGGCGGGACGACGGTCTCGGTGCTGGAGGGGACCGTCACGGTCAGCGCGGCCGGTGTAGAGGTGGAGGTGAAAGCGGGGCAAGAGGTGGCAGTCCCGCCGGGAGGGCCTCCGGGAGACCCGGGGCCGATGTCGATCCCGGAGCAGCTCCGGTGGGGAATGGCCGCCGATACGTACTTGAACCCCGTGCTGCCGGTGTTCGGGGAGCCGGAGTGGATCACCCAGACCGGCCACGCCAGCCACCCCCACTGCTCACCCGACGGTCGGTATCTGACTTACTTCAACTACCGCGAGAACACGGCCAAGGGGTACATGATCTACGACCGGGAGGCCAACACCTTCGTCGAGGGAATCTTGCCTGAGGAAGCGTGGGGGATGAGTTTCCATCCCTCAGGCGACCGCATCGCCTACAACACGGACAACGAGATCGGCGTGGTGGGCCTGGACGGTTCGCTCCTTTCTTACTTTACCGTTCCCGGTGCCACCTTCTACTTCCCCCCCCACTGGTCCCCCGACGGGGAGTGGTTGCTCTTCCAGGCCCTCGTCGGCGCGCCCTCCAGAAGCCACGTCTTCAAGGCCCGACCCGACGGGAGCGACCTGGTCCAGTTGACCTCCGGGGAGGGGGAATTCGCCCAGCCGGTGTGGTCCCCCGACGGCGACTCCATCGCTTACTTCCGGAGCGAAGAGAACTCCAAAGCGGCGGAACTGTGGATCGTATCCCCGGATGGTGTCCCCCGGACCGTCATCACCGACACAGCCTTCCTCTCGTGGGTAGAACCAGCGTGGAGCCCGGACGGGTCGACCATAGCGGTGGCGGGATACGGGGAGGGGGAGTATGGCCGTGGAGGAGGCCTCTGGCTCGTCCCGCTCGACGACGGCGGTATCCCCCGAATCATCACCGGGACGGAGGGGTTGACCAGCGTGGACCTCACCTGGTATCCAGATGGGGGGCTCCCGCCGGATCTCTGGATCTTGCCGGAGGGAGCAGAACCGCCGGAGGGGACAGGCTGGCCCCTTTTCTTCAAGATGTACGACGAGGAGTCCACGGGAATATGGTGGTACGCCCCGGGCCTGACGGAGGGCGCGACCTTCTATGCCGACGCCTACTGGGGGCCGGTCGGATGCCCGGACGGAGAAGAGGTCCTCTTCGGTTACGTCGAGGGGGAGGGAGAGGAGCGCACGACGACGATCTACTCCTTCCCCATGCTGCCGATGAGTTCGCCGTGAGAACGATCCGCGAATGGTGAGCGGGGAAAAGGATCGGCCCGGCATCGGCGGTTGCGGTCGGTGCCGGGCCAGTCCCTTCGATCAGATCACAGCCCCGATGGTCAGACAGACGAAGGAGCCAAGCATATAGATGGACGCGGCCTTGAACAGCCGCCAGTTGAGCCGCTCGGACGGGCGGATCAGGACCGCCAGGGCCATCCCCGAAAGGCCAAGCCCCATCACGAAGAGGGCGACCAACGCCACCGGATGGATCCCCAGCAGCCACCCGGCCGTCCCCAGCGACACCGCCGCCCCCAGGGAAGCCACAGCCACCGTCCTGCGGGTCGCGCGGGGGCCGTAGACGTTCGGCCAGACCGGAACCCCAGCCAGGCGGTACTCCTTGGCGTAGTGGGTCGCCAGGGTCAGGATGTGAGAGGGGATCCACAACAGGACCCCAACAGCGAGGAGCACGCCGACCGCGTCCACCCGTCCCAGGGCCAGCGCCCGCCCGGCCATCGCTGGCATCCCACCGGATATGCCTCCGAAGAGGATGGAAAGGGGGGTGCGGCGCTTCAGCCAGAGGGTGTAGACCGCCAGGTCGAGCGCGAAGCCCGCGCTGACCAGCAGCCCGAACAGGGGGTAGAGGACCCAGGCCAGCGCCAGCGCGGGAACGGCGAGGAAGAGCCCGAAGGCCGTCGCCGCGCGAGGCGAGACCGCCCGGGAGGGGATGGGACGACGGGCCGTGCGGCCCATCCGGGCGTCGATGTCCCGATCGATCACCATGTTGAGCGCCGTGCACCCGGCGATGGAGCCCAATAACGCCAGCCCGCCCAGGGTCAACTCCCCCCAGTCGACCGCTCCCGGCAGGGTGAGGGCGTAGGCACACACGCCGGTGACCAGCAGGAGCATCGTCTGCAGGGGCTTGGTCAGGGCGAGGAACTGCCGTGCCTTCCAGACCAGGGCGCGGGGCCGCGCCTCGGGAATCGCGCGGTTAATAGCCGACGGCCCGTCCGATTCCGGTCTCATAAGTCATCCCTCCCACAAACCACGGGGGTCGGCCCGCTGGCGGAATGGCTTTCCTCCCCGGCGACGTCGTGGCGGCCCATCACTGAATGCGCACCACGATGCGTCCATCCCGCCACAATCCTTCCAGGTCGTAGTAGACCCGCAGTTCGGGCGCGAAGAGATGGACGACGACGGAGCCGTAGTCCATCAAGATCCAGCCCGCCGACGGGTCGCCCTCGATGTTGAGAGGCAGGACCCCCAGCGACTTCTTGGTCATCTCCCGCACCGCGGCCAGCAGCGCGCCCAACTGACGTTCGCTGGCCCCGCTGCAGATGACGAAGTAATCGGTCAAAGTGGAGAGGTCACGCAGGTCCAGCAGGACGATGTCCTCCCCCTTCTTGTCGACGATCACGTCCACGATCTTTCGTGCCAGGTCAATCGGTTCCAGTTTGCTCCTCCTCACTCGGTCGCTGCTCGACGCTTCCACAGCCTCGCCACCTCCTCTGGGCTGTCGGCGCTTCCCAGGACAACCATCAGGCGAACGCGGGCTTTCTGACCGTTGAGATGGGGGGAGAACAGACAACCTAACTCCCGCAAGGTCCGATGAGCCCCCCTGTAGCCGTAGGCGTCCCACACCCGTCCACCGGGGCAGCGGCTGGCGACGACCACGATCACCCCCTCCGCCACAGCCCGCTCGATGGTCGGGAGCCACCAGGGGGGAATCCGCCCGCCGCCCAGCCCCTCCAGCACCACCCCGCGGACGCCCCGACGGAGCGCGTCCTCCAGCGGGTCGGGGGGCATCCCCACCCCCAGTTTGATCAGCGCGACCCGCTCCTCCAGCCGACGGCAGGGGATCACCTCCCGCTCCAGCCGCCAGGGGATGTAGACCTGATCCCCCTCGACGCGGCCCAGGGGACCCCACCCCGGCGACTGGAAGGTGGCGGTGGAAAGGGTGTCCATCTTGGTGACGAAGCGGGCAGCGTGGATCTCGTCGTTCAGCACCACGAGGGCCCCCAATCCGCGCGCCTGGGGGCTGGCAGCAACCCGAATCGACGCCCACAGGTTGGCCGGGCCGTCGTAGCCGGGGTCGGAGGCGGACCGCATCGCGCCGGTGACGACGATGGGGGTCTCCCCCGGCACCGTCAGGTCGAGCAGGTAGGCCGTCTCCTCCAGCGTGTCGGTCCCGTGGGTGATCACCACCCCGTCCACCCCCGGGTCCGCAGCCCACGCGGCCGCCCGCTCCCGGATCCGCCACAGCGTCTCAACGGTGAAGTGAGAACTGGGCAGGTTACAGATCGCCTCCAGCGCCAGTTCGGGCGCGCCCGGCGGCAGGGAGGCGGTCAGTTCCTCCGGGCTCAGCAGGGGGATGGGCCCGCCCGCCTCGGGGTCGTACCGCATCGCCACGGTCCCTCCGGTCGTCAACACGGCCACACGCCCCATCACTCCCCCTCCACGTCGCGGCCCTCCAGCCGCAGCGAGACCACCTGGGAGACGCCGTCGGAGCCCATCGAGATGCCGTAGACGGTGTCGGCCGCCTCGACGGTGCCCCGGTTGTGGGTGATGACGATGAACTGAGTCCGCGAGGAAAGTTCCTCCAGCATCGACCGGAAACGGGCCACGTTGGCCTCGTCCAGCATCGCATCCACCTCGTCCAACACGCAGAAGGGGGTGGGACGGACCTGAAGGATGGCGAAGATAAGGGCGGCGGCGGTCAGCGCCCGCTCCCCACCGGAGAGCAGCGCCAGGCTCTGGAGCCGCTTTCCCGGCGGACGGGCGACGATCTCCACCCCGGTCGTCATCAGGTCGTCCGGATCGGTCAGTTCCAGCCGGGCGGTGCCGCCGTTGAAGAGACGGGTGAAAGTCCGCTCAAAAGTGGCGGCAATGGTGTCGAACGTCTCCCGGAACGCCTGTTCCATCATCCGGTCCAGGTCGTCGATGACCTCCCGCAGCCGGGCGGAGGCGGCTTCCAGGTCGGCGACCTGCTCCGAAAGGAAGCGGTACCGCTCCATCGTCTCCGCGTACTCCTGCGGCGCGTTGGGGTTGACCGGGCCCAGTCGGTGGAGCCGGACCTTCAGGCGCTGGATCTCCTCCTGCAACCCCTCGGGCAGCACCTCGACCACCGGCAGCGGGGAGACCAGCGGGCGGAGAGGTAGCGGGGTCTGCGCGGTGACCTCCTCGGCCACCTCCAGTTCGACCAGGCCCAGTTCCTCTCGGATCCGCTCCTGCAGCCGGTTCAGTTCGTCCTCACGGCGGGACAGTTCCAGTCGAGCGCCGTTCAGGAGGGTCTCCGCCCCGTGCACCCGCTGGCGGCGTCGTTGCTCCTCCTTCGCCAGGCGGGCCTCCTCCTCGTTCAGACGGCTCAGTTCTGCCTCCGCCGGCCCGATGCGGGACCGGGCCTCGACCCGTTCCCGCTCGAACGCTTCCGTCTCCTCTTTCAGTTGGACCAACCGCTGCTGGACGGCCTCGTACTCCTGCCGCAGCCGCTGCGTCCGTTCTTCCTGGGCAGCGACCTGGGCCTTGAGCCGTTCCAGGATGGAGAGTTCCCGCTGGAGGAGGAGTCGCTGGTTCTCCAGGGCCTGTCGGGCCACCGCCAGTTCCGTCCGCGCCTCGGCGAGCGGGCCGGCTTCGGCCTGGGAAACCGCCTGGGTGACGGCGTGGACGTCCCGCTCGGCCTCCTGAAGGGCGGCTCGCAGGGCCTCGATCTTCTCCTGAACCTTGCGGATTTCCTTCTCCTGCTCCTCCCGCCGCTGACGGGCCGCCCGGAGTTTGTCGGGCAGGGCCTTCCAGGCCCGCTCCTGGGCCAGCACGCCCTTCCCCTCTTTGCCCAGGACGACCGCCCCCTCGGCGGTGACGATCTCGCCCGCGCGGGTGACGCAGCGGGTGCCGGGGGGAAGATGGGGGAGGAGGGCACGGGCCGCCTCCAGATCGGCGACGAGCAGGGTGGACCCCAGAAGGGCCTCGACCGCCGAGCGCAACGTGTCGTCGCAGGAGACCACGTCGGCGGCGCGCACCACCCCCTCCGGCAGGTCGAGAGAGGGAGCGCGGAGGGCCTCCAGCGGCAGGAGAGCCGCCTGCTCGTCCGTGGGAAGTCGCCTCCGGGCCTCGTCGACCGCCTCCCAGCCCTCCACGATCAGGGCCTGGGCCAGCGGGCCGAGGGCGGCCTCGATGGCCGTCTCCCACTCCTCGGGGACGCGGACCCGGCCGCTCAACACCCCGCGCACGCCGG
>DROW01000031.1 GCA_011388675.1 Chloroflexota bacterium | reverse complement strand
GTGCCCGCCCGGCGGCACCCACCGCTACTTCTTCCGCCTCTACGCCCTCGATACGACCCTCGACCTGCCCAGCGGGGCCACCAAGGGGGATGTCCTGCAGGCGATGGAGGGTCACATCCTGGGCCAGGCGGAACTGATGGGCACCTACAACCGGTAGCGGCGTAGGACCAACCGTGTGACGTCAATCCATTTTCCCTCCGAACGACAACTCCGCCGCCGCCTCGGGATCCCCGATGACGCGGGGCGGGATCGTCGTGCGGCCGTGCGCGCCGGCCCCGCCAGAGTCGCCGGTGGTGGTTCGATCGCCCTACTTTCACCCAGGTTATTGTGAATCGAGGAGGTTATAGAGATGGGCGCTACCGAGAGTACGATCGCCGTGCTTGAACTGGCGATCCAGACCGAGCGGGACGGGTGGCGGTTCTACGAGGAGGCAGCGCGTCGGACCCGCGATCCGGACGGACGGAAGGTCTTTGCCAGTCTGGCGGATGACGAGCGGATGCACGAGCGAATCCTGCAGAAGGAGTTGGATCGGCTGAGAGAGGGGCAACCGCCCGAGCCGATCGAACTGGGTCGGCCCGCTGCTCCTCTCTTCCCCCACGAGCGCCTGGCGGGCGACATCCGTGAGTACACCGGCGAACTTTCCGCCCTGCGGATCGCCTACCTCATCGAGCACGACGCGGTGAATTTCTACACCCGCGCGGCGGAACGGATGGACGACCCCGTCGTGAAGGAACTGTTCCAAACTCTGGCCGAGTGGGAACGGGAGCACCGCCGCGTGCTGCAGGAGGCGTACCGGTTCCTCTCCGCCCAATTCGAGCGGGAGATGGGGTTCGAGCCGTTCTGAAAACCGCCGCCGAGGCACGGAGGGGCCAATCCGAGGTTCGAGTCCCCTCAGCGTCCTCTGCGACGCTGCGGCGGTTTCTTCAGTCCGGCGGTGTCCCCGTCTGCGGGTCCCACCCGAACTCGGCGTAGGCCCCGGCAAGGAGCCGGTCCAGGTCCGGGACGGTGCCCTCGGTGCCGCCCTCCGCCAGCGGCCGCATCAGCAGGTCGGGCAGCCGGTCGTTGGCGCGAGTGAGGCCCCGGCGGAGGTTCAGCCGCCGCTTGAGGGTGACGATCCCCTTGCCCAGCCGCAGCAGGTCCTCCACCTCCAGCCCCCAGCCGGTGACCGCGTCCAGCGCCCGCAGCACCCGTTCCACGCCGGGGTTCTGGAACTGGCAGAGGATCATCGCGTTGTACAGGTTGCGCCACGCCTGCTGCCGGGCGGCGATGCGGCCCTTCTCCTCGGAGTCGTCGAAACGGTCGCCCGGGACCACCCCCAGTTCCACCGGCGGGCCTTGACCGGTGTCCACCCCGTACATATCCCCCTGCATATGACAGGCCCCGCGAGGCGATAGGGCGTAGGTCACCGCCATCCCGACGAAGGCCCGGGGGTCGTGCATCGGCACCTCCAGCCGGTTGACCACGACCGCCAGGTCGGGCACGCCGAACCGGTCCGCCAGCGCCGCGCTCCCCTCCGCCAAGAGGTCGCCGAACCCCTCCCGACGGGCGATCATCTCGATCAGGCGATGGACCGTCGCAGCGTCCCCGTAGCGAAGTTCCAGGCCGTCGGTGTCGGCCGGGGTGAGGACCCCCCGCTCGAACATCTCAACGGCCAACCCGATGGTGCAGCCGGTACTGATGGTGTCCAGGCCGTAGCGGTTGCACAGGTGGCCCGCGTAGATCACTGCCTCCAGGTCGTCGATCATCAGCAGGCTCCCCAGCGCGCCCAGCGTCTCGTACTCCGGACCGTCCGCCTTCTCCAGCCCGTAGGACGGCGCGCGGGTCTCCCGGCCGCAGGCGATGGGGCAGCGGTAGCAGGCGGTGCTCCGCGTCAGGTACTGATCGGCCAGGAGGACGCCGGAGAGGTTGCTGGCCGGTTCCCATTCCCCCTGCTGGTAGTACCGGATGGGCAGGTCGCCGTACATCAGCGCCATATCGACGTAGCCCGCGGTCCCGGCCAGCCGCAGCGCCATCGCCGCCATATCCTCGTCCACGTTCGCGTTGATCTCCCGCACCACCGCCTTGAGGCCGTCGGGGTCGGCCACGGGGACCTTCGCCGTGCCGCGCAGGGCCACCGCCTTGAGGTTCTTGGCCCCCATCACCGCCCCCATCCCGGTCCGACCGGCGGCCCGGCCGTGGTCGTTCATCACCGCGGCGAACTTGACCTCCCGCTCCCCCGCTAGGCCGATGCAGAGGACGCGGGCCTTCGGCTCGTTCAGGGCCGCCCGCATCCGCTCCTGGGTCTCGTAACTGTCCAGCCCCCACAGGTCGGCCGCGTCGTGGAGTTCGGCCCGGCCCTCGACGATGGAGAGCCAGACGGGGCGGTCGGCCCGGCCAGTGATGACGACCCCGTCGTACCCGGCGAAGCGGAGTTCGGGGCCGACGAAGCCACCGGTGTTCGATTCGCCCCAGATCCCGGTCAGCGGCGAGAGGGCGCAGACGGAGAGCCGCCCCGCCGAGGGCATCGGCGTGCCGACCAGCGGGCCGGTCATCAGGATCAGGGGGTTCTCCGGCCCCAGGGGATCGGTGTCGCCGTCCACCATCTCGTAGAGGATCCGCGCCGCCAGCCCGCTCCCGCCCACGAACTGGCGCGCCCATTCCTCGTCCAGCGGCTCGTCCCACACCCGTCGTTCGGTCAGATCGACCCAGAGCAGCCGCTCCACGTAGCCGTCCATAACAGACTCCTTCCCAGCAGATCACGTACCACACGTCACGCGTCACGCATCACGCGTCACGTGCCTCTTGAAACGTGATACGTGATACGTGATGCGTGATGCGTGATGCGTGATGCGTGATGCGTCAGAAGTCGATCTCTCGCCCCTCGTAGGCGTAGACGAACAGCCGCCGGAG
>DROW01000030.1 GCA_011388675.1 Chloroflexota bacterium | reverse complement strand
GGAACTGCCCCGTGTAACTGGCCTCCACCTGGGCAACCTGCTCCGGGGTCCCTTCGGCGACGATCCACCCGCCACCGTCGCCCCCCTCCGGCCCCAGGTCGATGATCCAATCCGCCACCTTGATGATGTCGGGATGGTGCTCGATAATGACCACCGTGTTCCCGGCGTCCACCAACCGGTTGAGCACCACGATCAATTTGTCCACATCGGCGGCGTGCAACCCCACGCTGGGCTCGTCCAGCACGTAGAGGGTGCGGCCTGTGGCCTTCTTGGAGAGTTCCCGCGAGAGTTTCACCCGCTGCGCCTCGCCACCGGAGAGGGTCGGTGCGGGCTGGCCCAGCCGGATGTAGCCCAGACCCACGTCCTGCAAAGTCTGCAACTTGCGGCGGATGGCGGGGAAGGCGGAGAAGAACTCCGCCGCCTCGTCCACCGTCATATCCAGTACCTCGGCGATGTTCTTCCCCTTGAAGCGGACCTGCAACGTCTCCCGGTTGTACCGCCTCCCCTTGCAGACGTCGCAGGGGACGTAGACGTCGGGCAGGAACTGCATCTCGATGCGCAGCGTGCCGTGCCCCTGGCACGCCTCACACCGGCCGCCCTTGACGTTGAAGGAGAACCGGCCGGGCCGGTAGCCGCGGATCTTCGACTCGGGCAGGGAGGCGAAGAGTTCGCGGATCGGGGTGAAGACGTTGGTATAGGTAGCCGGGTTGGAGCGCGGGGTCCGGCCGATGGGAGACTGGTCGATGTTGATCACCTTGTCGATGTGCTCCACCCCCTCGATGTCGTCGTGGTCGCCCGCCGGCTCGCGGGAGCCGTGGAGGATCTGGGCCAGGCGACGGTAGAGGATGTCCACCAAAAGGGTGGACTTGCCGGAGCCGGAGACGCCGGTGATGCAGACGAACATCCCCAGCGGGATGCGGACGTCGATGTTCTTCAGGTTGTGCTCGCGGGCCCCCCGGATGACCAGGAACTTCCCGTTTCCGGGCCGCCGCTTCTTGGGGACGGAGATGGAGCGGCGGCCGGAGAGGTAGGCCCCGGTGATGCTCTCGGGATGATTCAGCACGTCCTCCAGCGTCCCGGCGACGACCACCTCACCGCCCCGCTCCCCGGCCCCCGGCCCCAGGTCGATGATCCAATCGGCGGCGCGGATCATCGATTCGTCGTGCTCGACGACGATGAGGGTGTTCCCCAGGTCGCGCATCCCCATCAGGGTGCGAATCAATCGGGCGTTGTCTCGCTGGTGCAGCCCGATGGTCGGCTCGTCCAGCACGTAGAGGACCCCCGTCAGTTGGGAGCCGATCTGGGTCGCCAGCCGGATGCGCTGGGCCTCCCCGCCCGCCAGCGTCGCCGCCGTCCGGTCCAGCGTCAGGTAGTCCAGCCCTACATCCACCATAAACTGGAGCCGGTCCCGCACTTCCTTGAGGATGCGCCGGGCGATGAGCCACTCCTTCTCAGTAAGAGGGGAGGTTTCGGGTTTCATGGTTTCAGGTTCTGGGTTCTCAGCCTGGAACCTGAAACCGCTCAACTCATCGATCCACTGCAGGAGACGGCTCACGGGCCAGCGGGTGATCTCGTAGATGTTCTTTCCAGCGACGGTGACGGCGAGGGCCTCGGGGCGGAGCCGAGCGCCGTTGCAGGCGGGGCAGGGCTTGCGGCTCATAAACTCCTCGATCTTGGCCCGGATGTAATCGGAGGAGGTCTCCCGGTAGCGCCGCTCCAGGTTGGGGATCACCCCCTCGAAGCGGGTGCGGAAGACGCGGCGGCCGCCGTCCCGCATCACATAGCGCATCGGGATCTCCTCGCCGCCGCTGCCGTAGAGGATGATGCGGCGCTGCGCCTCGGTCAACTCCCGCCAGGGCCGGTCGGTGGGGATGTCGTAGTACCGGGCCACCGCCTCCAGCATCTGCCAGTAGACCCCGTTCCGGTCGGTGGTGTTCCAGGCCTGGATCGCCCCCTCCTCCAGGGAGAGGTCGGGGTTGGGAACCACCAGGTCGGGGTCCAACTCCAGCCGGGTGCCCAGCCCCTGACAGGTGGGGCAGGCCCCGTGGGGGCTGTTGAAGGAGAAGGTGCGCGGCTCGATCTCCGGCAGGCTGATGCCGCAGACGGGGCAGGCCAGGTGCTCGGAATAGAGCAGGTCGCGGGGCGGATCGGCGGAGACGTCGTTGACGATGACGATCCCGTCCCCCATCTGCAGCGCCGTCTCCACCGAGTCGGTGAGGCGGGAGCGGAAGCCGTCGTCGATCTCCTCGGGGATGATCAGCCGGTCCACCACCACCTCGATGGTGTGCATCTTGTACCGGTCCAGCGCGATCTCCTCGTCCACGTCCCGCACCACCCCGTCCACCCGGACGCGGACGAAGCCCGCCTTGCGCACTTCCTCGAAGACCGCCTGATGGTGCCCCTTGCGGTCCTTGACCAGGGGGGCCAGGATCTGGAAACGGGTGCCCGGAGGGAGGGCGAGGATGCCGTCCACGATCTCCTGGGCCGACTGACGGGTCACCTCCCGGCCGCACTTCGGGCAGTGAGGGACGCCGATGCGGGCGTAGAGGAGGCGGAGGTAGTCGTAGATCTCGGTGACGGTGCCCACGGTGGAGCGGGGGTTATGGGAGACCCCTCGCTGATCGATGGAGATGGCTGGGGAAAGCCCCTCGATCTGGTCCACGTCCGGCTTTTCCATCTGTTCGAGGAACTGGCGGGCGTAGGCGGAGAGGGATTCGACGTAGCGGCGCTGCCCCTCGGCGAAGATGGTGTCGAACGCCAGGGACGACTTGCCGGAGCCGGAGATGCCGGTGATGACCACCAGCCGGTTCCGGGGGATCTCCACCGTGATGTTCTTTAAGTTATGCTCTCGCGCGCCGCGGACGACGATCTTATCCTGACTCATCCCCGCCCATTGCAGAACGTTTGTTTTTCTGGCATCCGGATATTCTAACATAGGAAGGGGAAAGGGGCAACGGCAGGCGAGCGAAGGTATTCGACATACTTCCTCCGCCCCGCCGTAAACGGGCAGGGCGGAGGAAGAACCGCTCCGGCACCGGCTGTGCAGCGGGCGTCAGGCCCGCTAACTCGGTTGGCCTTCCTCGACCATCTGGCGGGCCTGACGCAGTGCTTCCTGCTCTTCCTCGCTGAGATGGTATAGGGAGGACCAGGCCGCCAGCGGCTTTCCGTAGACGCGCACCCCTTCCCTGGAATGAAGGGCTGTGAGGATGAACCCGTTCCCCCTCCCGTCTACCAGTGCCAGGGCGAAACTCTGATCGCCGCCGGTATCGGGGAAAGCACGGAACCGCACCATTCCAACCCCCTGGATCGAGTGCTCCAGGGTTGCCTGCAGTCGTTGGGTCAGAGCCTGCAACCGACGGACCTCGGCCTGGGACCCCTCCACCCGGCTCAACAACGTCTCCAATCCCATCCTCAGATTCGCCCCCTCCGTGCCGCTGAACAGCCGGTTG
>DROW01000029.1 GCA_011388675.1 Chloroflexota bacterium | reverse complement strand
CTTCTGCCATCACCGCCGCATCGCACACCTTCTTCATCCGGACCTGGTACGGCGCGCCGGAGACGTTGCCGGTGATGAGCAGTTTGCCGGGGTAGCCGTGTTCGCGCACCAATTGGGCGAAGGCCTCGATAAGGCGGGGGATGTTCTTCCGCTCGTGGATGCCGCCCACGTTGAGGATGAACCCGTCCCGCAGGCCCCAGCGGGCGTCAAGGGCGCGGTCCAATGCCTCGTCCGGCGGGTTGGGCTCCCGCAGCCCGTTGGGGATGACCCGGATCTTGTCTCTGGAGACGCCGACCTTTGCAGCGATGTCCTGCTTGGAGAACTCGGAGACGGTGGCGATGACGTCGTTAAGGCGGCAGGCGAGGCGGATACCCGGTTTGTAAAGGAAAAGGTTGGTGAACCGGCCCATCGCCTCGCGGAAGGTAAAGGGGATCACGTCGTGGACCGTGAGGATCGTCGGGACCCGCTTGCGCAACGGGAAACTCCAGTTGTAGGGGAAGTGGATCAGATCGACCCTCTCCCTCGCCGCGATGTTCGGGATGACGACGGAATCCATCCACACGTTCTTGAGGGACATCACGTGGGTGTGCACGGGCAGGGGAAGGACGGTCACCTCCGGGGTTCCCTCGAAGAGACGCCTCACCTCGTCCAGGCGGCCCTCTTTACAGAGGACGAGGGCGTGGTGGCCCCAGGAGGCGATGTGCCGGGTGATCTCGACGACGCCCCGCTCCACGCCGCCGACCACGCCGTCGAACTTACGGAAGTCGATCAGGATACGCATTGGATCAGAGACTGGCCAGGATGTCGTTCACGTCGGCGACGGCCAGGCAGGTGGTCTCGTCGGACGCGCCGTAGTAAATATACAACCGACCGTCCTTTTCGACAACCCCGTTGGAGAAGACCACGTTGCCGAAGAACCCCTCCCGTTCGTAGGGCTCCTCGGGGGTCAGAAGTGGCGTCGCGCCCCGCCGGACCACCCTCCAGGGCTCCTCCAGGTCGAGCAGGAGGCCGAAGAGGGAGTAGCCGGCCTCCCCCTTGCCGTGGTAGATGATCAGCCATCCCTCGTCGGTCTTGACGGGCGGCGCGCCCCCGCCGATCTTGACCGACTCCCAGGGGTTGTCCCGCGGGCGGACGATGCACCGGTGGTTGCCCCAGTGGATCAGGTCCGGCGACTCGGCGATCCAGATGGAGGCCTTGCCGAAGCCGGAGTTGTTGGGCCGGTGGAGGGCGTAGTACTTGCCGCCGATCCGCTCCGGAAAGAGCGCCACGTCCTTGTTCTCCGGATGGAAGATCAGCCCCAGCCGTTCGACCGTATGGAAGTCGTCGGTGACGGCGAGGGCCGTGGCCCACGAGTCGCGGGAGACGGCGGTGTAGTTGATGTAGTACCGGCCCTCGATGAAGGTGACCCGAGCGTCCTCGACGCCGTACTCCTCCCGCTCGTCGATGGGGTAGATGAAAGGCCGATCCTCCACGGTGAAGTGGACCCCGTCCCGGCTCCGTGCCAGCCGGATGTGGCTGATGGTGGAGAGGTAATTCCGGCCCCGGTAGGCCACGCCCCGGGTGTCCTTCAACTCCACCTCCGGGTCGTCCAGCCAGAAGGCCAGGATGTCCGGATAGGACCGGCCCTCCTCGAACCGGTAGACCGGCACACAGGCGTACCCTTCACGGGGCTCGCACCCCTCGGCGACCCGCAGGAGGAGCAGGATCTCGTCGCCGAAGCGGACCGCACCGGGGTTGAACGCCCCCAGCACCCGGTAACCCTCCCGCGAGGGCTTCACGTCGGCGGGGGTGATGATGGGGTTTTCCTTACATCGTTCGATCATCGTCACTCGATCCGTCGTCCCGTGTCTTTGTCAAAGAAGGCGATCGCCTCCTGCTTGAAGTTCAGGTGGATCGTCTCTCCCGAGCGGACCTTGGGGTAGGCCGGGGCGACGATCTTGACGATCTTCCCGTCCAGTTCGACGGCGATGATCTGGTGGGACCCCTGGGGCTCGGAGACCAGGCACTGGGTGGAGAAGATGGCCTCCTTCTCATCCACCAGAACGATGTTCTCCGGGCGGACGCCGAGGATGAGTTCCCGTTTGGGGTAGTCCTTGAGCCTCGCTGCGTTCTCCGGATCGAGCGGAAAATCGAAATGGGGGTTGACCAGGTGGACCTCGCCGTCCCTCACCTGGATCTCTACGTCGATGAAGTTGGTGGG
>DROW01000028.1 GCA_011388675.1 Chloroflexota bacterium | reverse complement strand
CCATCCCCCGTCGCCTTCGTCGAGGTAGACACCTCCGCCCTCTACCGCCTCACCTACGCCGACCTGGCCCCCTTGGGCTTCGGGACCGCCGATCCCCACAACCTTCGCCTCTTCCGGGGGAGCGACGAGGTGACCTACGAATGGGAGGGGGACGACGACACGGACTTCGAGCCGGGCGAATCGATCCTCTTCTACGCTGAGCCCCGCTTCAGCCGTTGGACCCGTGTCGACGTCTACCGGCTGGTGGCCGACACGACACCGGGGCAGCGGATGCCCGCCCGCTCTGCCGACCCGGCTGGCCTGCCCGCTGGCACGGCCTCGGTGGAGGCGGTCTTCGAGGAGAACCTTCTCTATACACCCGACCGCTTCACGGCGGGGGTCCCTCCGGGGCGGGACGGGGACCGGTGGGTGTGGGACTACCTGCTCGGTCCGGCCTCTGCATCCACAGATTACTCTTTCCCTCTCACCGCCGTGGACGCCACCTCCCCGGCCAGCCTCACCCTCTGGCTGATCGGCTACACCGCGGGCGACCACCGGTGGGCGGTCGGCGTGAACGGCACGGGGATCGGCGAGGTGGCCTGGAGCGGACAGGCCGCCGTCACCCGGACCCTCCGCATCCCGCCGAGTGTGCTCCGCTCCGGCTCCAACGTGCTCTCCCTGCGCCCGCTGGTCACCGAGGGGGCCTGGCTGGACGGGTTCGCCGTCTGCTACGGCCGCAGTGCGGAACCGTCCGGCGCGTCGGTGACGTTTGGGTGGGTGGTTTCCTCCCCCACCGGCACCTCACCCCCGTCTCTCCCCTATCGGACCTACCTCCCGCTGGTCCTGCGCGACGCGTCCGGCGCGGGGCCGTCGCGGGCCTACACCGTCGCCCTCGCCGCCCCCGGCCCCTACCGCGCCTACGACGTCTCCGATCCGCTCCGTCCGGTCCGGCTGACCGGCTTCTGGGTGGACGGGCATCAGATCACCCTGGGCGACCCGCCCGCGGGTGGTCCGCGCCGGTACCTCGTGGCTGCCGAGAGCGCGGTCCGCTCCCCCAGCCGCATCCGCCCCCCGGAGGATTTCGTCGTCGACGGCGGGGCCGACGGCGCTGATCTGCTGATCATCACCCACCCCGCCTTCGCCGACGCCCTCGGGCCCCTGGTGGACCTGCGCCGGAGCCAGGGGCTGAGCGTGACGGTGGTCAGCGTCCTGGGCATCTACGACGCCTACGGCGACGGCCGTCCCGACCCCGAGACCATCCGCGCCTTCATCGCCGACGCCTACGCCACCTGGAGCCCCCGCCCGACCTACGTCCTCCTGGTGGGCGACGGCTCCTTCGATCCCAAACAGTACCGGCCCGATTCGCCCCCTACCTTCATCCCGCCGTACCTGGCCGATGTGGACCCCTGGGGCGGGGAGACGGCGGCCGACAACCGGTACGTCTGCGTGGACGGGGACGACAACCTGCCCGACCTGCTCCTGGGCCGGCTGCCGGTGGGTTCGCCGGAGGAGGCCCGGGCGCTGGTGGAGAAGATCGTCGCCTACGAGACCGACCCTCTTCCGGGCGGCTGGAACGCGGACGTGGTCCTCGTAGCCGACGACGCGGACGCGGCGGGCGACTTCGCCGCCGCCTCCGACGACCACGCCGCCGTCTACGTGACCGACCCCTTCACCGTCACCCGCCGGTACTGCTCCGGGCCCAACCCCTACGTCAGCGATTGTCCAGCGGAGGAGGCCGACGCCCTCCACGACGCGCTTCTTGCCGACTGGAACCACGGCGCGTCGGTAATCCAGTTCACCGGCCACTCCTCCTGGCAGCAGTGGGCCGCCGAGCGGTTCTTCCACCTGGACGACCTCCCCTCGCTGCGCAACGGCCGCCGCTGGCCGATCGTTGCGGAGATGACCTGCTTCACGGGGGCCTTCCACCGGCCCGAGCCGACGCTGGACGAGGAGTTGATCCTCCTGGACGAGGGAGGGGCCGTCGCCGCCTGGGGGCCGACGGGGTTGGGGGTGGGCACGGGCCACAGCCGCCTCTCCGACGGCTTCTTCCGCGCCGTCTTCGTCGACGAGGTGGGGACGGTCGGTGAGGCAACGCTGGCGGGGAAACTCCGCCTGGCCGCTACCGGCCACAACCTGGACCTGTTGGACACGTTCACCCTGCTCGGCGACCCGGCGTTACGGATCGATCGGGAGGTCCTACCGTGGCCGCACCACCTGTTTCTCCCCCTGGTGATGGGCGATTGAGGGGGAGCGGCAGGCCGCGAGGCTAGACTAACCCCAACTCCCTGGCCCGAAGGGCGGCTTGGGTCCGATCCCGTACCCCCAGTTTCTGCAGGATGGAGGTCACGTAGTTCTTCACCGTTCCCTCGGCCAGGTGAAGCCGGGTCGCGATCTCGCGGTTGGTGAGCCCGCGCGCCAGCAGTTGCAGGATCTCCTGCTCCCGCTCCGAAAGGGGCTCGGGCAGCCCCTCCTCCGCCGAGCGGGCCGGAGGGGCGAGGCGGGCGAACTCTGCCACCACCTTGCGGGCCACCGAGGGTTGGATCAGCGCGCCACCGGCGGCTACCGTCCGTACCGCCTCCGCCAGTTCCTCTCCGGAGACGTCTTTGAGCAGGTATCCCAGCGCTCCCGCGCGCAGCCCCTCGAACACGTAGGCGTCGTCGTCGAAGGTGGTGAGGATGATCACCCGCGCTTCGGGCCACCGCTCCCGCAGGCGACGGGTCGCCTCCACGCCGTCCATCCCGGGCATCCGGACGTCCATCAACACCACATCGGGTCGGAGCGCGGCGTAGGCCTCCAGGGAGGCCTCACCGTCCCCCGCCTCCCCCACCACCTCCAGATCCGGCTCCAGTTCCAGAAGGGTCCGCAGTCCCTCTCGCATCAGCCGCTGGTCGTCCACCAGGAGAACGCGGATCGTCTCACCCATTGTCCGTCTCCGAGAGAGGTAACGAGACCTGGATCTGAGTTCCCCCGCCCGGACGCTCGTTCAGCGTCAGCGTGCCGCCGAGTTGGGTTGCCCGCTCCCGCAGCCCGCGCAACCCGAAGCCGCGCCCCTCTGCGTCCGGGGGAAGCCCCCGCCCGTCGTCGCTCACCGTGAGCGCAATCCGCCCTTCCGTCGCCTCAACCGCTATCCACACCTGGCGGGCGTCCGCGTGCCGCTGAATGTTGGTCAACGCCTCCTGGGCCGCGCGGTAGAGGGTCAGCCGATGGGATTCTGGGAGGGACGGCAGGTCGGCAGGTGCTGCGAGGTGGACCTCGATGCCGGTGGCTTCTTCGAAGCGCGTCGCCAGTCGGGCCAGGGCCTCTGGCACGGGCAGGTTCGCCTCCAGCGGACTCCGCAGGGCGGCCACGGCAGCGCGCAGTTCGGAGAGCGCCTGGCGCACTTGCTGCCGCACCGTCCCGACCATCGTCGCCGCCCGTTCGGGATCGCGGGGGATCAACCGCTGGGCTCCTTCCAACTGAACCGCCGCCACGGTGAGCCGATGGCCCAGGGTATCGTGCAGTTCCCGGGCCAGGCGGTTTCGTTCCTCCGCGACCGCGAGTTCCTCGACCCGAGCGGCGTACTCCTGCAACTGCTGATGGGCTTTCTGCAGTTCGGCGAGCAGCGCCTGGCTTTCCCGGCGGGCCGCCTCGGCGCGGGCCAGGGCGCGGGCGAAGGCGGCGAAGAACAGATAGCCGCCGACGTAAGGGAGAAGGACGAGAAATCCGTCGAGCCAGCCGGAGACGTGGACGGACGCTCCGGCGGTGACCACCGTGAACAGGCCGATCCAGAGGGCACCGACGCGCAGCGGGAAGAGCGTCATCACCTGGGCGCTGAGGATGAAGAAGAGAATGGCGAAAAAGGACCAGCCGAAGGGGTAGAGGAAGAGCAACCCGGCCACCAGGCCCGTCTGCGCCAGCACGTAGATATGCTGCCGCCAGGGCGCGGTGGGGTCGCCTGGACCGATGCCCATCAGCAAGCCGAAGGCCGCGAGGAGGAGAGCGGCGAAGTCCCACCGCTCGCCGTTTCGGGCAAGGATGGTCAGCCCCAGGGCGACGACGGTCGCCCACGTGATGTAGCCTACCAGTTCCGGCGAGAGGGCCTTCTCTCGGGTGTGACGCTCTTCGGACACGGGGCCATTATACAGGTTTTGGGCCATGCTTCAACCGAGATCGGACACGGTGATCGCCCACATCTTACCGCCGAGGCGCAGAGGACGCAGAAGTCGGAAGGAAAAACTTCAAACTCTGCGCCCTCTGCGGCTCTGCGGTGGGAAAATCACGGCAAGAATTTGCCTTCGCGCCGTCCCTTCGGCAGGATGCAGGATCACTGCGGGCTCTCACGGCTGCCGCGGCGAAGGAGGAACCAGAGGCCCAGGCCGATCAACGCTACGGGCCACAGCCTGCCGACGAATTCCAGCACCTCCAGCCCGACGTCGCCCGCCAGCAACAGCCCGCCGATGAGGCCCAGGATACCGCCGGGGATCAGCGGCCACCAATGGGTCCGGTCGGTGAAGATCGCCGAGAACAGGGTGATGAGGCCCCAGCCCAGGCCGAAGGAGGCGAGAAAGATGCCCCCTGTATCCACGCTTTCGAGGTTGGGATGGACGACTTCGATGAGGAACACTCCCAGGCCAAGCCCGCTCAGGATGCCTCCGGGGATCAATAATCCCACGTTTCGGGTGGCGCTTCCCCACACCAGGAAGATGAGGCCCAGCGCTGGCAGGAAGAGCAGGCCCACCCAGTCGGATCGGATGAACTGGGCTGCCAGGACCAGCAGACCGATGACGATCAGGCCGATACCAGCACTTAGACGATTTCGATCGATGCTCTTTTCCATCTCACTGCTCCTTCTGTTGGTCTACCGGAGGGCGTCCGGCACTACGAAGATACCGCAGAACAGGTCATTTCCGGAAGTGCCGGAAGTCACCTCCAGGGTCATATCCCCAGCCGGGCCTGGGTGTGCCCTCCGGGCGAGCGGCGCGTGTCGCTTGAAACAGCAGAGCCCGGCGTTCACCGGGCTCTGTCGAGTGCGCCTATACCTTCGGCACAGGGCCGGAAGGGCTTACGGTGCTGCGGCCCGCAGGACCAGCGGCAGGTAGACGGCGCGCCACCGGAAGGTCGCCACGACGGGGTCGTGGTCGGAGGTCCGCCAGACCACCGTGTCGTCGTCGTGGTAGGGCTTGTAGGGGAAGTCGGCGTTGTAGTGGAGCGGCCCCACCGCCTCCAGCGAGGAAAGTCCGGAGGGAGGGATCAGGATGTGGTCGAGGATCTGCGAGACACCGCGGTAGATGTAACTGTAGCGGGCCTCCGGCGGCAGCGTGTACCACGTGTTGGTCAGCCCGCCGGTGGCGTAGAGCGCCGCCAGCGGTGGCGAATCCTCGAAGTCGTTCAGGTCGCCCAGCACGACAAGCAGCCGTGCCGGCTCGGCGCTCCGGATGCGCTGGACCTCAGCCGCCAGCGACTGGGCCTGCAGCAGTCGCCATTGGGCGCTCTCCGGATCCCCTTCTCGGCTCCGCTTCGACTTCAGGTGGTTGGCGATGACGACCACGCGAGCCTGACCGTGGTCCAGGTCTACCGTTGCCGTCAGCACCAGGGGCAGGCGGGAGAAGAGGTACTGCTGACCCGCAGGGCACGTACCCTGCCCCAGCCCGGTATCGTAGGTGGTGCAGTCCTGGATCTGGCGGACCCCTTCGATGGTCACCCGGTCGGTGTCGACCAGGAAGCCCACGTCGATGCCGCGGCCGTCCAGCCCCTCCGAGAGGACCGCCGTGTAGGTACAGCCGTGCGTCGCCAGGACATTAGCCACGTCCTGCAACACCGCCAGTTTCTCCACCTCCTGCAAGCCGATGATGGTGGGACAGCCGGCCTGAACCACGGTGGAGACGATCTTGTCGCGGTGGACCTGGTATTCGGTCGCCGAGGGAAGCGGGTCGTTCTTGCCGGGGTCGTCCGTGGTGTCGAAGAAGTTCTCCACGTTGAAGGTCATCACGGTGAACTCGTTCCCCGCCGCCGGGGGCCACGTGGGGGGTGTGGTGGGCTCCGGCGCGGCGGAGACGACCTGCCACGGGTCGCCCGCCTGGGTGGTGACCAGGTAAGCGCCGTAGGAGAACATCAGCGGGCCGTCCACATCGGTGATGACGCTGCCGACGATCAGGTTGGGCGGGTCGGCTCCGCCGATGTCGCCGAACCGCTCCCAGTGGCGCACGCCGACGGGCATCCCCTGGTATGGACCGCCACGCATCACGCGGGTGATCCCCTCGTCGCCGGGGACGACCATCACGGTGCCGTAACTGGTCGGGCCGACGACAACGCCAGTCACCGGCAGGGTAACCCACATCCCCTCCAGCGACTCCCAGTAGATCGCCGCGTCGTCGGGGTCGCCCGGCGGGTCGAGTAGGGTGGGGGACACGGTGCCGGTCCCGACGATCGCTACGTCGTCCACCGAATCCACAGCGATCTGGGTCAGGCAGCCGTCGCCGACGCACGCGGCCCCGTCCCACTCGAGGAACTCCTGCACCGTGCCGGTTACCACCACCTGATCGCCCACGTTCACGCTGATCGGCAGGGAGCCATAATTGACGAAGAGCCCGTCGGACGTGGTCGTGATCCCGTCGCCAGCGGGGTCCTGGATGAAGAAGCCATCGAAGGAGCCGCCGCCGGGGTAGTTCCCTTCGAAGAAGCCGATCACCACGCCGGCGGTGCGCACCCGCTGGCCTTCGTAGGGGGAGCGGACGTCGTCGCCCTGGATGCGGTAGGTGGGCAGATAGTCGCCGATCACCGTGAGGAGCGGACCGCCGACGGTGGGCGTGGGCCAGTTAGATGCCCAGGCGGCCCAGGAGCGGTTCCAGATCTCGTCGCCGGTGCTGCCCGTGGCGGTCATCGCCAGGTAGACCGTGATCACGTCGTCCGCGCTCAGCGAGGAGAAGGTCCACGAGACCACGTCCCCGTTCAGTACCCCCCCGTCCGTGGCGGTGGCGAAGACGGCGTGGGTGATCGGGATCCGGTCGGTGAGGACCACCTGGGTGAGGGTGACGGCGGTGTGGTTCTCCACGGTGAGGGTGTAGGTGAACAGCGCGCCGGGGTCCACGCGGATCGGGCCGGCTTTCGTCGCGCGCAGGTAAGGCTGCGGCACCAGGTCGTCGGCGGAGCGGGGCATCACCCGGTACTCGTTCCAGGTGTAGATGAGCGCGCCGCGCAGCGCGGCGTACCGGTCGCCCACCGAAGGCTCCGCGTGGTATCCCCAGTCGTCGGCTTTGCCTACCCCGCCGCTGGCGTCGGTGAAGGTCCACACACCGTGCGAGTCGGCCTCCTCCGTCACCTCGATGTCCCGTACCTCGACGAAGACCGACTCGTACCCCTCGCTGACGTCAGGGTTGTCGTAGGGGATCTCCGACGCCTCGACCACGGTTGGGGAATAGGGGGTGTTCCCGCTGCTGAGGACCACGTAGGTCGGCGAGTTGGAAAGTTCCGTGAGGCCGAAGTATTCGCG
The DNA here is from genome assembly GCA_011388675.1 of Chloroflexota bacterium. Classification (GTDB taxonomy): domain Bacteria; phylum Chloroflexota; class Anaerolineae; order B4-G1; family DUEL01; genus DUEL01. The sequence continues at coordinate 1,046 of DROW01000028.1, read as the reverse complement.
GACCTCACCGGTGACCTGGACCTCGTCTCCCACGTTGGGCTTGCTGCCGGTGCCGACGTAGACGTAGAGGCCGTGCCAGGGGCCGGAGGCATCGGCGATACAGAAGCCGTACCCGTACACGGCGTAGACGATCCCCGTGGTGGTCACGGTCTGCCCCACCAGTGGCGAGGGGTAAGTGCCGTCGGAGCCTGGATCGGTGGTGTACTGGATGTCGTAGATCGGCGTGATGGCCTGAGGTGTGGCGGGCGAAGCGGCGGCGGGGTGGCGTGCGAAGAGCAGGACGAGCCCCAGCAGGCCGACCGCTATGATCGGAGCCGCCAAGGATTTAAACCACCTTCTTTTCATTCCCTTCTCCTCCTTTCCTTACATCATTTTTGGAGCGTGCGGTTAAAATCAGAACTGGACAACAAGGTGCGGTGTGCACTGCACCCTTGAGGCCGGGCAGTGGGGATTCGCTTTTTCGAACAAGGGGAGACGCCGGGGCATCCGGCGTCTCCCCCTGTTGTTCGCTGACTACGGACCCCAGCGACGGGCGACGAGGGGGAGATGCACGCGATAGGAGGTCACAGTGACGGCGGAGGAGGAGATACCCATCGTGTTGCCATAACCGTCGTTGATCTGGACGGTGTTGGTGAAGGTGTAGCCTCCCGGCGGGATGATGTTCACCGGCGGGACCCGCACCCGGATGACGAAGATCAGCGACGCGCCGGGAGCGATGTCCCCGGTCCAGGTGATGGTGCGCGTGGAGGTGATGTACCCTATCCCAGGAGGAAGGGTAGGGGTAAAGACGTCGAATCCAGGTGGGAACGTGTCCGTGAGGGTAACGTGGGCGGTGATGACGGTGGTCCCCGTGCCGTTGGTGAGGGTGATGGTGTAAGTGAGCAGGTCGCCCGGCAGGACGCCGATCGTTGGGGTCACTTCCTTAAGACCGGAGAGGTCGGGCGCGGTGACGGTGAGGACGCCGCACTGGCTCAGTTCGAACGGCTCGGTGGGATGGACGCCGTCCAGGTCCCCGTAAGTCCACCCGGCGTTGGGGTTGCCCGGTG